>NZ_CP030028.1:4362500-4695662 GCF_003586445.1 Bacillus sp. Y1 | reverse complement strand
TCCGTACTTGCAGCAAAACAAGGGGCTCCACTCTTACTTACCCATCCTACATCAGCACCAAGTTCCGTTAAGTCTACAATTGTAAATAAAAACATTTCAGACTTTGTCATTCTAGGTGGTACAGCTTCTGTTCCACAACAAACGTTTAACACATTAACAGGACAAGAAGTAGCTCCACCTTTAGCAGGAAAAGTAATTATGTTAGACCCTGGACATGGTGGAGTTGATCCTGGTGCTGTTCAAAACGGATATAAGGAAGTAGATTTAAATAATTCCTTTACTCTTAAAGTAGCAAGCTATTTAACTCAAATGGGTGCGCAAGTTCTATATACTAGAAATCCAAACCAAAATGTTTATGTATCTCTTGAGGAACGTGCGAATATTGCTAATAGCTCAAATGCAGAGATATTTATTAGTATTCATCATGATTCAAACGTTTCTTCAAGTCCAAGAGGGCTAAGTACACATTATAGTTCCTATCGTCCAGCTATTGAAACGACTGATGTATATGTTCTTTCCGATGGGGTTAAATACCCATTTATCAGTGAAAACACAGATCGAAAAGAGTTCTTGGTTAGAGATGGAAGTGGTACAAAAGCATTAAGCTATACAGGTAATAATATTGCTTATGATCCTACACCATCTGTCCAAGCACAAAATAGTAAAGTTCTTGGAGAGGGGTTAGCACAAAGCTTACAATACCCTGGAGTTGGCATTAGTAATATTTACTCAAGTAATGGTACAAAGGATCATAATTTATACGTAACAAGATGGACGAAAATGACATCAGTTCTTATTGAACTAGGCTTCATTTCAAATCCAGATGAAGTAAAAATACTAGCAAATCCTACTGTTCAGGAACAGCGTGCTAAAGCGATGGCTGAGCAGATTAAAGCCTTCTTAACTAGATAATATTCGAAAGCCCTTCATAAGACCTTATGGAGGGCTTTTTTGAACTCATATTATGATTCAAAATGGAAAGAATAATAAAAACTTGGTTTGGAGGTTTTTTATGGATAACAAAGATCTGTCTGTTACTAATATGGGAGACACAAGTTTTACTGATGCAGAAAGTGCACTAGATTCGGTTCCCAATATCACTTCTGATGCTGTTACGGAATCGCAAAAGTCAAAGGAAGACAAGTTTATTAATGAGAAACAGCAGGGTACTGACATCGTGAAGAAATATGAAAAGTAAAATAAGGCCACTTTTATCAAGTGGCCTTACCATCATTATCTAATTAGGTTAAATAATTGGTTTTCTGTGGTAGTTGAGACGGATCCTGTTCCTCCGAGGATATAGATATGTTCAAGTTGATTACGGTTGTTCATTAAAAAGCTGTTTACTGTTTCATCCACTTTACTTGTTGGTGTTAGAAGTATAGGTGCACCAAAATAATTCGCTAATGGTGCTCCTGATAGAGCATCAGGGAACAGATCACCTCTCGCAACAGCTACTGTCCCTAACTCAAGACCGTAGTAATTCATTGCATACTTTGCAACATTCACTGAAACCTCATATCGGTTTTTCCCACCAATTCTAGTTACGACAGAACCAGGTTGAATACTTTTAATCTTACTAACAACTTTTTCATTAACAGTTGCCGGACCACCGACAACTATAAAATTTGTAATCTCCGGATGATCCTTTATAAACATTTGAATAGAATCTGGTACACTATCAGTTCTAGTCAATAAGATTGGCATTCCCATTGGGCCAGAAAGTGTAGAAGCAGAAAGAGCGTCTGGAAATACCATTCCACTGGCGATAATAGCGGTATCCGTTTCAGAGTAGTATGAGACTTCTTCAGCGATATTTGCTGATACCTCATACCGATCCTTTCCCTCATAACGTTCTATTTCCATTATTCCTAGATCAAAAAGCTGATTCTCCACATTTTCTGAGACTGAACCAAGACCACCCAGAATAATAGCACGTTCAGCACCAAGGTCTTTTATTTTTCTAATGATTATATCGGGTAAGGATGTAGTCTTTGTTAAGAGGATTGGTGCATCCTCTAGGTATGCTAAAGCGCCCCCAGAAAGAGCATCAGGATATAAGTCACCCCTAGCCATTACAATGGTTCCACTATTGTATCCCCAATGATTCAGCGTACTACTAACGTTTCCAGAAACAGCATAACGGTCACTACCCATAATCCTCGTTACGCCAGGAAGAATAATGTTGTGAATGGATGTTAGTTGATTTCCTCCTACTCTCGTGGCTGTAAAAGTAATCTCATTAAACCCATTTCCTAGAACAGCATAATCTTCACTAAATGCTCCCGGAACTGGTAAATCAAATTCTTGGTCATAATTTACCTCGAGTCTTAAATGATACGCATCAGAAGTACTTCCTGTTATCGGAAAAACAGGGGAAGAGCCTTTAGGTAATCTGATATTATGACTAGCTGGTTTAGACATTTGAAGAGAAGGTAGGGTTGCACTTGGTTGTTCAGAAAAAGGTCCATTAAGCTGAAATTCGTAAGGAACGGGTTGGTCACTGTACCCGAATACAGCAAAATAGTATGCGCCTTGTTCTAATTGATAGCGGTTACCTTCAAGGGGTTCAACTATTTCATCTGTACCAAAGTGATAAATAATATAATCAATTGGTGCCTCATCATTATGTTGAGAGAAAACTTCGAATTCGCCGCCGTTCGTTGCAAAGAAGTACTCATGAAGATGGTAATCATCGATGTTCTGTACATATGAGGCTTGAGTAGCAACTGGTGGATTTACATATGTTACTTGCTTTGAAGTTACTAAGGGATTGCTTTGAGATAGGTTAAGAACCTGCCTGATCTTTTGCTCTCTTTCAGCGGTAACACTTGAGGCTGAGGAAAAGCTTAAATCATAATTCGAAAAAACAAGAACGAATACGAAGAGAATGGTCATTACCTTATTAAAGAACTTCAACGGATGATTCACCTCAAAATAGTAATATAGTTAATACGGGATAATTTTATTTTGTTTCCAAATAAATAACAAGGGAATTTTGTTCCATTATTCAAATGATGATATAATCATTGAAACTAGCTTTTTCGGAGGTGATAGCATGAGTGTTTTAGTCACAGGTGGAGCGGGTTATATTGGTAGTCATACCATTGTGGAGCTTTTACAGTCTGGCTACGAAGTTGTTGTGATTGATAACCTTACTAATAGTAGCGTAGAATCCTTAAATAGAGTAAAAAAAATAACAGGCAAAGCCTTTAAGTTTTATCAAGTCGACTTGTTAGACAAACAAGCAGTAGAAAAAGTATTTGAGGAAAATGAAATAGATTCTGTTATCCATTTTGCAGGGCTCAAGGCTGTAGGTGAGTCTGTTGAACAACCGTTACGATACTATCATAATAATATAACTGGAACCATCATACTGTGTCAGGTAATGGAACAGTTTGGAGTAACTAAGTTAGTGTTTAGTTCATCTGCTACAGTTTATGGTAATCCTGCAACATTACCTATTAAGGAAGATTTTCCATTAACAGCTACTAATCCCTATGGACAATCTAAATTAATGTTAGAGCAAATCTTAAGCGATATTTCTCTAGCGAATAAAAAGTGGAGTCTTATTTTGCTTAGATATTTTAATCCTATTGGCGCACATGAGAGTGGACTAATTGGTGAAGATCCAAACGGCATTCCTAATAATATTATGCCTTTTATTACACAGGTAGCAGTAGGCAAGTTAGATAAGCTTCGTATCTTTGGAGGAGATTATCCGACTATAGATGGGACGGGTGTAAGAGATTATATTCATGTTGTTGACTTAGCAAAAGGCCATATTAAAGCACTGGAAAAAGCTCTTTCTAACGAAGGAGTGCTTAAATATAATTTAGGAACCGGAAAAGGACATTCAGTCCTACAACTAGTGCATGCATTTAGTGAAGCATCAGGAATTGACATTCCTTATGATATTGTAGAAAGAAGACCTGGTGATATAGCAGCTTGTTATGCTGATCCATCAAGAGCAAACAAAGAATTAGATTGGATAGCTAGTAAAACTATATATGATATGTGTAAGGACTCATGGAACTGGCAAAAGAATAACGTAAAGGGATATAAATAAACTGATTTTATAAAAGCATTCTAACAGGCATCTGTCTGCTGCCTGTTAGAATCTAAGATTCCACTTCTCCTCTTACTTTTCTCTTCGTTTTCTTCTTTTATTAATCTCCGTTGGAAATGTTTTAGTTAATTAGCACACTGGATTTCTTTTTCCAAAAATATAGAACCTGACTTTAGTATATAAGTTAACTATAATAATCTATAAAAGAAGTGAAAGGAAGATAGTGCTATGAGTAAACGACTAGCTTCATTGATTATTATATGTATATTAATTCTTTCTCCCTCCTTTGTTCTTGCAGAGGTGGGTAACATAAATAAAGAGGTTATCATTTTATTTAGGGATTCTGTTAATACTAGCTTAATAGAGGAAAATAATGGAATTATCCTTGGGGAGTTTGATTTTACACCTGCAGTAAAAGTGAATATACCTGCAAATTCTATTGATAGATTAAGAATGGATCCCAGTATTGTTGCGATTGAACAAGACCAGCCCATTCGGGTGGAGGGGCAAATTAAAGATTGGGGATATAATACAGTTCGTGCAACTAATCCTAACGGAAATAATAGCTATACTGGGAAGGGAGTAAAAATTGCTGTACTAGACAGCGGAATATCTCCACATGAGGATTTAGCGATTGCAGGTGGAGTATCATTTCAATCCTACACAACCTCTTATTATGATGATTTTGGTCATGGAACACATGTTGCAGGGATCATTGCGGCAAAAAATAATGAGATAGGGACAGTCGGAATAGCGCCAGATGCAGAAATATATTCTGTAAAAGTAATTAATCAATATGGAGAAGGGTTAGTATCAAATTTGGTGTCTGGGATTGAGTGGTGTATTAACAATGATATTGACATTATTAACTTAAGTTTGGGCTCCGGTAGACACTCAATTCTCCTTGAACAAACAATCTATAAAGCAAATCATCTAGGTTTATCCGTCGTTGCGGCGGGAGGGAATAATGGAAATATAGATGGAAGTGGAGATACAGTTGAGTACCCAGCGAGGTATGAATCTGCTATTGCAGTAGCTGCTGTAGATCAATCAAATAATCGGGCAAGTTTCTCGGCGACAGGAAATGCCATTGAAGTTTCGGCACCAGGAGTAGAGATTTTAAGTACCTATTTAAATAATGGGTATGCTACCTTTGGTGGTACATCGATGGCTACTGGTTTTGTAACTGGGAACCTAGCTTTATTAAAGGAAATGTATCCTACACAGTCTAACTTGTTTTTAAGGAACAAGCTTAAGGAAATGGCTGTAGATCTTGGTGTGACTGGAAGAGATTCTTACTTTGGTTATGGACTAATTCAAGCACCTAGCTATCCTGACAGAATTGCGGGTAAGGATCGATTTGAAGTGGCAATAAACGTATCGAGAAAAGGCTGGGATTCATCAAATACGGTCTTTATTAGTAATTATATTGCATTTGCTGACGCATTATCAGCAGGGCCTCTTGCCTATAAATACAATGCACCCATTCTTTTAACAGCTCCTTCACATTTGACGGTTGCAACGAAGCAAGAAATAGAAAGACTTGGTGCTAAAGAAGTAATTATTATTGGGGGAAAGGCCAGCATTTCAGATGGTGTAATAAATGAACTTAGCCAAATGGGACTTAACATTCGAAGAATAGATGGTAAGAATCGATTTGAAGTATCGGCAAATATTGCTAGAGAATTAGGGAGTTATAGTTCAGTTGTAGTTACAAATGGATTGAATTATCCTGATGCTCTTGCTATTGCGCCGTATGCTTCAAAAGTAGGTGTACCTATTCTTTTGACAAAGACAAATGAGTTACCTTATGAAACCAAAGAATTTTTAAGTACACATCCTGTTACTTCATCTATTGTTGTAGGGGGTGAAGGAAGTGTTAGCCCTTCAGTATATTATTCTTTACCTAACCCAACAAGGATTGGTGGAAAAGATCGATACGAAGTAGCTGCAAATATCTTTAATACGTACTTCCAAGAAGCAAATAGGACTTATATATCAAGTGGGACTAGTTTCGCAGATGCACTAACCGGCTCTGTTCTAATTACAAAACAAGGGACAGGCTTATTGTTAACTAAAAAAGAAACCTTACCAGATGTTACGGAGTCAGTTCTAAATAAATATGGGATAAAGGACATAACTATACTCGGTGGAATAGGTTCAGTGGAGGATACAGTACTTCAATAAAAAAATTATATAAAAAAGATCTGGAAAAGAAACTTTCCAATAAAAGGTTACGTCTAAATAAATGTTACGAAATATAAATTGCAATTTTATTCATAAAATTGTTCCCCAAAGTACTTTCATCTATGTTAGAATACAATTTGGCAAATGACAAAAAATACAAAAATATTTCCAAAAAAAAGTATTTTTAAAGTTTCATATTTGTGATAGTATAGTTTAGGTAATTCGTCCTTGTTAAGTGAGGATAAATAGGCGGAAAGTTTATAAGTTTAGATTTCTAGCATATTATTAATCAAAGTTATATCAGACATAGAAAAAAATATATATCTTATCTTGTAATGGTGGGGGTTAATATGTTCTATCGAAATTATGTAAAAAGACCGATTGATTTCCTTCTCTCGTTAATTGCATTAACTTTATTACTACCCTTCTTTGTTTTAATTGGAATTCTAATCAAGTTGGATTCCAAAGGGCCATTATTCTTTAAACAACTTAGACTAGGCAAAGATGAGAAAGAGTTCTACGTATATAAATTTAGGACTATGAGGGTGGATACCCCAAAAAACATGCCTACCTATTTACTTGAAGACCCTGATTATCATATAACTAAGGTAGGTAAATTTTTGCGTAAAAGTAGTCTTGATGAGTTACCGCAAATTATAAATATAGTTAAGGGTGAAATGAGTATAATAGGCCCAAGACCTATAATTAAAGATGAAAAGGAACTTTATTATGAGCGTGTTAAGAATAATGTATATAGTGTGTTACCTGGGTTAACAGGATTTGCACAAATTAATGGAAGAGATACGATTGGCTATAAAGAAAAAGCAAGGTTAGACGGCTTATACATTAATAACCTATCCTTTTCATTTGATCTTAAAATTTTCTTATTAACAATTTCAAGGGTTTTAAAAGGTGACGGTGTCCAGGAAGGTATGCAATTAGAACAAAAACCAACAAAATCTACAGAAGCTCTGTAGAGGTTAAAAGTAAGAATTGAAACTTCATTCATCATATTGGTTGTAAAATTCTATTATTTGATATTTAGTCTAAACGTAACAATTAATAATGGAGAATCAATCTGAATGTATGATTGGTTCTCTTTATTTTTGAAATAATCTACAGGGTTTTTCAAAATTATTAAGTGTAGTTCATATTAATGTTTCTACTTAACCATAATAAATATACGAGGTGACAATCATGAATAAAAATTCAAAGATATATGTAGCTGGTCACAGAGGACTTGTGGGATCATCTATTTACAATGCATTAATAAAGGAAGGTTATTCAAATCTAGTTGTGAAAACAAGCTCTGAATTAGACCTTAGATCTAAACAAGATGTTGACGTATTCTTTGAAGAAGAAAAGCCAGAATTTGTATTTCTAGCTGCAGCTAAAGTAGGTGGGATTGTGGCAAACAATGAATATCCTGCTGATTTTATTAGAGATAACTTATTAATTCAAACGAATGTTATTGATGCTTCATATAGAAACAATGTTAAGAAGCTTCTATTTCTAGGAAGTACATGTATTTATCCTAAATTAGCTCCTCAGCCTTTAAAAGAAGAATACCTACTTACAGGAGAGCTAGAACCAACAAACGCACCATACGCAATTGCTAAGATTGCTGGTATAAATATGTGCCAATCCTATAATCGACAATATGGTACAAAGTATATTTCGGCAATGCCAACTAATCTATATGGCCCAAATGACAACTTTGATCTTCACACATCACATGTTCTGCCAGCTCTTATTAGAAAATTTCATGAAGCAAAGCAACAAAATACTCCGTTTGTTGAGGTTTGGGGTACCGGTACTCCCAAGAGAGAGTTCTTGTATTCAGAAGATTTAGCTGAAGCTTGTCTGTTCTTGATGGAAAATTACAATGAGAATGAAATTGTAAACATTGGAGTGGGAGATGACATTTCAATTAAGGAGCTTGCAGAAAAAGTCAAATCTATTGTTGGATATCAGGGAGAAATAAAGTTTGATACAAGTAAACCAGACGGGACACCACGTAAACTCGTCGATGTTACAAGAATTAATAATCTTGGTTGGAAGGCTTCAACCTCATTAGAGGAAGGCTTAACCAAAGCTTATAATTGGTTCCTAGAGAATAAAAATAATTAATATATCGCTTGGAGGATAATATGAAAAAAGCATTAGTTACTGGTGTTACAGGACAAGACGGATCGTACTTAGTAGAATTTTTATTAGATAAAGGATATGAAGTTCATGGTGTAATCAGACGTAGTTCTTCTTATAACCAAGAACGCCTCGAGGATGTTATGACTACAGAGGAAGCAAAAGTATTAAAAGATAACAAAAACTTCCATTTGCATTATGGAGACGTAACAGATGCCCTAAACATTACTCGTTTGATTGGTGATATTCAACCAGACGAAATCTATAATTTAGCGGCACAGTCGCATGTTCGTGTATCTTTCGATATGCCTGGATATACCCTTGATGTAGATGGGAAAGGTACATTAAATATTCTTGAAGCTGTTCGAATTCTAGGTCTAGTAGATAAGACTCGTGTATATCAGGCTTCTACATCCGAATTGTACGGGAAGGTTCAAGAAGTTCCACAAAAAGAGACGACACCTTTCTACCCTCGTTCACCGTACGGTGTAGCTAAGATTTACGGTTTTTGGATTACAAAAAATTACAGAGAATCATATAACATGTTTGCTGTAAACGGAATTCTTTTCAATCATGAATCAGAAAGACGTGGAGAAACATTTGTTACTCGTAAGATAACTCTTGCTGCGGCTAGAATTGCCCAAGGCAAACAAACAAAGCTTTCATTAGGAAATCTTGATTCTTTACGTGACTGGGGATATGCGAAGGATTATGTTGAGTGTATGTGGTTAATTCTTCAGCATCAAAACCCTGAAGACTTTGTAATTGCTACAGGTGAAATGCATACGGTACGAGAATTCGTAGAGCTTTCATTTAAGCACGTAGGTATTGAGATTGAGTGGAAAGGCAACGGTGTAGAAGAAAAGGGAATTAATAAAGCGACAGGTGAAACAATTGTTGACGTTGATCCAAAGTTCTTCCGTCCTGCTGAAGTTGACCAGTTACTTGGTGATCCAAACAAGGCGAAAACATTATTAGGATGGAATCCTACAAGAACTTCTTTTGAAGAACTTGTTCGTTTAATGGTTGAAGCTGATATGAAAAAGGTAGAAAAAGAACAAACTGCAAAGAAGATGTTTGATTAATCTAAGTCCTCTGGAGCATTGTCATAGCAGTCACTATAAAGAGTGTGCCGTGATGATGCTCTTTTTTTTATCACAAAATACATAATGCTTTATGATGCAGTTGTTCCTTTTGGTACTATCGAAAATAGTGGTGGTTAATAATAATGAAAAAAGCTGGGAGTAATTATAGTTATGAATTGGGAAAAAAACATTGAACGATGGACAAAAAAGAATGATTTAGATACTGAACTTAAGCAGCAATTAAATGATATTCAAGATAATAAAAGCATGTTAGAAGATAGCTTTTACAAGCATTTAGAGTTTGGTACAGGTGGAATGAGGGGGGAGATTGGTCCTGGAATAAATCGAATGAATATATACACCATTCGAAGGGCGTCAGAAGGATTAGCAAAATATATAGACCACCAAGGTGAGAATGCGAAACAAAGAGGGCTTGTAATAGCATATGACTCTCGTCATAAATCCCGTGAGTTTGCTCTTGAAGTTGCCAAAACAGCTGGAAAACACGGAGTAAAAGTATATTTGTTTGAAGAGCTTCGTCCTACTCCACTTCTCTCATTTGCAGTTAGATATCTAAATGCTGTATCTGGAGTTGTTATTACAGCAAGCCATAATCCCCCAGAGTACAATGGTTTTAAAGTATATGGAGAAGATGGAGGTCAATTGCCTCCTGAAGGTGTAAATGAAATAATCAAGTATATTAATGAAGTGGAAGACGAGTTAATAGTAGCTGTTGAACAAGAAGAAGTACTTTTAGAAAAAGAACTCCTAACATATATAGGAAAAAAAGTTGATAGTGCATACATTACAGCTCTAGAGAATATTCAACAAAATAAAGAATTAGTAAAGAAAGTATCTAGAGACCTAAAAATTGTATTTTCACCTCTACATGGTACAGCCAATCACCCTGTGCGAGATGGGTTAAAAGCATTTGGCTTCGAGAACGTTACAATAGTTAAAGAGCAGGAATTACCAGATCCAAATTTCTCTACTGTTACATCACCAAATCCTGAAGAACACGCAGCATTTGAGCTTGCAATTGCTTATGGTGAAAGAGAAAATGCCGATCTACTACTTGCCACAGATCCTGATGCTGACCGATTAGGAGTTGCTGTGAAAAATCAATCTGGGGAGTATATTGTACTAACGGGAAATCAACTCGGAGGACTTATGCTTGAGTACCTACTATCACAGAAAAAAGAACAAGGTACCCTTCCGAGTAATGGTGTAGTTGTGAAAACAATTGTAACATCAGAGATTGGTCGTGAAATTGCTAAAGCATATGGAATCGAAACTATCGACACCTTAACAGGGTTTAAATTCATTGGTGAAAAAATTCATGAGTTTGAACAGACGAAATCAAATACATTCTTATTTGGTTATGAGGAAAGCTATGGATATTTAGTGGGTGATTTTGTCCGTGATAAAGATGCTGTTCAGTCAGCTGTCTTTGTTGCAGAAGTTGCTGCATTCTATAAAGCTAAAGGGAAATCTCTTTATGAAGGCCTATTAGAGATATTTGAAAAATATGGTTTTTATCGGGAGGATTTAAAGTCTATTACATTAAAAGGAATAGACGGAGCCCAAAGAATAGCGTATATTATGGATCAGTTCCGGAAACAGCCGTTATTGGAGGTAGCTGGACTACAAGTTAGAACGATTGAAGATTATAGTAAGGGAAAAAGCTTAGATATTATCTCTGGTTCCGAAAACGTTATTGATTTACCAAAATCAAATGTATTAAAGTTCCACTTGAGTGATGGGTCTTGGTTCTGCTTACGACCTTCTGGGACAGAACCAAAAGCGAAGTTTTACTTTGGAGTAAAGGCGGAGAATCTGGAACAAAGTGAGAAGAAGCTAGAAAGTATTTGTACCTTTGTTATGGAGGAAGTAAATCGATTAGTTTCTAATTAGAATGTGGGAAGGTTTGCTCTCGAGCATCCCTTCTTTTAGTAATTGGAAATGAACATGGATTTTATAGTAGGAAAGTATCAGGAAATAAATAAGGGAATCAGTAATTATTACCTTATACCCACAAATACTTTTCTCTTTCAGTAATCAATGTTAATATATAAAAGGTTATTTGTTATTTATTTTCCATATGGTAAACGATAATTATTTACTTAATATATAAATATTATAAGTATTGGGGGAACTTAATATATGAAACTAGTACTATTGTCAGGTGGATCCGGAAAAAGACTTTGGCCACTTTCCAACGATACTCGTTCAAAACAATTTTTAAAAGTTCTTAAAGATGAAAATGCACAAAATCAATCTATGGTTCAACGTGTATGGGGTCAGTTAAAGACAGTTGGTCTCGCAAACTCCGCTGTAATTGCTACATCTAAAATGCAAAGAGACATGATTCATAGTCAAGTTGGATTTGATGTTCCTCTTATTATTGAACCGGAAAGACGTGACACATTCCCAGCTATAGCATTGGCTGCATCTTACTTATACACCGTACAAAACGTTAGTGAAGATGAGATTATTGCTGTATTGCCAGTTGACCCTTTTGTAGAAACTACCTTCTTTGATAAAGTTAAGCAATTAGAAGAAGCAGTAAAACAATCTAAAGCTGACTTAGGATTATTGGGAGTTCAACCGACTTATCCTTCAACAAAATATGGTTATATTGTCCCTAACTCATCAGAGGATACTAACTCTTATAAAACAGTAAGTTCATTTGCTGAAAAACCTAACGAAGAAAAAGCTCAGCGACTACTTGAACAAAATGCTTTATGGAATTGTGGAGTATTTGCATTTAAATTAAAGTATATTCTAGAAATCTTAGAAAATAAGAATCTTCCACTTGACTATTATCATTTAGAGGCTAATTATAGCGAATTGCCTAAAATTAGCTTTGATTACGAAGTAGTTGAAAAGGCTGATAAAATTATAGTCTTGCCATATGATGGATACTGGAAGGATCTTGGTACATGGAATACCCTTACTGAGGAAATGACTGTTAATAAAATTGGTAAGGGAGTTATTAGTTCTGATTCAAAAAATACTCATTTAATAAATGAACTAGATATACCTGTTACGATTGTTGGGTTAGATGATGTAGTAGTAGCTGTTAGCCCAGATGGAATTCTTGTTTCAGATAAAGCGAAAAGCCCAAATATCAAGGAACTAATATCACAATTCGATTCACCACCTATGTATGAGGAACGTGTATGGGGTTGGTCTAAAACATTAGACTATGGTAAATATGATGGTGGTCAAGAAATGATTACAAAGCGTATTTGTATTCGTGAGGGAAGCAATTCTAGTTACCACTTCCATAATATGAGAGATGAAGTGTGGACTATTGTAAGAGGCGAAGGAGAGCTTGCGTTAGATAGTGAAATTTTGAACGTAAAGGCTGGAGACACGATTCATTTACCAGCTGGTAAACGCCATGGTATTAAGGCAACTTCAGAGTTAGAGTTTATCGAAGTACAAACAGGAATAAATATTAGTGAAGAGGATTTTACTCGCTTACTGTTTAAGTGGGATGATGTGGTTAAGTATATTGAAGAACGAAAAGAAGAAAAAATTCCTTCTATCAATTAGTTCTTAAAAAGTAAATAACCAGTTTTTCTTTGAAAAACTGGTTATTTTTCATGTTTATTCACTAGTCAAAAGGTCACAAGAGATTACTTGTTTTGACTGTTTTTTATTGTAATAATGTGGTATGATAGCTTAGTTAAATTTGTAATAACTTGTAATTAGTTGTCGATAAATAAATTATTAGTGCAAATAATAAAAAATATAAAACGTTACTTAATTCAGGAAGGATGACATTCTTGCCACGTAATGATAAGTCAAAAAGCATAGTAATTGTTTCGGAATTTTTCTATCCTAATAAAACGGGTTCAAGCAAGGTATTGACAGAATTGGCTGAGGATCTAGTATCATATGGAATGGAAGTTTCGGTAGTTACATCTAGAAACATATATAATGAAGAAAAGAGAAAATTGTTAACTAATGACAATTATAAAGGGATAAACATTTCTAGAATATGGACATCGAATTTTAACAAAAACTCTTCAATAGGGCGGATAATTAACTATTTTAGTTTTACTTTAAGTGTACTATTTAATCTCCTATTTAGTAAATCTAAGGAGCATGTACTATTTGTCTCCAATCCTCCCACTGTTCCTGTTGTAGGATATTTTATTAATCTGCTAAAAAAACAAGAATATAGCTATTTGATACATGATTTATATCCAGATATTGCTGTAGCAATGGGTGTTGTGAATAAGGATAGTGTATTTGTGAAAATGTTCAATTTAATTAACGATCTTGCATTTAAAAAAGTAAAAAATGTTATTGTTTTAGGCTTTGATATGAAAGAAAAAATCCTAAACAAGGGTGTAAGTGAAAATAGGATAAAAATTATTACAAATTGGGCTGATAAAACTAAAATTAAACCAGTAAAAAAAGAGAATTCGTTTTCTAAAAGAGAAAATTTGTCAGATAAGTTTGTAATTCTCTATACAGGAAATATGGGGAAATTTCATCAGCTTGAAATAATAGTTGATGCTGCAGAAAAACTTAAAGGTAATAATAATATTGCTTTTGTTTTTGTAGGAGAGGGTTTTAAGAAAGACATATTAATGGAATTAGCTAAAGAAAAGCAATTAAATAATATCTTTTTCTATCCATATCAATCAAATGAAGATTATGAGAAAGTTCTTGCAACAGGAGACTTGATGATAACAAGTTTAGAAAAAGGAGTTGAAGGGACAGCGGTTCCTAGTAAAACATATTCCTACCTTGCAGCAGGAAAACCTATCGTAGGTATTATGAGTAAAGATAGTGAAATTGGCTCCCTAATTATTAAAAATAACCTGGGAATAACTATAGATGATAATAATTCGGGTGAATTGGTAGATTTTATAATTAAACTCTCTAACAATGAACATTTATCAACTGAGATTAAAAATAATGTTATACAATTATTCGATCAGAATTATCAGAGAAATATAGTTACCAAAAAGTATTATGATCTTTTTAACGAATAGCTTGTTAAAGGAGAAAACAAATGAATAAAGGAAAGCTGCTGTTAACAGCTGTTGTTGTATTTTATATACTAAACGTTATATTTGATATGTATTATGTAACAAGTGCCATTGCTTTATTTTATTATGGTAAACATGTCTTAATCTTGTTGGTAAGCATTATCATATTAGCAATTAATTTTAAAAATCTAAAAAATAATCTTATTGCTATCCCAAAAGAGATACATTTTCTTACCAGTTTATTTTTGCTTAAGACAGTGATTAATCTTTTTAGATTAGCAGAACCTAAAATGCTTATCTATGTAATCCAGGACGTAAGTATTATATTCTTTATATATGCTGTACTTATGATTGCAGATAAGGGAAACTTCATTTTTATTCAAAGAGTAGTATTTAGAACTACAAGTATCCTACTTTTATTAACGTTTATATTTTCATTATTAAATGGTGTGGAATTATTTGAAGTTTGGGCCAGATGGAGATTCATTTTTGGGTTTGACCATCCAGGTTACTTAGGTAGTATTATTGCCGTATCCCTAATGGCATCTGCGCCTATCTTATTTAACAAAGAATATAGAAAACCTCTAGATATCTTTCTTCAAATTTCTATGTTGATATTCTTATTATTAAATTATTCGAGGAACGCAATTCTGGTAGTCCTAATATATATTGGTCTACTGCTAATTTTCAAATATAAAAAACAAATTAATATAAAATTTATTTATACTTTTATGTTAAGTTTAACCAGTGTTATCTTATTAGTTTCAATTTTATTTTTTGAATTTATTAATACTCTGTCTAGTCTTAGGCTTTCAATTTGGGTCAATTTTATAAAGGATACCTTGTTTCAAGGTGGTAATTTCCTTTTCGGAAATGGTTTTTGGGTAAATGAAAATGCAGACATACTATCTAGAATGCACGTTGATAACTATTACTTAGAATTTATTTATGAATCGGGATTTTTATTGTTTGTCCTATTTTTTATCGTTCTAAATCTTATTTTTATATATTTAGCAAAAGCGAAGGGCAACTTTATTAAGTATTCACTCTCAAGTTTTCTTGGTATTGTTGCATATGGTTTTTTTGATAGTAGTTTTTTAACCTTTGGAAGTATTATTAGTGTGTACCTATGGTTCAATATTTTATATGGTTTAGAAATAAACTTTGATAATAAAGAATGGAGTTGAGTAAGTGAGGATTGGAATTGATTCTCTATTTATCCGTCCGGGTAAAGTAGGTGGAACTGAAAGTTATTTGAGAAATTTATTAAAAGCTTTAGAAATAGTTGACCAGGAGAATGAGTATATCATTTTTACTTCTCGAAATAATGATGCTTCATTCACCTTTGAGAATAAAAACTTTAGAAAAGTCTTATGTGATTTAGACAATGATAGTAGGTTCAAAAGAATGATTTACACTTCTTCAAACCTACCTAAGCTAATTGAAAAGGAAAAGATAGATGTAATGTTTTTTCCTAGTTATATGAGAAGCTTTACAAAACTTAAAAAAGTTAAAACGGTATCTAATGTACACGATATTCAGTACAAGCATTATCCAGAGTACTTTTCTTTGTCTAAAAAACTAATCTTTAATGTATTTTATCCAGCTAGTATATATAAGAGTGATCATATAGTTTGTATTTCTCAGTATGTAAAAGATGATATCTTAAATTACTTTAGTAATGTTCCGAGTGAAAAACTATCCGTTATTCATAATCCTATTGATTTTGATAAGTTTTCTAAAAATGTCAATGGGCAGGAGCTTATTAGTAAGTGGGGTCTTCAAAAGGGAAATTATATTCTTTCAGTTGCATCGCATGTTCCTCATAAAAACATGGAAACACTGATTAAAGCATTTGCTGAGTTGAAATCGAAACACCAAACGAATCAAAAACTAGTATTAGTTGGTATTAAAGATAAATCTACAGGTAAAATGGTTGAGTTGTTAAAAGAATGCAATATTTTTGATGAAACTATAGTACCAGGTTTTGTTAATGATGAAACGTTATCCCAACTTTACAATAATGCAAGTGTATTTGTTTCTACTTCACTTTTTGAGGGCTTCGGTATGCCACCAGTAGAAGCGATGTATAGAAACGTCCCTACCATTACTACAAAATGTGCCTCATTACCTGAGGTCACACAAAATAGTGCGGTCTATTACAATAATCCTACTGATTATCATGAATTAGCTCAAACCATACAAAAAGTACTTTTGAGTCCTCCTGATATAAGCGATATGCCAGAAAAACTTGTTGAAAGTTATTCATTTGAAGTAATAGGGCAAAAATATAAGGAGCTTTTTGAAATGGTCTCTAAAAGGTGATCTTTTCAGCCGAATTTATTTATTTAAAAAATAAGAGGTGATCATATTGACACCTCTTATTTATAGTTTCTATTGACTTCTATAATTTAAAACGGTGGTTTTAATATGAAAATATTTAAGAACTCAGTATTACTTATAACAGTGTTAGCTATTTTCAGTAATCTCCTTGGATTTGTTAGAGAGGTGCTGATTGCGTATTTATTTGGCGCACAGGGTAACACAGATGCTTTCTATGTAGCACTTACTATTCCAACTGTTGTACTCGCGGTGGTAGGTAATGTGCTTATGACTATTATTGTTCCTATTTATAGTAAATATAGAGAGAATCAGAAAGATGCAGTTAACATTATTAGTGGGATTTTTACAATTATATTAACAATAACCATCCCTATTGTAACGATTCTATTCATTTTTAGTACAAAGATAATTTCACTACTAGGTACGGGTATGTCACATAAAGACCAGTTGCTCGCTTTTGATTTATTAATAATATTATTACCTATTATATTATTTGGATCTTTAATGCATGTATTAAATGGTGTTCTAGAGTCTCACTCAGTATTTGGTGTATCTGCATTTTCTGGTGTAATTAACAATCTTATAGTAGTTGTAGGGATTTTAACATTTGGATATTTCTTTAGTATTTATGGTATTACGATTGCAACCTTATTAGGGTTTTTTGCGGGGTTAGCAACCCAACTATACTTTTGGAAACGGATAGATAGACCTTTTAAAATAACTATAAACTGGCGACATCCAGCTTTGAAAGAGATGTTTATATTATCAATTCCAGTAGCTATTTCAACCTTTATAAGCCAATCGTATTTATTTACCGATCGTTACTTAGCTAGCTTTTTAGAGGAAGGTAGTGTCACTGCACTTAATTTTGCATCTAAAATTAGTTTGCTGCCAATTATTACATTTGCAGCTTCCCTGTCAGTTGTGACTTATACAAGAGTTACCAATACGGTCATCGCAAATGATAGAAATGAATTTAATCAAATTCTAATAAAGAATTTTAATGTTTTATTACTAGTAATGATGCCTATTTCACTTATATTCTTATTCTTTTCTGGTGAAATTATTAATCTGCTTTTTAGATATGGAAACTTTGATTACTCAGCTTATTTAAAGACAAAGGAAGCTTTATTCTTTTATTCAATTGGGATTCTTCCAAATAGTATAAGTTATCTTTTATATAGAATCTATTATGCTCATAAGAAGACCTGGTACGCCTCTACCGTAGGGATAATCGGGGTATTTAGTAATATTTTGTTAAGTTTCTTACTGGTTAAACCATTAGGGATCGGTGGGATTGCAATAGCAAATTCCATATCCTTCATAATTATCATGTTGCTTCTCTTTGTTCCATTAAACAGGTTTACGATGGGGGTCAATCTAATAGATTTAGTTAAAGGTTTACCTGTTCTAATAGTAATGACAATGAGTATTTGGGGTGCCTTTGCTTTATTTGAGGAGATACCATATTTCTCGCTAGAGTCTGAATCGTTTATTCATAAAGTTCTTAGCTTATTAATACCTTGTTTATCTGGTTTAATTATTTATGTAATCAGTGGTTTATTATTTAAAAATAGACTTTTATATGAGGTTTGGAATAAATATGTTTTAAAAGGAGAAAGAGAATCCAGGAGTAAGTAATATAAGAATTAAAAATAAAAAAACTCATTGAACCAACGTCCAATGAGTTTTTTTATTATAATTCAAGATGTCCTTTTAAAGTAGATTGTAATCTTTCTTTTTCATCTGCAGGAACAGTTATATAATAAACTCCATCAATCTTACCACCTTGACCAGTTATAGTTAACTGTTCAATATCCTTGCTTGCGGAGCGGTATTTACTCTGTATTGTAACCATTTCATCAAACGAAAGGTCTGTTTTTACGTTTGTACCAAGAGCTTCAAAGATATTTCCGAAGTTCTTTAAACTGCTAAGACTAGCACCTTCATCAATGATTGCCTTGATCACTTGTCTTTGTCTTAACTGTCTACCAAAATCTCCCCTAGGATCCTCGTATCTCATTCGAGAAAAGTTTAAAGCTTCTTCTCCACTGAGGGTAATCTCTCCTTTTGGGAAGTGATAGCCTTCATATGAAAAGTCTAAATCGTTTTCGACGGTTACTCCGCCGACTGCATCAACAATATCTTTAAAACCTTCCATATTAATCTGCACATAGTAATCAATAGGAATGTCCAAGAAGTTTTCAACAGTATTAATTGACATCTCTACGCCACCAAAAGCAAAGGCATGATTAATTTTATCTTGTGTACCTTTTCCAACAATTTCAGTTCGAGTATCACGAGGGATACTAAGCATCTTAACGGAATTGGTGTTAGGATTAACCGTTAGAACAATGATTGAATCTGAACGACCGCTATCACCTTCGCGTTCATCAACCCCTAATAATAAAACGGAGAATGGCTGTGCTTTCTCAAGTGCCACATCTTCCTGACGTTTATCGGATTTTTCTCTATCTATTGGTGCATGCATGGTTTCTACAGCATTTGTTAAGGAATTATATACAGTAAACGCATATGCACCTACTACGATAAATAATAGTAGGAAAGCACTAATTAATACTTTAACCCATGTCTTTTTCTTTTTCTTATTTTTTTTATTTAAACGTGAGCTCATTTATTTTCCTCCTAGAATAGTCAGCACTAATAGAATACCACAAAATATGATAAAATTAGACTAGTTTTTACATTTTCTAATAATTGGACGTTGTAACTTCACAAAAGTTACAATAATCTTATGAAAATATGAAAAGAAGGGGATAAACTTTGAAAGAGCTAATTATTCTTATAGTAGATATAGTTAATGGGATACATGATTTAATTATGCGGTTAACTAATGAGCTTGGTTTGGGGCTAACAGATAAGGATCTGCATCTTTGGATATTTGGAATTATGGGTATATCAATCTTTGCTTTTGTTCATTTTGTATTTAAAGTGTTGGCAAAGTATAGTTTAACTGCGATATCATTTTTTTATACTTTTACGGTAATGCTTGTTATTGTTTTTGCAGTAGAAATTCAGCAAAAGGTGACAGGCAGAGGACAAATGGATTTTGATGATGCTGTCATAAGTATATGGGGATTTTTACTGTTTTTCTTTGCTTATCTATTGATTAAGGGAATCGGGATGGTAATTAGTAAGAATACAACTAAAAATAAAAAAATGATAAGATCAGGGAAGTAAAACCCTGGTCTATTATTATATTATGGATAAAATATCTATAATAAGAAGATTGATTTAAGTAAATTATATAAAAAATGACAGAAATATTTAAAACAAGTTACAAGGTTCAACATCTTAGTTACAAAATTTTAAATTGTGCTATAATAGCATCTGTATTAAAAGAGAAAACTTAGGTATATACCCAAGCTAGGAGGGTTTTTATGCAATACAGAGCAAGGATGATTTCTCTTGTCTGTATAGACTCGCTCGTTGTTTTACTATCCATATACTTGTCCTACTTTATTCTAAATCCTTATTCAGGATATATTCTAAAGTTAGACATTCTACAAACGATGATCACAACAACTTCAATTACATTATTATTAACGCACCACTTGTTTGCATATGTTTTTGGATTGTACAGTCGTGTATGGCGCTATGCAAGCATGGAAGAATTAGTTGGTGTTTTTTTCGTCGTTACATCATCCATTATTATCACGGCAATAGTACAAAAATTTGCTTTTGATAACATTTATTTGCAAGGGCTATCAGTTACTTATATGCTTCACATTTTAATGTTAGGTGGAGTAAGATTTTTCTGGAGATTTACACAAACCGTAGCTTTTGAAATTAAGACTAAAAAAATCCGTCCAATAAAAACAAAACGAACTTTGATTGTTGGAGCAGGTTCAACAGGACGTATGCTTCTTCGTCAGCTAAAGGATCATCCAACTACTGAATTACTCCCAGTTGCTTTTTTAGATGATAACCACAAAGTCCAACAATTAAATGTTGGTGGCTTACCTGTAGCGGGTACCATTGAAGATATGCAAAAAGTAGTGAAGCGTTTTAATGTAGAACATGTTGTAATAGCAATCCCATCACTTAGCAAGCAACGATTAAATGAAATTGTTGTGGAAGCAAAAAAGGTTGTAAACGATGTGCAAATCCTCCCGATGATCGGAGATATTGCATCTGGTAAGGTAGCTATTAACGAAATAAGAGATGTTTCAATTGAAGATTTATTGGGTAGAGAGCCAGTAGAGCTAGATATTGAAGGAATTGCTGACAAAATCGAAGGTCGTACGGTATTAATAACAGGGGCTGGTGGCTCTATTGGTTCTGAACTTTGCCGCCAATTATGCCACTTCAATCCGAATACAATGGTATTGCTTGGACACGGAGAGAATAGCATATACTCCATCGAGATGGAACTTAGAAAAAAGTATCCTGATGGTACTATACAATTTGTTACTGAGATTGCCGATATTCAGGACCGTGACAAAATGTTAGAGGTGTTTTTCAAGCATAAGCCATCATTTGTTTTCCATGCTGCAGCGCATAAACATGTACCGCTTATGGAAAGAAATCCAGAAGCTGCGGTTAAAAATAACATTTATGGAACTAGAAATGTTGCAGAGGCTGCAGATGCCGCTAATGTCGACACTTTTGTCCTTGTTTCAACCGATAAAGCTGTTAATCCCACAAGTGTAATGGGTGCTACAAAACGTGTGGCTGAAATAGTCATTCAAAATTTAGCAAAACATAGCAAAACACGCTTTGTGGCTGTTAGATTTGGAAATGTTTTAGGAAGCCGAGGAAGTGTCGTCCCTCTATTTAAAAAGCAGATTGCAGAGGGGGGGCCGATAACAATTACACATCCTGACATGACTCGGTATTTTATGACGATTCCAGAAGCTTCCCGTCTAGTTATCCAAGCTGGTGCACTTGCCCGTGGTGGAGAAGTATTTGTCCTTGATATGGGTGAACCGGTGAAAATTACTGATCTTGCGAAAAACCTTATTAAACTTTCTGGTTTTACTGAGGATGAAATCAAGATTGAATACACGGGTATGAGACCTGGAGAGAAATTATACGAAGAAATTATGAATAAGGAAGAGGTACATCCAAAGCAAATCTTTACAAAAATATACATTGGCAAAGCGACAGAACAAAATGCAAATGATATCATTAAAGAGATTGAAAAAGTGATCGATGATAAGGATCAATTGAGAGAGCTCCTTCTTACTTATACTAATCGTAAAAAGAAACCGGAACAGCAGAAGCAAAAGATTGCAACAACTATTTAAAATCGAACGTAGGGGTCAATCCCTTACGTTTCATTTTGTACATAAAGGAAGCGAGTAAAATGAACAATATTACAAAGGGACAAAATGTATTCATTGGTGAAAATGTAAGTTTTGGTGAGAATGTATCCATTGGACATAATGTAATCATTTATGATGGAGTACAGATTGGAAACAATGTCATGATTCAAGATAATGTTGTAATTGGTAAACAGCCTGCTAGAGCAAAAAACTCCATATTGCCAGAGATAAAAAAACTATTACCTCCAACCATTATTGGAAATGGAGTGACAGTTGGGACATCCTCCATTATCTATGCTAATGCAACCATTCATGACGATGTATTCATAGCCGACTTAGCTACTGTTCGGGAGAGAGTTGAAATTGGTGTTAAGACGATTGTTGGACGTGGAGTGGCTGTAGAGAATGATTGTACAGTAGGAAGTTACTGCAAACTTGAAACAAACTCTTACATTACTGCGTATTCAACAATAGAGGATAATGTTTTTATCGCACCATATGTAGTGACAACAAATGATAACTATATGGCTAGAACAAAAGAACGGTTTAATCATTTTAAAGGTGTAACTATTAAAAAGGGTGGTAGAATTGGAGCAAATGCAACAATCTTACCTGGTAAAACAATCGGCGAGGACGGTGCCATTGCTGCAGGAAGTGTTGTTACAAAAGATGTTGAGAAAGAAACAATTGTGGCAGGTGTGCCTGCTCGAGCATTGCGAAATGTCCCTGCTGAACAATTGTTAAAAAACCAATAACTGTGAGTGAAATAAATGAAGATACTATTGATTAACCATTATGCAGGCTCAAATATTCATGGGATGGAATATCGCCCATATCACTTGGCCAAAGAATGGGTAAAACTGGGGCATGAGGTTACTATAATCGCCGCTTCCTATTCCCATATTCGTACGAATCAGCCGGTAATGAAGGAAAAGTGGCAAGAAGAGTTTTTGGATGGCATAAGGTATGTTTGGATACAAACACCTGAATACGAGGGTAATGGTCTGAAGCGAATTTACAATATGATGGTATTTCTTAAAGAAATCACTATCAATGCTAAAAAGATAGCAAATACTTATCGTCCAGACGCCGTTATCGCTTCATCTACTTATCCTTTAGATATTTACCCGGCAAAAAAAATCGCAGACCTATCTTTTGCCAAACTGATATTTGAGGTCCATGATCTATGGCCACTTTCTCCTATGGAATTAGGGAATATGTCTAAATATCACCCATTTATCATGGTAATGCAAAAGGGTGAAAATGACGCTTATCGCTTTGCAAATAAGGTGGTATCTCTTCTACCAAAGGCAGATCAACATATGATTTCACATGGAATGTCTTCAGAGAAATTTGAATACTTACCAAATGGGATTGATGTTGAGCAGTGGTTGGAGGCTGAAGAAGAAATCCCTGTAGAACATAAACAGCTTATTACTAGGCTAAAGGCGGAAGGTAAATACTTAGTTGGTTATGCAGGAACTCAGGGTATTGCAAATGCACTAGAGTACTTGATTGAAGCAGCATCCCTTTTAAAGGATGAACCAATTGCTATTGTACTTGTTGGAAAAGGTCCAGAAAGACAGAGGTTAATTGACTTAGCCAAAAGCAAACAGTTAGATAATATACACTTTCTTCCTGTTATTAATAAAAAGGCTATTCCTGACTTCTTATCAAGGATGGATGCTCTTTACATAGGTTGGAGACGTAGTCCTCTTTATCGTTTTGGAGTAAGCCCAAACAAGCTTCTTGATTATTTAATGAGTGGTAAGCCAGTTATACATGGAATTGAAGCTGGGAATGATCTAGTTAAAGAAGCTAATGCTGGTGTCACCATCCCGCCAGAAAATCCAGAAGAAGTGGCAAAAGCGATTGTACAATTGAAAAATATATCTAAAGAAGAGCAACAAAAAATGGGTGAGAACGGAAAAGAGTTTGTAACCAATACACATGACTACCGTATATTAGCTGAAAAATTTATCAACATAATGAAATAAAGCAAAGGTGTGAGAAAACATGGATCAAATTCCATATGCCTTACCATTAATAGAAGATGAAGAAATAAAAGAGGTATTAGATACACTTCATTCCAATTGGCTTAGTAAAGGTCCAAAAACAGTTGAATTTGAAAAACAATTCAGTGACTATGTAAATTCTAATTTTGCGATTGGATTAAATTCTTGTACGGCAGGATTACATATATCTCAACTTGCAGCTGGTATCGGACCTGGTGATGAGGTTATTACTACTCCATACACGTTCGTTGCATCGGCCAACACAATTATTCATACAGGAGCTAAACCGGTATTTGTTGATATAGACCCTGTCACGATGAATATTGATCCAAGTAAAATTGAAGAAAAGATTACGGATAGAACAAAAGCGATTATCCCAGTTCATTTTGCTGGATATCCATGTGATATGGATCCAATTCTAGAGATAGCTAAAAAACATAACTTAGTTGTTATTGAAGATGCTGCACATGCTGTTTATACCCAGTACAAGGGGAGAATGGTAGGCAGTATTTCCGATTTTACTTGCTTCAGCTTCTACGCAACCAAAAACCTTGTAACTGGTGAGGGTGGAATGGTTACCACGAATAGTGAAGAAATGGCAGATAAGCTACGAGTAATGAGCCTCCACGGAATGAGTAAGAATGCTTGGAATCGCTATAGCGGTAAAGGTTCATGGTTTTACGAAGTTGAATATCCAGGTTTTAAATACAATATGACCGATATGCAAGCAGCGCTTGGCCTTGTGCAGATGAAAAAACTTCAATCCATGCAAGAAAAACGCGAATCTATAGCTAAAATATATAATGAAGCATTTTCGAAAATAGAGGGAATTATTACTCCATATGACAATGCTGAAAATGTTCATGCATGGCATTTGTATGTTATCCGCTTAAAAGAGGATAATTTTACAATTGATCGGGCAGAATTTATAGAAAAGTTAAAAGAAAAAGGAATAGGAACGAGTGTTCATTTTATTCCTGTTCCTATGCACCCATATTATAAGCAACAAGGTTATCGTATAGAAGATTATCCGAATGCACTAGAAGCATATAATGGCGCAATATCAATTCCATTATACCCAAAAATGTCTCATGAACAGGTAATGAGAGTGGTAGAAGCTGTGGAAGAGCTTGCTCAAATCTATAAAAAATAGGTGATCGTATATGGAAGGGAAAGCATCGCTACCGTATAAACAGCCCAATTATATGGTAAATGACCTTGTAAAGAGATTATTCGACATATTTCTATCGTTTGTTGGTTTAGTTCTCCTATCTCCGATTTTATTAGTTATTAGTATAATCATTAAGCTCACTTCTTCTGGGCCTGTTTTTTTTAAGCAGATCCGAGTAGGAAGATATGAGAAAAACTTTAAAATCTTAAAGTTTCGAACGATGGTTGTAGATGCGGAGAAAAAAGGAGCACAGATTACTGTAGGGAGAGATAGTAGAATAACAGGAATCGGGCACTTCTTAAGAAAATATAAGTTTGATGAGCTACCCCAATTATTTAATGTGTTAATTGGGGATATGAGCTTAGTTGGACCAAGGCCAGAGGTTCCTAAGTATACTCAGTATTATAACAAAGAGCAAAGAAGTATTTTTCAAATTCGTCCTGGAATTACTGACTATGCATCAATAAAGTACAGTGATGAAAACGAAATATTAGCAAAAAGTTCCCAACCAGAAAAGACATATATAGAGGAAATAATGGTTGATAAATTAAACTTAAATCTGCAATATTTAAAAGATCGTTCTATTGTTACAGATCTTAAGATTATTATGAATACCATTCTGAAAATTGTGAGATGATTGGAGTTACGTGATGAATAAAAAATATTTTATCTTACCTCTGCTTACTTTTCTTTTCCTTTCTGCATGTGGTACAACGGAAAAACAAGAAATAGCTGAAGATAATACAGTCGAGGCTGCTGAAACTGTCCTTGAAGGTGAGGGTACATTTGTTGGACTAATAGATGCAAACTCATTTGAGGTTGAAACGAGTGAAGGTCCTCTCATACTGCGTTTTAGTGAAGAACTAAGTGAAAAGGTATCTTCCATCCCAGAGGGGAAAAAGGTAAAGTATACCTACATAAAAAATGATAAAAAGCAAAATATTCTAAAGACAATTGAAGAGATGTAATAAAAAAATGGGAGATTTTCTATCTTCCATTTTTTTGTTGTTCATATGATACTTTTTTCGTGTATAATGTTAATTATTGTTAGATTTGTTTCTATGTTACATATTTTGAAAGGTTGGTAGTAATGTTCTTTAAAAGTTTTTCACGCTTAATTTTGCTTTTTTTATTTATTATTGCAGTACCATCTTTTGCAAATGCTGAAGATGCGTTAGATATTCCTACAAGAATTGAAGGAAAAGATCGGTTTGAAGTGGCTACTAATATCGCAAAAAAGTGGACTTCTTCCGAAACAGTAGTAATAGCCAATTATTTAGCTTTTGCAGATGCACTTACAGCGTCCCCATTGGCTTATAAACACAATGCACCGATTCTTTTGACCCACCCAGGGTCATTAACTGCTCAAACTCGTGAAGAGATTACTAGATTAGGAGCAAAAAAGATTTATATCATTGGTGGAGAGGGCAGTGTATCAAATCAAGTTCAGCAAGAATTAGTTAACTTAGGTAAAGAGGTTGTTAGGATTAGTGGGAAAGATCGGTTTGAAGTTTCAGAACGAGTAGCAATGGAAGTTGGAATAAATGGTTCAATCGTCGTAGCTAACGGATTGGTCTTCGCAGACGCCCTAACGATTGCACCTTATGCATCAGTTAATGGATCCCCTATTCTGTTGACAAGAAATAATGAGCTACCTCCGAATATTATAACCCTTATTCAAGCACACCCTATTCATAATAGTGTAATTGTAGGGGGCGAGGCGAGTGTTGCTCCTAGTGTTGCAGCTCAATTGCCGAATCCTGAAAGAATAGGTGGTAGAGATCGTTATGAAGTAGCTGCTAATATTGCTCAAAGATTTGGACAAAATAGAAGTAAAGTTTACATAGCTACGGGTCAAACATTTGCAGATGCCTTAGCTGGCTCTGTATTAGCTGCCAAAGAGAATGCTGTCATGTTACTTGCGAATAAAGACCAAATAACCGATTATACTAGCAATATAGTAAAGCAAAAGAATGTACCTATTACTATTTTAGGCGGTACAGGGTCAGTTAAAGATAATGTGGTTCAAAGTCTATCAAATATTGTACCTAGCCAGAGACCTATCATCTATTTAGTTCCTCATCAAGATGATGAGATATTATCTTTTGGGGTTGATATTCGTAATGAGCTCTCGAAAGGACGAGATGTTCATCTAGTACTTCTAACAGCAGGAGAAGAGTCAGGGGCAAGAGATATACTTAACGGAGCCCTGGATTTCGAGTCAAGTCCTCCATATTTAGCTGGACAAAGAGTTTACTGTCAGGTACACGGAAGGTACCATGATCCGGTAAAAGAAGGCTACATGCATGGACCGCTTTCACCTGGTGAATTTGCTAATGCACGAACAGATGAGTATGTTAGAGCAAGTAAAGCTTTAGGGGTACCGCCACAAAATATTCATACAGATTTTATTTCTAGAGGTAGCTACGATGGAACTTCTGTGAAGAATATTTTACAAAAATACTTAACTACCTACCCTAATGCTGAAGTTAGAACGATGTCATGGTTCGATTACCATAGTGCACATGCTTTATTAGGACGTACAATAAAAGGGATGCAAGAAGATGGCTTGTTAGCACGTTACCAAGCGAAATTTTTATTATCCATTTATACGGACCGATTTTATAATGTAAAAGCTCCAATGGAAACCATTAGAGTTGACTTGATAAATACCAATGATAAAAACTATATGGTAAATGCTATTAATGAGTATAAACGATTTGAGCCTCGTAATGGTATTTATGGAGTGGGCTATCACTCGGTGTCATCACAATTTGATTCATTGGCAAAAAATACTTATACAAAAATACATTATTAAAATACAAAAACGCGAATCTTCGTATTCGCGTTTTTGTATGTCATTTTTAGACATTATTTTCGCTTTTTCCATTTACCTACCTACTAAACTTTGATAAAGTAATACTATTAAATAGAATTTTTTGTAAAACTAAAGGAGATGTTGTCGTTTTGAAGGGAAGAAAGCTACCCCTTAAGCTTTTGTTAAGTCTTTCTTTGGCCGCTTCCGTTATTGGAGGAACAGCAAGTGGTGCTGAGGCTTCTACGATTTCTGTCAAGTTAGTAAATTATACAGGTAATCGTGCATCGATCGATTTTAACACAGAGGGAACATACAAACTAGCAAATAACAATACCCGTATTTCAGGAAAAGATCGCTTTGAAGTGGCAAATAATGTTGCATCGAGTGGCTGGAATAATGCGGGAACTGTGCTTGTAGTTAACTATTTAGCCTTTGCGGATGCTTTATCAGCTTCACCTTTGGCATATAAATTTGATGCTCCCATTTTGTTAACTAAGCCAAATGAACTACCACAGGAAACTGAAGCTAAAATAAGAAGCTTAAATCCTAGTAGAATTGTTATTGTTGGAGGAACCGGTAGTATTTCTTCGGGTGTAGAAAACAAGTTGAGAACTATCACAGCTACGGTTGATCGAATTGGTGGAAAAGACCGTTTCGAGGTTGCAAAGCATATTTCAGATCAATTAGGACAAACTAACCAGGCGATTGTGACTAATGGTTTGGTGTTTGCGGATGCACTTTCGATTGCACCATATGCAGCGAAGAATCAAATTCCTATTTTGCTAACACGTAACAATAGCTTGCCGGACGCTACTAAGCAAGCATTACAGAATAAAAATTCTACACTTGTTATTGGTGGAGAGGGAAGTGTAAATAATAACGTTTATAGTCAGTTAAATGGACCTAGTAGAATTGGTGGACGTGATAGATATGAGGTTTCAGCGAATATTATTAACCAGTTAAATCTCAATGCTAGTACGGTTTACCTATCAACGGGTCTTTCATTTGCGGACGCGTTGACTGGATCTGTCTTAGCAGCTAAACAAGGAGCACCTCTACTCTTAACGAAGCCAAATGAATTACCTAGTATTGTATCAAGTACAATTCAACAAAAGCAAACATCCATTGTTAACGTACTTGGTGGTCCAGCTTCTGTATCGGAAGCTGTTGTAGGAAGTCTTCCTAATGAATACCACATTCAGGCAGGGGTCACCCATACTGTAAAATCCGAAAATGGAAGACTGCTATTATTAAAATCAGGGCAGTTAGTAAAGGATTTTGGTACTACTACATTTACTCTTACAAGTGCTTATTCTGGCTCTAATAAGATTACCCTTTATGGAAGTGCTCCAAGAACCTATTTAGGAAATATGGACTTTGCTCTAGAGGGAGCTTATGTCAGACCTTATAATAAAAACATTCCATTTGAGGACTATCTTAAAGGAGTAGTTCCTAGAGAAATGCCATCGTCTTGGGGTCTACAGGGCGGAATGGAAGCTTTAAAGGCACAAGCAATAGCAGCAAGAACCTATTCAATTAGAGATATGGGCAAAACAGTGGTTGATTCTCAGGCTTATCAAGTATATGGTGGATATGACTGGGCGGACACAACAAGTGCTGCTGTAGAGGCAACAAAAAACCAAGTAATGAAATATAATGGTCAATTAATTTCTGCGGTTTATTCATCTAGTAATGGAGGAAGAACCGCTACCAACACAGATGAGTGGGGAACTACGAAACTAGGTTATCTTTCAAATCAAGATGACCCATACGATACGTCATTTACTTGGAATGTAAAGATTAATAAGAAACAAATTGATATGAACGGTAAGGACCTAGTAAACTACGGGTATTGGTGGTGGAATACTTCAGAGTTAGATTCTGATTTGGTCACGAAGTTAAAGACATGGCTAAGTAATAATGGACATGCTAATAAAGACATCAGAATTGCAGAGATTAAGGACTTTGTTGTTGCTCCAGAAAGAAATGGTGCGGGACGTGCGATAAATGCATTCCTTCAGTTTGATTTCTATGTATATGGTGAAACAGAGAACGGCCAGATCAAAAAACAAACTGCTTCTATGTCCCAAAGCGTGAAGGAATTTAGAAGTATGTTTGGAACGATAAACTTTAAGAGTACATTGTTGCATTCCGTGGACCATATTGTAGATACTGACTCTAAGGAGAAAATTGTTATCAATGGTTCAGGATTCGGACATGGGGTAGGGTTAAGCCAACATGGAGCTTATAACCGATCAAAAGCAGGGCAGAATTACGGAGACATCCTGAGGTTCTATTATCCTGGTGCACAGCTCACAAACTACTAAAATATTAGAAAGAGAATTAGCTTCTGCTAATTCTCTTTATTGCTAAAAAGATACTCGGAGGTTTATCAAGTTGAAAAAAATAGTATTGCTACTTTTAGCACTTGTCATTATGGTGTTTAATCCAATTTTCACTTCTGCGGCTGGGACTGCAGAGAGATTGGCTGGTGCTGACCGTTTCGAGGTGGCCGTTAATGTGTCTAACAAGGGGTGGGTAAATGGTGCTAGCACTGTAGTATTAGTAAATTACAATGCCTATGCAGATGCTTTGTCTGCTGCGCCTCTTGCCTATAAATTAGATGGTCCGATCTTATTGACACACCCTACTCAGTTAACAGAGGTAACTAAAAATGAAATTCTTCGTCTTAGACCAAGTCAAGTGATTATTGCTGGCGGAACGGGCAGTGTAAGTGATACCGTTATTCAGCAGGTTCGATCACTTGGTATATCTAATGTACGAAGAATTGACGGAGTAAATCGTTATGAGGTGGCACTTAATGTTTCGAAGGAACTTCCGCCATCTTCAAGCGTAGTAATGGCTTATGGATTAAACTTCCCAGATGCCTTAGCAATTGCTCCTTATGCAGCAAGAAATGGATACCCAATCTTGCTTACAGCAACTAATGATCTTCCGGCGAAGACTCGTGAAGCATTGGCTTTTAGAAATCCTCAATCTACCATTATCGTTGGGGGAGAAGGAAGTATCAGTAATAATGTACAAAGTCAGCTTCCCTCCCCTATGCGAATTGGAGGTAAGGATCGCTACGAGGTTGCCACAAATATTATTAGGACATTAAATTTAAATACGAGTAAAGTACAACTTGCAACTGGACTAACTTTTGCCGATGCATTAACGGGTTCTGTATTAGCAGCTAAAGAGGATACGCCTCTTTTACTTACTGCACCAACAGCCCTCCCAGAAACAACTAGAGCATTGATCGTTGAGAAGAACATCAGTAACTTTTTAATACTTGGAGGATTAGGGTCAGTTTCTCAAAAGGTTGCTAGCCAAGTGTCAGGTCCACTAGGTGGTTTAAAAATCGTTGTAGATGCAGGACACGGAGGAGTTGATCCGGGGGCAATTGGAAATGGTTTGAGTGAGGAAGACGTTGTTCTTGATGTAGCTAAGAGAGTAAAACCAAAGCTAGAGAGTCTAGGGGCAATCGTTGTGATGACTCGTGAATCAGATGTGTACCCGTCTCTTTCTCAACGTGTTGATTTAGCAAATAGCCAAAATGCAAATGCCTTTATTAGTGTTCATGCGAACTCTTCTACATCATCTTCTGCAAATGGAACTGAGACCTATTGGAACAGCTTGTATTTTGGAGAAGAAAGTAAGGCTTTAGCGTCATCTATTCAACAACAGCTTGTCAATAACATGGGGACTTATAATCGCGGGGTTAAAGAAGGTCCGTTTTATGTTATAAAGAATACAACTATGCCAAGTGTTCTTGTTGAGTTGGCATTTATCTCTAATTCAAGTGATGCAAAAAAACTGGGTGATCCAGCTTACCGTGAGCGTGCAGCTGAAGCGATATATCAGGGTGTAGTAAACTATTACCAAGTTAGATAGAAGTATTGGGTTACCCTTTTTAGAGGTAACCCTTTTTCTGTTTTTCTTCATTTATCGACAATTTTATTATATAGTATAAATTGTCTGGCTCATTTATATATAAAAAGGGGCTTTCAAATGAAAAAGTTAGTATTATTAACAAGCAGCTTTCCTTATCCACCTGGAGAGGATTTTTTAACTAATGAAGTCTATATTTTAGCAAAATATTTCTCGGAAATTATTATTGTACCAACAAATCCACCTCCTCCGAGAGTGAAGAAAAAGAATCTACCCGACAATGTTTGGGTTTTAGAGTCACACTTTAAATTAACAAGTAAACCAGTTGAATTACTTATCAGAATAAGTAAAATACTTGCCGATTTTTCTACACTAAAATGGGCTTTTCGGGAGTATAGAATTGCCAAGAAACATGGTTTAACTGCAGTTTTAAAAATGATTAATTGGCTAGGGATATCTAATGATACTAAAGATGTATTGAAGAAGTATAATCTGGAAGAAAAGGATCTTATCTTTTATTCCTATTGGCTTACTCCTTCCGCAACTGCACTAGCATTGATGAAGGAAAGGATGCCGGAATTGAAAGCTTTTTCCCGCGTTCATGGTGGCGACTTATATCTTGAGAGACACAATCCTGCATATATTCCTTTTCAAGGTATTGTTTTAAGAGAACTTGATCAAATTTTCTCTATTTCTGATAATGGTAAGGAGTATTTAGAGAAAAGGTATAGCAACATAGAGATGAAAGTTCAAGTAAGTAGATTAGGTACGGTAAACCACTTGCACTTGCCATACCAAAGAAATAACCGAGAACCTAATAAATTAAGACTAATTAGTTGCTCATATCTAAAGCCTGTAAAAAGGATCCATTTATTAGTGGAAGCTCTGAAGAAATGCGACTATACAATTGAATGGACGCACATAGGTGACGGTCCAGAGAAGGATCATATAGAGGCATTAATAAAAACACTTCCAAGCAACATTAAGGTCTACATGCTTGGAAACTTAAATAATGAAGATGTTATAAGCAATTACGAAATGAATACATATGATCTTTTTATAAATGTAAGTGAAAGTGAAGGGATTCCTGTGACGATCATGGAAGCTTGTAGCTTCGGTATCCCTGTACTAGCAACGGATGTTGGGGGACTTCGGAAATTGTGAATAGTGAAAACGGAAAACTAATTCAGAAAGATTTCACTATTGAACAACTTTTTGAGGAGATTAAATATTTTTATGAGCTAGATTCAGAAGAATATAAGTTAAAATCTAAAACCGCCTACGAAACCTGGAATGACAAATATAACGCCGAGAAAAACTATAGGCTATTCGCAGAAAGCCTTATTGGAGTAAACCAACGTTATGAAGCATGAACAGAATTCCTTTTTATCCAATAGTATCATTACTCTAACTAGGCAGTTCGCAAGTATCGTCATTGGATTTTTACTGCTTATTGTGGTAGCAAACTCGTTAGGGAAGGAAGGACAAGGTGATTACACATTAATTACCTATTTACCGTTGATGGTAATGACTTTCCTTAATCTAGGTCTTAACTCATCAACAGTATATTTTGTTAGCAAGAAAGATATATCAGTAGACACTGCTTTTTCAACAAATATAATCACAGCTGTTATTTTATCTATCATTGGTATCGTTTCTGGTTACATAGCAACTGTGGTTTTGGCGGAATCTATGTATAATAATGTAAATTTAGTGATACTACAAATAAGTTTATTTGCATTACCAGGAATGTTTCTAATGATTTTTTTACAAACGCTTATCCAAGGGCTTCAAAACTTTAAAGCCTTTAATACAGCTCTTGTGATACAACAAATGTCAACTGTTACCTTTATGCTCTTATTTTTACTTTTGTTTGACTGGGATCTAATAGGGGCAGTATATGCGTTTGGCCTAGGATATATTGTTTCTGTTTTTTATATGACCTATTTTTTAGTAGTAAAAGTAAGAGCAAAGTTTTCGGTAAAACTATTTTCTTTCAACTACTTAAAAAATATGTTGTCATACGGAATAAAAGCTCATATTAGTAACATGATGACATTCCTAAATTATAGGCAGGATGTGTTTCTATTAGGATTGTTCTCTACGAGTGCGTCAGTTGGGGTCTATTCATTGGCAGTTAATTTAGGAGAGAGGCTATCCATTTTTTCACAATCCTTTTCACAGGTTCTATTGCCTAAGATCTCCTCTTTAGAAGTGGAATCAGACAGAAATAAGATCACTTCTATGGTGAGTAGATTTATATTAATCTTCATTACACTAATAAGTATAGTATTGTTTTTTCTGTCAGACCTGATATTTCGTTTGTTTTTCCCGGAATACCCTGAAAGCTCATTATTGTTAAAGTTGCTATTACCAGGGTTAACGGTATTAGCAGTGGAGAAAATTCTCTCTAATGATTTAGCTGGTAGAGGAAAACCAGAAATAAATATGTACGTATCCTTCTTTAATGTTGGATTTAATATTATCTTAAATCTATTCCTAATCCCTAAATATGGGGCAGTTGGGGCTGCTATTTCATCCTCTGTTACTTATGTATTCAGCTTTATAATTAAAGTATTGGTGTACAAACATGTAACAAAGCTAAAGGTAAATCAATTCTTATTGGTTAATAGAGAAGACTTTATTCTTGTTAAAAAGTTAGTAAGAAAAGTCACCTCTAGAGGAACAAACTAAATACTAATAATCAAATTAATAGTAAATACTAATTCTTACTACAAAATGGCTGGAATGTAATAAAACTGCAAAGATTTTATTATGGTTTTTTAACCTGTTTCATGTATGATAGTATGGTGTGAAAAATATCTCGAATTTTGTAGTTGAATGGGATGATACATATACGGTTAAAGTGAAAAGGAAAAACAGTTAGTTCTCCCTTAATAGTAAGAAAGTTGAAATTCCATTAAAAATAAATTATTAATCTTGATAGTGAGGGAAATACATTGAGTAAAAACATAGAATTAAATTCAGCAGCAAAAGAATTATTGAACAAAATAGAAACAAGAACTGCAACAATTGGTGTTGTTGGACTTGGTTATGTTGGGTTACCTCTTGCGGTAGAAAAGGCTAAAGCTGGCTTCAAGGTCATTGGCTTTGATGTTCAACAATCTAGAGTAGACCAAGTAAATGATGGAATAAATTATATCGGTGATGTGGTCAATGAAGAACTTTCTGAGATTACTCAAAATGGTCAGTTAGTGGCTACTACTGATTATTCTAGAATTCAAGAGGTAGACGCAGTAGCAATTTGTGTACCAACACCTCTTGATATGTATCAACAACCTGATACTTCTTATGTAGAAAGTTCAGGAGCAGAAATCACTAAGTACCTACACGAGGGAATGTTGATTGTACTTGAGAGCACAACATATCCTGGCACTACTGAAGAAGTATTAAAACCGATTCTTGAAAAATCAGGTCTTGTTTGTGGGGAACAATTCTTTTTAGCTTATTCTCCTGAACGAGTGGACCCAGGGAATAAACATTATAATACTAAAAATACCCCAAAGGTAGTTGGTGGTATCACTCCTGCATGTACAGAAATTGCTTCTGTTATGTACAAAAGCGTTCTTGAAGGAGAAGTTCATCAAGTATCTAGTCCAGCAGTAGCAGAAATGGAAAAAATCCTTGAGAATACATTCCGCCATATAAATATCGCATTAGCAAATGAAATGGCTGTGTTATGTAATCGTATGGGTATTGATGTATGGGAAGTTATTGATGCTGCAGCAACAAAGCCGTATGGTTTTATGCCTTTCTATCCAGGCCCAGGATTAGGTGGCCATTGTATTCCGATTGATCCGTTCTATTTAACATGGAAGGCTCGAGAGTACAACTACCATACGAAATTAATCGAATTAGCTGGTGAAATTAACAATGCTATGCCGGAGTTCGTTATTGAACGTGCCATGAAGTTACTGAATGAAGACCGTAAGCCGTTAAATGGCTCAAAGGTAGTTTTATTAGGTATGGCATATAAGAAAGACATTGATGATGTAAGGGAATCTCCATCATTAGAAATTGCTGAATTACTTGAAAAATCAGGAGCGGATTGGATAGCGGTTGACCCTTATGTAAGCCAGTTTAAGTTAAACAATGAAGTGATTAAAACAGTCGATTTATCTGTGGAACTAATTCAGTCAGCTGATTTAGTTATTATTACAACAGATCATACAGATTTTGACTATGAAATGATTGCAAGAAACTCCCTATCAATTTTTGACACAAGAAATGCATTAAAAGGTTATAAAGACCTAGCGAAAAAATACCATCGTTTGTAAAAGTGACATCCAGACTATCATTAGTCTGGTTGCCTTTTATGGGCTTTTTTGAAGTGAGTGATAACTTATGAAAGTATGTCATTTGACATCTGTGCATCCAGCAGAGGATATTCGTATTTTTGTAAAAGAATGTCGATATCTTTCACAGAGTGGGTTGGATGTAACTCTTGTTGTTGGAAATAGTGAAACGTACATAAAAGATGATGTGAAGATTGTTGGCGTCCCTATCCAGGCTGGTAATAGGTATGTGAGGATTCTTATGGGGCCAATTAAAATCTATCAAAAGGCTTTGGAAGTTGATGCAGATGTGTATCATTTTCATGATCCTGAATTGCTTCCAGTTGGAATATTACTTCAACGTAAGGGGAAGAAGGTAATCTACGACGTACATGAAGATGTACCTGAGCAAGTCCTTTCGAAAGAATGGATACCAGCACCCTTTAGGAGACTTATTTCCAAGGCAGTAAAGGGAATTGAAAAATATGCTTCTAGCAGGTTTAGTGCTGTTGTGACTGCTACACCGACGATTAATGAAAGGTTTAAAACCTATAATTCGAATAGTGTAGTGATTCATAATTTCCCAATTATGAATGAGCTTAATATGGATGAGGCAAACCTAGATAACAAGAAGAAAGAAACGGCTATATATATTGGTGGGATTACAAGGCTTCGAGGCATTAGTGAGATGGTCGATGCATTTGAAATCATTAATCAGCAAGAAACCATTCCATTATCCCTTGCAGGGAAGTTTTCTCCAGAGAAGCTTGAGGAAGAAATGAAAGCCAAGAATGGGTGGGATTATGTAGATCATGCGGGCTGGTTAACGAGAGAAGAGGTTAAAGAATATCTTTCCCGTGCTTTCGTTGGCCTGGTTCTTTTACATCCAGAGCCTCGTTATATTGTTTCTTATCCGATAAAGTTATTCGAGTATATGTCTGCAGGAATTCCTGTTATTGCTTCTAATTTTCCTCTTTGGGAGCAAATCATACAGGATAGTGGATGTGGTGTATCCGTTGATCCATTAAATCCAGAAGCCATTTCAGATGCTGTGCTTTGGTTCTATCGAAACCCGGAAGAGGCAAAGAAAATGGGGGCCAGTGGTAGGAAAGCTATTATTGAAAAGTACAACTGGGAAAAAGAAGCTGAGAGACTCGTTGAATTATATAGAGCTTTATAAACGATTTAGTAAGGAGTGTTTAAAGTGAAAGTACCTATGCTTGATTTAACTGAGCAGTATCAAACGTTAAAACCTGAAATAATGGCTGCTCTCGAAGACGTTATGTCTAAAACACATTTTATCCTAGGGGAAAATGTAAAGAAGCTTGAGAGAGATATCGCAGAATATAGCAGTGCTAAATATGCCATTGGTGTGGCAAACGGTAGTGATGCGTTGAATATTGCCCTTTTAGGGTGTAACGTGGGACCAGGAGATGAAGTAATCTGCCCATCATTTACTTTCTTCGCAACAGCAGGTGCAGTAGCTAGAGCAGGGGCTACTCCTGTATTTGTAGATATTGATCTAAAAACCTTCAATATTGATCCTGAAAAGATAGAAGCCGCAATTACAGACAAGACAAAGGCAATCATTCCTGTTCACTTGTATGGCCAAATGGCTGACATGGATAGAATTAAGGAGATTGCTGATAAGCATAACCTATATATAATTGAAGATGCAGCGCAGTCCATCGGCTCACTTTATAAAGGGAAAAAGGTTGGTGAACTTGGAACGGCTGCTTGTTATAGCTTTTTCCCTACAAAGAACCTAGGTGCTTATGGTGACGCGGGAATGATCATATCAAATGATGATGACCTTGCAGAAAAAATGAGTGTGTTACGAGTACACGGTAGCAAGCCAAAATACTTTCACCATGTGTTAGGCTATAATAGCAGATTGGATGAGATGCAAGCTGCCATATTAAATGTAAAGTTCCCGCATTTAGATAAGTGGAGTGAGTTAAGAAAAGAAAAGGCTGCTAATTATACCAAGCTTATTCAAGAACAAATTGGGGATTCTATCATAACACCTTTTGAAGAAGAACATAATTATCATGTTTTCCATCAATACACAATCCGTGTGCAGAAACGTAATGATTTACAAAAATATCTACAAGATCAAGGTGTTTCGACGATGGTCTACTATCCTAAACCACTTCATTTACAACCAGTTTTTGCTGAGCTTGGTTATAAAGAAGGAGACCTACCAGCAACTGAAAAAGCTGCGGAGGAAGCAATTTCTTTACCAATGTTCCCTGAACTAACGATTGAACAACAGCAGTATGTGGTAGAAAAAATTCGTGAGTTTTACCAAAAGAACTAATTCTGCTATAGTAAGGCTGTTGGAAAACCAACAGCCTTACTTTTTATAAGGAGTGAAGTCATGACTCTTTTTACCTCTAAAGGGTTTCAAATAATATGGGGCATCATCCTTTCAGTAGGACTAAGTGTAGTCTTTTATAAATTTAATGCTCAAAATGATATGATTTTGCTAGCTGGAGCTGTTTTTCTAGTGGCTTCATTTATAGGACTTATTATTTTCAAACATGTCTTCTGGAATGAGATTAGTCTATCGCATATATCTTTAAGTCTACTTATTGCTTTCTCTTTCCTTGGAGCAGCTGTCTTTACATATAGTTTCGGTCCTATTCAAGTTTTTCCTTTTCGGGTGATGTGGGTAGTTGTTTTAGCTTTAGTAGTTATTATGTTAATTAAGGATAGAGAGAAATTAACTAGTGCATTTCATATTCCCATACTTTTTCTTTTTTTACTTTTTTGGATTGTATATGGGATTTTTGCTTTAACATGGTCTATTGAGTTGGTTGAAGGTATTAAGGACGTTATCTTTCTCACTACTGGAGTTACTATAGCATTTTTTGTTGCCGTAGTTTATCGGAGGGAAACTAATTACATAGAGTTTTTTACTATATGGGTTGTTATGGGGTTAATTATCGCTTTAGTTGGACTTATCAATTATAGATATCAAATCCATCTTCCTATCTCTCGGATTTATAATGGTCCCTCATATCAACAATCAGTTCCTACCTCTGTATTCGTAAATGAGAATGATTTTGCAAGTTTCCTTGGAATTTCTTTCTTTTTCTTCCTCTCATTATTTAAGAATGGGGGAAGAAACTTATATCGACTGGTTGGTGCTGGTGGAGCAGCTGCTAGCTTATTGCTAATTCTGATTACAGAATCTAGAGCCAATTATTTAGCTGTATTATTTGGACTTGCTTTTTGGTTTGTATTCTTATTAAACAGGAGAGAAAAGGTAATATATACTACAATAGTTCTGACTTGTGTACCTTTATTGATGGTCATGTTTATTGATAAAGTGGTAGTCGCTTGGAAAATGCTTCGTACTCAGATAGATAGCCTCATATTTGTCGAACATTCCGGGTCGAATTCTGTTGATATAAGAGAGAACCTATTAAAGAATGTAAAAGTGTTTATAGAGGATACTTTTGGGTTTGGAGTAGGGCCAGGGAATGTTGAGATATATATGAAAAACTCAGCAGTATTTGATACACATCAAAATTATAATGTACATAATTGGTGGGCAGAAATACTGGTTCATTACGGTTTTCTTATATTTACTGGCTATATTCTCATGTTTGCTTTTTTGTTTATCACATTATATCGAATTTTTCGGATTCAGGTACTAGAAGGGCAGTCTATTATTAGTGAAGCATTAATATGTGGGCTAATTGCATTTGTGTTTTCAAGTATTAGTCCTAATTCATTTATGGCTTTAAACTATAATTGGCTATTCATTGCTTTTGTCATAGCTTATGTTAATTTTCATTTTAGGGATATATCAAAAAGGAGGACTTTATGAATACAATTGTTAAACAGGTGGTAGCAAGGATAAGAAAGCTACTTATATTACTATTATTAATACCGATTCTGACAATGGGTATCTCTTATTTTATGGAGGCAAAGGCTCCGTCGACTTATACTGCAACGGCAACGGTTCTCTTAGGGAATTTCCAAAATGAACGAATAACTAACCAAGATTGGATGGAAACCTCAATGTCAACGGGGTTTCTAGAAAAACTCAAAATAAGAAGTAATTCAGATTACGATGTAAATGAAATTAAGGGACGCTTATCTGTCTCAAAAGTTGGAAAAGGATCAATAAAGTTTCAGTACAGTGGTGAAAGTGCAGAGGAAGCAGAGGCCACCTTAACTGATATCTTAGATGGGTTTTTAGCGATTAGTAATGATGTCTATGAACCAAAAAAGAAGCTTGTTGATAGTCTGCTTCAGCAAGTAAATACTTCAGATAAAATTGAAGATATTGAGGTTAATTTTGAAGCGATTGATTCAATTGGTGAAGTCGGACAACTTGGCCTCACATCGGTAGACCTTGCCCCTACAGAAATTGTAGAACCGATACAAGTGGCTACTTCTTATAATGACCCCGTGAAAAGAGCAGTCTTTGGACTATTACTAGGTATTATGTTGGATATCTTTTTGCTAGCGATTCCTGAATTGTTTAGAGATTATACAAAGGCATGAAAAAGACGAGCTATGTAAGCTCGCCTTTTTTTATTCAGTATCCTCGACATTTTGTGATGTCGTGGACGTATTATCAATCAAATCGAGGTGCGATTTTAATAGAAATTGAATTTCCTCTAAGCTTTCCTCATCAGGGACAAAATAGTACACTGCCCCATCATCGTCATATCCATTGATCTCTAATTGTTCAATTGAAGCAGAGCCGAAATCAGGATACTTTTTTCTAAAGGCAACAGCTTCTTTAACTTTCATATTTGTTTCGATATTTTCGCCAATTTCTCCAGCGATATCATCAATCTTTAATAATGTACTTGGAGATGATAATTTATCAATAACAGCGGTTACGATCTGGCGTTGTCTCTCGTTTCGACCGAAGTCCCCTCTAGGATCTTTCATACGCATTCTAGCATAAACAAGTGCTTCTTCCCCATTTAGCTTTTGAGAACCTTCTTTAAAATAAAATCTCTCCCACTTGCTATTAATATCATCGAAATCAAAGGGCACATCTACTGTTACGCCACCTAAAATATCAACAATATTCTTAAAACCGTCAAAATTAACCGTTACATAATAGTCGATAGGAATATCAAGAAAATTTTCTACTGTATCTATAACTAGTTCCTTGCCCCCATATGCGTAGGAATGATTGATTTTATTATCACGGTGTTCTGGTATTTCCACTAGTGTATCCCGTGGGATACTAACAAGTTTCATCGTTTGAAGACTTGGGTTAAATGTAGCAACCATAATGGTGTCTGATCTACCTTGGTCGTTCTCGTCGGAGTAATTTTCAATACCTAATAGTAGTACTGAGAATGGATCACTCGAAATGTAAACAGGTTCTTCTCTTAGTTCTGATTTTTCTTCTCTACCTTCTATTTCAGCGTATGAATTATCGGCTGCATTATAAACTTGAAAAGCAGCGTAAGAAACATATGCTACTATCGATAGGGTAATAATAAGAAGAATAGATATAACTCGACGTTTTCTTAGCTTTCTCTTCGTCTTTGCTCTTTCTTTAGAAAGAGATTGTCGATTTGAGTTCATCATATATTTAATAACATCCTTTAATTATATTAGGAATAGACTTGCAATTATTAATTATAATCTAAATTTACTAGATTGATAAAGAGGAAAATGTTTGGAGGATTAAGAAATATCTTCTTCTTTATATAGAATTTTACCCTTCATAACTTTACTTTGCCCATTCGTTATTTCAACCATCCACTCGGTAAATTTTTCAACATTTGCTTCTTCAACAAAGACCTCAAATTCAACAACTTCAAGGTAGTGGATTTCTTTTATTTCATAAATTGATGCTCGTAATTCATTTTCAAGCTTTCCAATCCATGTATAATCAACCTTTACGTGAACGATTTGCATGAGCTTTCTTTCAACAATGCCTATAACATTTAAGCCTTCTGATGTTGATTTGCCATATGCACGGATAAGTCCACCAGCACCTAACTTTATTCCACCAAAGTACCGGGTAATTACTACCACGGTATCTTTAAGCTTTCTTTTCTTTAACACCTCTAGAATAGGTACACCTGCAGTTCCACTAGGTTCACCGTCGTCATTTGCTTTTTGAATAAGATCATGTTCGCCTATTAGATAAGCCGAACAGTTATGTGTTGCATTCCAGTGCTTCTTTTTTATGGTCTGTATGAATTCTATTGCATCTTCCTCTGTTTCAGCACGGGAAATATGAGCGATAAAACGAGATTTTTCTATTACAATTTCATGTTCACCATATCCTTTTACCGTCAAATAAGAGGGGAGCATGATCTTGCTCCTTTCATGTTTAGTTTTTCTATAAATAGTTTCTTATATAGTATAAAACTTGTCGACAGATTTCATCAAATTCCAACTTGATTGTAAACAAATTTTAATCTATGTAATTTTTTCACGTGTTATAATGATAAAGTGAATTAGACTCACATATCTACTATATCGAAATAATTTATTTGGTTCTTAGGTATTAAAAAAGTAACGAGTCCATCATTTAGTATATAGGATAAATAGCATGTTCCGTCGAAAAAATCTCGTTCTTTTTAACGATTTTCTTATGTTTCGACAGTTTTTTCTCCACCAAGAGATAGTATATTTATCTAAATCAAGCTAAAATAATATCAAAGCCGAAAGGGAAAATGGGACCCTTGGAGGAATTATTATGTTGAAGAAAAAATTTGATATAAAGACGCTTGATTTTATCCTAGAGAAAATGATAGAGACGGTTGGTACGAGCAAGGACGAGATTTTCCGTATAGGAGAGCAGTGCCGGAAGGACTATGAATCGCTCGCTGACGAGTTAAAAGATGTGAAGAGAATGGTCATTGAAGTGATTGATGATGGTGATAAGCTTGAAACTCAATCGCGTTTTGCTCGGAAAAGATTGTCTGAAGTAAGCATGCACTTCAAGGACTACACCGAGGCAGAGGTTCGCGATGCTTATGAAAAAGCTCATCAGCTCCAAATGGAACTGACCATGAAGCGACAAATGGAGAAACAGCTTCGTGATCGCCGTGACGATATTGAACGCCGATTACATGGTCTGACGGAAACGATTGACCGAGCGGAGCATCTAGTTTCTCAAATTTCCGTCGTGATGAACTATCTGATGAGTGATCTCAAGCAAGTCGGTGAAGCATTAGAGGACGCAAAGCAGAAGCAGGAGTTTGGATTGCGTATTATAGAGGCTCAGGAAGAAGAAAGAAAACGAGTGTCTCGTGAAATCCATGATGGCCCTGCTCAAATGATGGCAAATGTGATGATGCGTTCCGATTTAATTGAACGCGTTTTCCGTGAGCATGGGGAACAAGCGGGCATGGGTGAGATTAAAAATTTAAAAAAGATGGTGCGAAATGCGTTGTATGAGGTACGTAGAATTATCTATGACCTTCGCCCAATGGCACTTGATGACCTGGGCTTAGTGCCTACCCTCAAAAAATACCTTCAAACGATCGAAGAGTATCATAGTGATACAAAAATTAGTTTCGTTAGTATGGGGAATGAAAAAAGGTTACCAGCCAAGTTTGAAGTGGCATTATTTCGATTGGTACAAGAATCCGTCCAAAATGCCATCAAACACGCAGAAGCACATGAAATAAAAGTAAAACTCGAACTGACAAGAAATAGTATTTCAGTGGTAGTAAAAGATGACGGCAAAGGCTTTGATATGAACATGGACAAGCCAGAGTCGTTTGGAATATTAGGAATGAAAGAGAGAGTGGAGCTTCTACAAGGGCAGCTTTCCATCGATTCAAAAGTTGGTCGAGGGACGATTGTCATTATACAAGTTCCATTAGAGAGTTAATTTATTGAATAGGCTTAGGGAGGCTGAGAGAAATGACTACAAAGATTGCCATTATTGATGACCACCAATTATTTAGAGAAGGTGTCAAAAGAATATTAGATTTTGAAAAAACGTTTGAGGTTGTTGCAGAAGGGGAAGACGGCAACCAAGCAGTTGCGATTGTCGAAGAGTATCAACCAGACGTAATTATCATGGATATAAATATGCCAGATGTGAATGGAGTGGAAGCAACTCGTCAACTGATTGAGAATTTCCCTGAATCAAAAGTCATTATTCTTTCGATTCATGATGATGAAAACTACGTTACACATGCCCTGCAAACAGGTGCAAGTGGATACCTGTTAAAAGAAATGGACGCTGATGCATTGGTTGAAGCGGTAAAGGTAGTGGCCGATGGTGGTTCATATCTACATCCAAAAGTGACACATAATCTAGTAAGAGAATACCGTCGATTAGCTGGTGAAGGCGGTGGAGGTTATGTGGGAGCCACTGAAATTCGTCGTCCACTTCACTTATTAACTCGTCGTGAGTGTGAAGTGCTTCAGTTATTAACGGACGGAAAGAGTAACCGTGGAATTGGTGAAGCTTTATTTATTAGTGAAAAAACGGTTAAAAACCATGTGAGTAATATTCTTCAAAAAATGAATGTAAACGATCGTACTCAAGCGGTAGTAGAAGCCATTAAAAAGGGCTGGGTTGAGGTTCGATAATAAATAAGAGGAGAGGCATCTGTCTAGAAAATATAGACTGGTGCTTCTTTTTTTTATTTGGAAGCATTTCCAATATTGACAAAGTAGTGAAAAACATTTCACAAATAGGTGTTTTTGCTTATAATACTACTAAGTCTAGTATAAATGGAGGTGTTTTCCATTAATGCATCTTTGGGTATATTATCAGATGAGGATTTAGTTATCGTATATTGCAAGGCATTAAATTACAAACTGGATAACAGATTTGTCGAATTAATTTTGGAAGAGTTGAATCGAAGGGGCTTAAAGGATGCGAGTTAGATTTCCCTTATGAGCGTGTAGGTAATGCAATTTGTATAGTTTTCATATAAAATAGGCTTGAGACATATAGTAGAGAAAAACAAAGGTGGTTACTTTTATATGAAAACGGCAGTTGTAACGGATAGTACCGCGTACATCCCGAAAGACCTGCGTGATAAGCTTAATATTCATATGATTCCTTTAAGCGTGATATTTGGTACTGAAACGTATCGAGAAGAAGTAGACATTACCGCCTTAGAGTTTTATGAAGAGGTAAAGAATCGCGAGCTTCCAACCACGTCACAGCCACCCGTTGGTGAGTTTGTTCAGCTATTTGAGCAACTATCAAGAGACTATGATGCAGTGGTCAGCATCCACCTATCAAGCGGGATCAGCGGCACCTTCCAAGGGGCAGTATCAGCTGGAGAAATGGTAGAGAATATTGACGTATTTGCCTTTGACTCGGAAATTAGTTGCATGGTTCAAGGTTTTTACGTATTAGAGGCAGCGCAAATGGCCCAAGAAGGTAAAGGGCCGGAGGAAATTATGGCAAGGCTCGAAGAAATGAAAAAAACGTTATATGCTTTCTTTATGGTGGATGATTTATCTCATCTTCAACGTGGAGGGAGACTATCAAGTGCACAGGCATTAATCGGAAGCTTGTTGCAGGTAAAGCCACTTCTTCATTTTGAGGATAAAAAGATTGTTCCTTTTGAAAAGATTCGTACGAGAAAAAAAGCGATGCGTCGTATGGTAGATTTGTTAGCTGAAGCTTCTGCTGGTGAGGAATATCGTGCAGTTATTATTCACGCCAATCGTGAGCATGAAGCAAATGAATGGAAGAAAGAGCTTGAAGCTGAGCTTCCAAACGTTGAATTTGTGATTAGTTATTTCGGACCGGTTATCGGTACACATTTAGGTGAGGGCTCTATGGGGCTTGGTTGGGTTAAAAAGTAAATTTAGGTTACTGAACTTATATTTTTTATCATTTGGCACCATTTCGGCGATTGCTGGAATGGTGTTTATAGTTTTCGGGTGTTTTTTCAAAATTTGATTATGAGGTGATAATTTGAATTTCGTAGATCCTCTTCGAAATGTCCTCGCTGGAAAGCAACTTCTTCGTGAAGAAATTCCCTTTGAGTTAATTGATTCCCCTTTCATTTTTAAAAGAACTGGAATTGTGTTTGATAAGAGAGGTCAAGCGCACTGTAATCGGTGTGGTAATAGTGATTCAGAGTTACTAGCTGAGTTTCCTTGTGCTGGTTGTGGGAAGAAGTGTACGTATTGCCGTGCTTGTATCATGATGGGGCGTGTGAGTGAATGTACACCTTTGTATGGTTGGAATGGAGAAATGCCGGAGATAGATGCTGCTCCTATTCAGTGGAATGGTTCGCTGTCTGATGGTCAGCAGGTAGCTTCCGATCGAGTGGTGGAAGCTGTTGCCCGTGATGAAGAGTTGCTTGTTTGGGCAGTTTGTGGTGCTGGGAAGACAGAGCTTCTTTTTAAAGGGATTGAGGTTGCTTTTGCTACTGGCAAGCGAGTGTGTATTGCAACTCCGCGTACTGATGTTGTGTTAGAACTAACCCCACGATTACAATCCGTGTTTCCCTCTATACAAGTTACCTCTTTATACGGTGGTTCAGATGACCGTCATCAGTTTTCCCCTTTAACGATTACTACTACCCATCAGTTATTACGATTTTATCAAGCGTTTGATGTCATGATTGTTGATGAAGTGGATGCGTTTCCTTATTCTGTGGATCCGATGCTTCAGTTTGCTGTGAAGAATGCTCGAAAGGTTGATTCTAGTTTGATATATTTGACGGCTACTCCTAGCCAGAAGTGGCAGAGGGAATGTCGGGGCGGGAAGAGAAACTTTGTTACGATTCCTGCTCGTTTTCATAGGCGTGCGTTGCCTGTACCTGAGTTTGTTTGGTGTGGCAACTGGGAGAAGGTGGTCAAGAAAGGTCGGTTACCTTCGAGATTGCAAAAGTGGATTCAACAGCGGTTGTTAGTGGGTACACCCATGCTAGTATTTGTACCAACTGTTGCATGGGTGGCTAAGATATTGCCATTGTTACAAGTGATTGATGACAGGATTGAGTCAGTCCATGCGAAGGATCCTGATAGAAAAGAGAAGGTACTTAGGATGAGAAAGAAGGAGATTCCGTTACTCGTAACGACAACCATTCTTGAAAGGGGAGTAACGTTTCCAGGTCTGGAAGTTGCTGTTCTTGGTTCTGAAGATCGGATTTTTTCAGAGTCGGCACTTGTTCAAATTGCGGGAAGGGTCGGACGGAATGCGGATAAACCGTTTGGAAATGTTACCTTTTTTCATAATGGGCGGACACAGGCAATGGAAAAGGCGAAAAGCCAGATCGTTTCAATGAATAAAGAAGCTAAAGAGAAGGGGCTGATTGACGGGTGAAATGCCTTTATTGTGGAGAAAGAATCGTTTTGGCCATCGGTTGGGGGAGTTTACTATCTAGGGAGGAAGAGGTATTGCTATGTGATCAATGTACAAAGCAGCTTGTACCTATTGCAGGAGAATGTTGTGTTCGATGTAGTCGACCGTTTCAGGGGTGGGCAGAAGAATTTCGTAAAGGTGATTTTTGTTACGATTGTGTTCGTTGGGAGGAAGAAACCAAGTGGAAGGGTATTCTAGAATGTAATGTCTCTCTTTATGAATACAATGACTTTCTTAAAGGATTGGTTAGTCGGTATAAATTTTGTGGAGATTATGTGATTTCTAAAGTTTTTCGTGAGAAATTTAGGAAGGCTATTAAGAGATTAGAGTTTGATTTATTAGTGCCTGTACCTTTAAGCGATGAAAGGTTATATGAACGGGGGTTTAACCAAGCGGAGTCAATAATTGTTGAAGCTAGTTTTTTTCCAACGGTTGCTTTGAAAAGAATACATACAGAAAAGCAATCGAAAAAGTCTCGTGATGAACGAAAGAATCTGGAGAATGTTTTTCAACTACTTAATGAAATAGAAGTTAAGGGAAGAAGTGTAGTTTTAGTCGATGATATTTATACCACAGGATCTACTCTAATATATGCGGCAAAACTGCTAAAGAAAAATGGTGCTATAAATGTTTCATCTGTAACTTTAGCAAGAGGTTAGGACTGAGAAAAGAAAAGCCCTTTCGTAGTAGAAAGGGCGATAAGTTGACTAATATGAAATAGTAAATTCAAATGGAGTAAAATCTAATTCATAATTTTCAGAGGAGCCTTCTGCGAATATCTTAAGTTCCCTAGATTCTGGAATAACAGGGAATACGATAATCCCCTCAGTCGTTACTCCAGGTAGTATATCTGACTGGATTTCTGGATAATTGAACTCATTATTTTCTTCGTACTGTGTATTTCCGACAACTAATTTAGTATTAAAAGTGTAAAAACTTATGGTATCTTGTGTATTATTGGTAATTGTAACATATGCTCTAGTTTCATTTTCAGCAAGCTCAATTTTATTTAACTTTAATAGATAACCGTGTTGATCCATCTCTTGATTAACGTCAATAGTCTTAATTGCAGGAGCAAAAGCTGTTGCGTAGTCAGAAATCTCGATCTTATCAGCTTTAATTGCAGGTGCAACAATTGTTCCACCCATTAAATTTTCTCCCTTGAATACATCAGTAACTGTTCCGGTAATGTGAATGATATCATCTGTTTTTACAGTTAGATTAGGATCATTAATGGCTACTATAGTGTTTAACTCATCATTGTCGTCTGCGAAAACTTGTAAATATGTTCCTTCATCATCTTTTTCCGGTTCAGTGAAAATCCGCCCAAAGTATTCGACCTTAGAACCTTTGTATTTTTTGGGATCGGAGAACATTTTTGTGAATTCTTCTTCTGTTAGAAGTTTACCTGATTCTTCTTCTTTTTGTTTTGTGTTTTTGCTCTCGTTGGTTTCTGAACTGTTTGTTTCTTCGGAACCACATGCTACTAGTGATAGAATTGAAAGTAGCAAAATAGAGATCTTCATTAACCTATTCATTTTATATTCCCCCTCTTAATATGTAACGAAGGAATCATACCATAAAAAGGGAAAAAAGTAATAAAAATAACATACTTTTTTGTATAATTATGGGAGAATGTACATGAAATTGTAAAAAATATTAAATAAGAATAAGTAATAACTCTATGCCTTTTTCTGCTTAAACTACTAATTCAACTATTTACTTCCCTCACAAATTTTCTTTAGAATAAAATCAATCAAACGTTTGTTTGAATTCACCTAACCCATAGAACCCCAAGGCTTATACCCACTTCAATCAAACGACCGATTGAATACATTTACTTCCAAATAATTTTCATATCCTTACACAAATCGACAAGCTATAATGAGTCTATTGACATATTTATAAAAAGGGGAAAAAGAAATGTCTCAAATAGAAACTTGTCCTAGCTGTGGGGATATATATGTAAAAAATCAATTTCGTGATGTTTGTCAAAAGTGCTGGAAGGAAGAAGAACAAGCATATGATCTAGTATCCAAATTTATGAGAAGACGTGAAAATAGAGCAGCGACGATGTTACAGGTGGTAGAAGCTGTAGGGGTTGAGGAAGAACTTCTTATGAAATTTATCCGTACCGGACGTCTAAAAGTTACTCAATTTCCTAATTTAGGTTATCCTTGTGACAAATGTGGGAGTATTATTAGATCTGGTAAGCTATGTGAGCCATGTGCTTTAGAAATTAAGAAAGACCTTGAACAACACGAACAGCAAGAAGTTTTCAAAGAAGAATTGCGTAAACGTGAAAAACAAGCCACATACTTTACAACAAATAAGTCTAAATGGTAAATAGGAGTAACTACCTATATATTAGTTATTTAGATACATTTTTTAAATAAATGCTAAAATAACCTTCAATATGTCCGATAATACTAGTAGAAGTTGGAACGGACTTTGAAGGAGATGGATATACATGAAAATCAACAACATTGGTACAACAGGAATTAATCCATATAAAAAAGCAATCAACAAACTTGATAAAGTCAATAACACCACAACTGCTAAAGCGGATAAGGTTGAGATTTCTTCCGCTGCAAAAGAAATGCAGCAGATTTCTCAAGTGGATGCTGCTCGTCAGAAAAAGGTTGAAGAGCTAAAGCAAAGTGTTCAAAACGGAACATACAAGCCAAACGCAACTGCAACCGCTTCTAGTATCATTAATTACTTTAAAATATAAGAGAGGAGGGGCTTAGATGTCTGCTGCTCAATTAGTAACAGTCATGGAGAGGCTTCTCGACTTGCATAAGAGCTTGCTTGAAAAAGCTTATCAAAAGACGACAGTTATTGAAAAAGGGGACATTGATGCCCTCAATACTCTCATCAAGGAAGAACACAAGCTTTTACCAAACATAAATAAATTTGAACAGGTAAGACAACAGGTTGTGAGAAATTTTCTCACTCCTTTTCATGTAGAGGAAGAAAACTTTACGATTTCTACTTGTTTAACATATATAGATAATTCGAATAAGGACAAACTCGCTCATTTGCGTGAGGATCTACTAGAGGTTGCGCAGAAACTCCAAAAGCAAAATGAGTTAAATTCAGAACTAGTTAAGCAATCATTACAATTTGTCCAAATGTCTTTAGACATGTTTTACCCAAAAACACCTGAATTCAATTATGGACCACCTAAACAGTCCGGACTGTCCACATCGAATTCCCTTTTCAATCGAAAAGCCTAAAAAACGGAGGCACGAACATGAGATCAACATTTATGGGATTAGAAACAGCCCGTAGAGGTATGTTTACACAACAAAGTGCTTTAAACACGACAGGTCATAATATCGCAAATGCAAGCACACCAGGATATACAAGACAACGTGTTAACTTCACACAAACACAGCCTTATCCGAATGTGGGCCTAAATAAGCCTCAGCTTCCAGGTCAAATGGGAACGGGTGTAGAGGCTGGTTCGGTTCAACGAGTGAGAGAAAGCTTCTTAGATGTTCAGTATCGTGGAGAGAATAATAAATTAGGATACTGGGAAGCACGTGCAGAATCGTACACAAAGATGGAAGAGATTATGAACGAGCCATCGGATAGTGGATTATCTCAAACCATGGATATGTTCTGGCAATCATTACAGGACTTAGCTGTCAATCCGAGCAACCCTGGTGCACGTTCAGTAGTAAGACAACGTGCAGTTGCCGTAACAGAGACATTTAACTATCTAGCAAGTTCTTTAAACGGAATTCGTGCTGACTTGAAAAATGAAATCACAGTTACAGAAAAAGAGATTAATTCTTTATCAGAGCAAATTAATAATATAAATAACCAGATTGCTAGTGTTGAGCCGCATGGCTTGTTACCAAACGATTTATACGATGAGCGTGATCGACTTATTGATCAGCTATCCTCACTCGTAAATATCAAAGTGGAATACACTTCAAGTGGTGGGAACGCTTCTACTCTTGCAGAAGGAAAAGCGAATATCACTTTACTTGATGCAAATGGTGCTAGCCTAGGTCAGCTAGTGAATGGGACAGGCTTTAACAAGTTAACTGTTAACTTTAACGGAACGGATGAATCTGTAAAGACTGTACAATTAGGAGCAACCCAGTTAGATTTTCAACAATTCAGTTCAACTGGAAAGCTTAGAGCAATAGTTGAATCTTATGGCTATGAAAACTCTACAGGTGATGTAACAGGAGTTTACCCAGATATGCTAGCTGAATTGGACAATATGGCTTACATGTTTGCTTATCAGTTCAATCTTCAGCATCAGGATGGCGCAACACCGAATCAAATTAACGGAACAACTACTGATGATACCCCAGCATTTTTTTCAGACACAGAAAATGGAGAGGTTAATATTGCTAATAAAAAAGGCATGGCTTCTCGTTTGCAAGTATCAGATCAGATCATGGCAAGTTTAGACAATATTGCAACATCTAGTAAGGAAAACCCAACCATGGGTGACTCAACAAATATTTCTGCGTTAGCTGAGATTATCAATAAACCTTTTAAATACGGAAACAACACAGAATCAAGCTTCCGAAACTATTATGAAGTCCTAGTTGGTGGAATGGCAGTTGATTCACAGGAAGCAGCAAGACTTTCTGCAAACAGTGGTACCCTTCGTCAAGCTGTTGAAGAAAGAAGAATGTCTGTAAGCTCTGTTTCACTGGACGAGGAAATGACAAATATGATTCAATTCCAACATGCTTACAATGCTTCTGCTAGAATGATTACATTACAAGATGAAATGTTAGATAAAATTATTAATGGTATGGGAACCGCTGGAAGGTAGGTGGAAATATATGCGTGTAACGCAAGGAATGTTAGCTTCTAACTCACTTAGAAACCTAAGTAACAGCTATACGCAAATGGGTAAGTATCAAGACCAACTAGCAACAGGGAAGAAGATCTCCAAACCTTCTGATGATCCAGTTGTTGCTATGAAAGGGATGTACTATCGGTCTAATCTTTCTGAGGTCGAACAATATAAAAGAAATCTTTCTGAATCGTATCTTTGGATGGAGAATTCAGAAGCAGGTGTAGAGCACGTGAACGAAGCGTTGCAACGTGTACGTGAGCTTACAGTTCAAGGGGCAAATGGAACCCTTTCCGAAACGGACAAGCAGGCTGTTGCAAAAGAAATAGAGCAAATTAAAAAGGATATTATGACTGTTGCTAATACCCAGGTGGCAGGTAGGTATATTTTTAATGGTACAAATACATCACAGCCTCCTGTCTCTGATGGTGGAACTGGTGCTCCTCAAGCTAATTTAAACACTAGTGATTATATGGTTGAGGTATCACGAGGGGTTTCTTTAAAAGCAAACATCAACCCAGAGAATGTCTTTAGTCAAAAGATGTTTGATACCCTTCAAGGAATCCAGGAGACACTCGAAGGTGCTGGTAACGGTGATTTGAATTCCTTATTGGGTGATCTAGACAATCAAATGGATAAACTTTCTGCTGAACGATCAGAGTTAGGAGCCCGTTATAATAGATTAGAAATGGTTGAATCACGTATATCTACCCAAGAGGTAATTGCAACTCGAATTTTATCTGATAATGAGGATGCTGATCTTGAACGTGTGATAGTGGATTTAACCACTCAAGAGAGTATTCATCGCGCTGCATTAAGTGTTGGTGCACGTATTATCCAGCCAACTTTAATGGACTTTTTACGATAAAATGGTCAGAGTACGACCGTAATTTTTAATGCTGACCTGTTAATATAGGTCAGCATTTTTTATAGGGGGAAGAAAAAATGAATATCCCACAAATCCGGGTTCATTCTACACCAGCGCAAATTGATATTTCCACAAGACAAGGGCAGTTATTGATAGAACAGCCACCGGGTGAACTACAAATTGAACAACCAAAGGCTGAAGTGCATATTAATCGTATTCCGGGAAAACTAACGATAGATCAAACACAGGCACGGGCTGATGTAGATTTAAAATCTGTTAAATTACGTACAGAAGAGGCTGCACAATTTGGAAAACAAGATGTGCTAAGTGGCATAGCAAGAAGAATTCAGGAAGGTACAGAAATGATGGAGATAGAAAATGGATTTCATGCATTTTCTTCTATTGCCAAAAGAAATAGTGAAGGACCTAAAAAAGAATTTAATATTGGATATATTCCAAAGGCTGGTTCTGTAAAAATTGAGTATGACCCTGGCAAAGTCGAAGTAAACGCAAAAGAAAATAAACCGAAAATCAATTATACTGTTAACAAGCCGAATTTCTCATATGAGCCTAGTGAAGTAACCATTAAGTTGAAACATCACGCCTCTTTAAAGATTGATTTTAAATCATAAATCTAAAAAGGATTGATTAAATGGAGATAAAAACAAAATACCATGGTGAAGTGCAAATAAATGATAACGAAATAATAAATTTTGTGAAAGGTATTCCTGGTTTTCCTAACGAGGAGAATTTTACTATCCTTTCATTAGAGGAAGATGGAATGTTTTCCATATTACAATCAGTGGTAACACCTGAATTAGCTTTTGTTATTGTAAATCCCTTTCACTATTTTACGGACTATGACTTTGATTTAGAAGACCAAGTAGTTGAAGCATTAAGTATTAAATCCTCAGAAGAGTTACAAGTATTTACTATACTAACTGTCCAGGAACCATTTGAGAAAACGACTGCAAATTTACAGGCACCTTTGATTATTAATAATACTAATCGTATGGGAAAGCAAGTGGTTTTAAATAACGAAAAGTACACAACGAGGCATAAAATCCTGGGGGAGAGGTGAAGTAGATGCTTGTTTTAACGAGAAAAAACGGTGAGTCTATTCTGATCGGTGATAATATCGAAATCACTATTCTTTCCACCAAAAATGATCAGATTAAAATTGGGATTAAAGCACCTAAGTCAACGGAAATATATCGTAAAGAACTACTTTCACAAATATCCGAAGAGAATATGCAGGCGGCTGCTGTAAAAAGTGATCTGTTGAGTTTATTAAAAGGTAAATAAGAAGATAATGACTCCTACAATGTAGGGGTTTTTTATATGAAAAATAATAATAAAAAAATCTAAAAAAATTATTAAAAAACTATTAAACATCCAAATTAAGTTCCGATAATAATAGTGTAAGGCAGGGAAAGAAAAAAGGGCGGCCGACCTGGAAGCTTTCTCTTCATATAAAAAACAAGAAATCATACGGTTCACAAGGATGTGGACCCAAACATTCAGGGAGGAAATTAAAAATGAGAATTAATCACAATATCGCAGCATTAAACACTTACAACAAGTTAAATTCTGCTTCAACTGCTCAATCTAAGTCTATGGAGAAACTATCTTCAGGTCTTCGTATCAACAAAGCTGGAGATGACGCTGCTGGTCTAGCAATCTCTGAAAAAATGCGTGGACAAGTTCGTGGTCTTGATCAAGCATCACGTAACTCACAAGATGGTATCTCTTTAATCCAAACAGCTGAAGGTGCACTTAATGAAACTCATGACATCCTTCAACGTATGCGTGAACTAGCTGTTCAAGCTTCAAACGATACAAACACAACTAATGACCGTGAAGAAATCCAAAAAGAAGTTAACCAATTAACTTCTGAAATCAACCGTATCGGTAACACTACTGAGTTCAATACCCAAAAGTTATTGAATGGTGATAAAGATGGAGCTGCAGTTGCAGCAGTTAAGGGAGCTTACTCATTCGATTTCGCTTCAATTTCAACAACTGCTGGTGATACAGTTACAATTGGTGGTGAAAACTTTACTGTAGCAGCTGCAAATACTGCTGCATCTGCTGAATTTGTGGACGCTGCAGGACTTAAAGCTGCAATTGATGCTAACACAACATTAAATGCTCTATATGATGTTGCGGTTTCTGGATCAAGCATTACTTTAACTCAAAAAACAGGTCAAGAGTCATCTACAGCTTTAACAGCAACTGGTGTAGGTACTTTAACTGAAGTTGAACAAGGATCTGCTGCTGTAGCTGCTGATCCAACTAAGAGCTTGAAATTCCAAATTGGTGCTAACCAAAACCAAAGTTTATCACTTGATATTTCTGACATGAGAGCTGTTGCATTAGGAGTTTCTACAACTGGGACAACTGACGCTAAATTAGCTGTTACTGATGGTACTAATAACACAACTACTGAGCAAGCATTAAATGTATTAACTCATGAAAATGCTTCTGCTGCTGTAACAACAATTCAAGCTGCTATTGATAAAGTATCTGCTGAGCGTTCAAAACTTGGTTCAAACCAAAATCGTTTAGAGCACACAATCAACAACTTAAGCACATCTTCTGAAAACTTAACAGCTGCTGAGTCTCGTATCCGTGACGTTGACATGGCGAAAGAAATGATGAACCAAACTAAGAACTCAATTCTTTCTCAAGCAGCACAAGCAATGTTGGCTCAATCTAATCAGATGCCTCAAGGAGTTTTACAACTTTTGAGATAATGATTAAAGGGCGTCTAGTTTGGTAACGAACTAGAGTATAACTGGGTGAATTGCTGGAACTTCCTAAAGCTTCATTAACCAAAGCGGAACTGGAAACGGTATATGTCAAGGTTTAAAAATAATGAAGATGAACAATGGATAATCAGCAGCCAAGCTCCTGTCTCGAAAGTGTGGAGAAGGTTCAACGACTAGGGAATACGGTCTAAGGTGTAAGCTATGACTATGAATCTCGTAGGGCAGCAAAAAGCTGTTCGAAGTGCCCAGCTCCTATGAAAATAGGGTGAAGATATAGTCTATTCTGCTATCGAAAGATACAGTCGCAAAGCAAGCGAACCAACAACCACAAGGTGTTCTTCAATTACTTCGTTAATTTTAGAAAAAAGGTACCGGGAAAATTTCTCGGTACTTTTTTATTTTGTGCTAGAATTTTTAAAAGATTTACTTCGCTACAAAAGTTTTTTTTCTTTAGCTCTGATATTTTATATACCACTGACCAATAGGTACGATTTAGTGATTCTAAAATTTCTTTGAGAGTATGTCCGCCCTTTTTCATTGAAATAATTGTTTCTATTTCCTCCATACTGTAGTTCTTTTGCCTTTCTTCACTTGTTGTAAGTATTTTGTAGCCTGGATACTTTACATTAATTAGTTGAGATTCCTTCTCCAACCTATATCCTCAGTTTGTTTTGTAATGCATAAAAGGACAAGGGTGAGTATATCTATTGATTTTATTTAAAATGTCAAATGTTTCTCTTACGGGAGTTGTTTTTAAGATGCATCCACTACCATCTTTTCTATTAGATATGTATAAGTTAATGTTGAATGTTTCTTTTATGAATTTCTGAAGTAGTAGAAGAGAATATTTGGAGTATGCCTGTAGATATAAATAAATGTGGGGAGTAAGATAAATAATTTTTTTCTATCATTTATTCTTTTTGTTATACATAGAGAGCCATCATCCATGTCTAAAACTGCAAGGAAAATTACTGATTTACAAAGTTCTAATAAATCAAAAGGGATGTCTTTCACTCCGACTGGATTATAGAAATAAGGATAAAGCTCTGTGAATAAGGGATGTGATTTAGAGACTAAAAGATCCCCTTATTAGTAAAGTATAGCCAGTCTCTTAACCAATTTTGTTTCCACTGTCTGTATTCTAATTGACTAGCTCCAAAATGTTCTCTATAACTATTATTTTTCTACGGGAGTTCTTGTAAATCTTTGTGATTTCTCCATCTGCAAGTATACTAGCTAGAGGTACACATTGTTGCTCCATAGATAAAAGTTTTGTTAATAGCATGGCTATTCCTCCTATATCTCTATACAGAACGTGTGTTCCTGTTTAATTATAACTCTTCATTAACAAATTATCCCCTTTAAATACAAGAATTTAACTAAAAATATTTTATTAGTATCCGATATAATGAGAAAGAACATATCCCGGGGGAAGTATGTATGTTAGACCGCATAGTATCGACAAACAATAATTCTCAGCAGATTGGAAATGCTAGTTCTTCTAATTTAGGAAATGAAGTTAAAGGGGATAACTTTAAGATAAATCGTGAAGTGGAAGAGGCAAAGCCACTAAATTCTAATGAAAAAGAGAAGGTTGCAAAAGTAGTTGATGGTTTAAATGAAATTTTGACACCATCACATACATCTTTAAAGTTTGAGTATCATGAAAAATTAAATGAATACTATGTAACTCTGGTAGATGATCAAACCAAAGAAGTGGTTAAAGAAATTCCTTCAAAAAAGATGTTAGATTTCTATGCAGCGATGACCGAAGCAATTGGTTTAATGATAGATAAAAAGATTTAGTGAGGTGTTTGTATGAGTATGCGAATTGGTGGATTAGCCAGTGGAATGGATATAGATACAATGGTTTCCGACTTAATGAAGGCAGAAAGAATTCCATTAGATAAGTTAAAACAAAAGAAGCAAGTTCTTGAATGGCAACGTGATGACTATCGTTCCATGAATACATTGTTATTAAATTTTCGTTCGGAATTAACAAACATGAGGCTTTCCTCAACATATCGCTCAAGAGGTACAACTTCGACTGATGAAACTAAGGTAACTGCAACAGCATCTAGTGCAGCGTCTTTAGCATCTTATTCAATTTCTGCTGTTAATAAGCTTGCTAGCGCAGCAACAAAAGTAAATAGCACATCAATTGCGGATAGTGGAAAAAAAATAGATGTTAATAAATCTTTATATGAAGCTCAGACTGATTTTGCTAATGAGACCTTTGATTGGCAAAAGGGGAGTGTAGAGACTCAAACGATTGCAGCTCCAACAGTAGGGGAACCAATTAAACTATCTTTAAAAGAAGGAGTCTCTATACTTACGAGTAATCCAAGTCATATTAATGTTAAAGTAAATGGGGTCTCATATGAGGTAGTTACTGATCCAGCAGCTACCCTTGATGCGACTAAAAAACAGGTGAAAATAGATTCTAGTGGAAACCTTACTTTTAGCAGTGGCATAACAAAAGATAGCACAATTAAAGTTGATTATGTTGCATCGCATCGTACACAGTCCCATACGATGGCAGAAGCTTCAAATATTATTAAGCTAAGTGACGACGCGAAGCATTCAGCTAGTTCAATTTCAACTATAGTTGTTAAGGGGACAAATGGAGCGGCTGACACAACTTATGAATTTCCGGTAACTGATGGTGTACGTGCAACAGAATTAAAAGATGCAGATGGCAATCTTATAGTAAGAGTAAACAAAGAGTCTGGTGAACTTGAGTTTGGATCTCAAATCTCAAAAGATGTAAAAGTTGAAATTAATTACGAGCAAAAATTCAGTGCATTCTCAATGACTACGTATGGATCTGATAACCAGCCTAAAACTGATAATTTTCTGATTTCAGGTACTGAATCATTGAACTCTGTAATAAACAAAGTAAACTCTTCAAGTATTGGTGTATCAATGTTCTATGACGATGTTACTGGTCGTATGACATTAACGAGAAATGAAACAGGTAATTTTAATCTTACTGGTGATGAGATTACTACCAGTGGATCCCTTATTAATAATGTTTTAGGTTTCGGTGGGGTAACAGAAAACGGTGGAGATAATGCAGAGTTTGTGCTAAATGGGCTGAAAACTACGAGAACATCAAATACGTTCGAGGTAAGTGGTGTCACTTTTACCCTTAAACAGGTTTTTCCAGAATCAACAAATCCTACTCCAGTGAATGTAAATATAACTAATAATACAAATCAGATATTTGAAAATATTAAAGGTTTTGTAACAAAATATAATGAACTCATTGCTAAAATTCAAGGTGAAGTTCAAGAAGAACGTTACAAAGACTATACTCCGTTAACTGATGAACAGCGAGAGGAATTATCTGATAAACAACAAGAGCAATGGGAAGAAAGAGCAAAAAGTGGGATGTTACGAAGAGATCCGACACTAACTTCCTTATTGAATAAGATGCGGTCCAATTTCTCAAATCCTGTTTCAAAAGGAGATATCAATCCTCTGTATAAGCAACTTGCTAGTATAGGAATAAAAACGAGTGCAAATTACCTTGAGGGTGGGAAGCTAGAAATTGATGAGGCAGCTTTAAAAAAAGCAATTGAGGCTGATCCTACATCTGTAGAAAAGTTATTTAATGCAACAGGTTCCACTGAAGGGGAAAAAGGAATCGCTCAACGATTGACGGATACCGTAAATGCAAGTATGGAGAAGTTACGTTCTAAGGCGGGAAATTCTTATACAACAAACACACAGTTTGAAATTGGAAAGTTATTAAATGATGTTGGTAAAAAAATTAGTAGCTTTGAGGATCGTTTGACGAGAATCGAGGATCGGTATTGGGCTCAGTTTACAGCAATGGAAAAAGCCATACAACGCTCAAATGAGCAAATGAATCAACTATTAAGCTACACTGGTTAACGTAAACAAAAAGGAGTGCTTAAATAATGGCAGTAAATAATCCTTACCAAGCATATCAACAAAACTCTTTAAATACTGCATCCCCTGGTGAACTAACTCTCATGTTATATAATGGGTGTTTGAAGTTTATTCACCAAGCTAAGGTTGCGATGCAGGCAAAGAATATTGAAGAGAAAAATACAAATTTGATTAAAGCACAAAAAATTATCCAAGAGTTTATGGTTACTTTAAATATGGATATTCCTGTGTCGAAAGATTTAATGGCAATGTATGATTATCTAAATCGTCGTTTAATGGAAGCTAATTTAAAAAACGATGTAGCTATCCTTGATGAGGTTTCTGGTTTTGTAACAGAATACCGTGACACATGGAAACAAGTCATCCAACTAAACCGTCAAAAGCAGTTTGCTCAAGGTGGCCAAGCCTAGTGAGTGGATTGCAACTGTTTTTTGATCTCACTGTACAATTGATTAAGCTCTATCAAACTAATGGGAACCGTGATGAGCGGATACAAGAAACAGAGAGGCTGTTAGCACTTCGTGATGAGGCAATAAAAAACGTTACTTCTCCTTCCACGGATACTGAGCGAGAACTGATACAAAAGTGTAAGCAGCTTAATGATCACTTAAATGGGTTAATGAACCAAGAAAAGCTGAACATTCAAAAAGATATGAAAGACCTTAAAACAAAAAAAGAATCGACAAATAAATATGCCAATCCATATGAGAATTATAACCCAGATGGCATTTTTTACGATCGGAAAAAGTAATTATGTTCTCACTCTAAACAAATAAATAGCTAAAAAAACAAGTAATGACTCGGGAATTAATTCCGAGTCATTTTTTGTTCACTTGAGTCGCTATAGTTTATTCTGTAAAAATCCCTCAAGTTCTTCAAGTAACTCCCTTCTGTAACAATTTGTTCATAATTTAACAATAAATTGTTAACATTTTACCAAATTAAAGTTATAATAGTCCTTGGTCATTTGGGTAATAGTACCTAGTTTGGCTACTATTTTACTATTTTTCGTAAGGCGAGGGGGGTTCGAATTGAACGGGAGGAAAATATTAAATCTATTGATGATTATCACAATGGTTTTTTCAATTGTTGTGAGCCCGTTTTCTTCACAAACCGCGAAAGCAAGTATGATGCTTTCGGATGCTGAGGCAGTTCAGGTGAATAACACCATCCGAATTTCTTGGCACACCGACGATTTTATCGGTGAGGATTTTGTGGATTTTAAGCTAATTAAGAATGGTGAATCGTTTAAAATTGAACCTGTTGTTGTTCAAGAACAGGGTTCACCAGAAGACAGTGTCTTTATAACGGATTATTCTTATATTGATGCAGATATCAACAAAAGCACGCAATATACATATCAAGTTGTAGGAATCACGAGTTCAGGCGAGGAATATTCAAGTACTGTAGTATCGTTAATGACTAGTGATTTTGAGGATTTTGATGCACCGACAGTGAGTTCGGTTGAATTAATGATTGGTGGGCAAGCCATTCCTGCTGTCCAAACAGCAGAGAATGAATATTCTGCTTCTATTAAAGGACTGCAGGATACTGACATGTTTACTGATATTAGTATCAACGCTTCTGCAGATGCAGCAAATGCGACATTTTCTTTCCTGATGAATTCTAAAACATTTGATTTTACTAATGGTCTTGCTACTGCGAAAATTAGTGAGGTTCTTGGAGAGTTTGACTCTCAACAGGACGGGGTATCTGTTGGTAAATTAAAAGAACAAATGAGTTTATACGGCGGAAAGATCTCTGGAACTCTTGTTGACTACTCAGGCAACGAGCGAGAAATTGTACTTCGAGTTACAGAAGAAGAAGTTTCTGCGGTAATTGTCGAAGAGCCAACAACAGAGCAACCAGCTCCTAGTGAGCAAGATAACCAAAAAGAAGTAGAGGACACTTCAAGTCAAACCATTGAGTATATGGTTATTGATATCAGTGGGATAGGTGTTCAACCAATGGAAACGGGAGATAATCAGTTTACGTTGAATATGGAACACTTCCTGGATCCTGCGTTTACGATCGGATCTGCATTGGAAAATGACGACTCGTTGGTTAACGATTTTACATTGTTCTCTTCTGGAAATCCTTCTGAAGCATTGATTTCTTATAATGGATCAACACATTCTGTTGCTTTTGCGGATGGAGTTGGAAGTCTATCGATTAAAGAGCTACTTGGTATTTCTGATAGCGATGACTTAACTCTAGGGGAGTTTAAACAGTTTTTTGCTGATAACGGAGATGGAGATATTTCTATTACAGTAACTGAGCAATCAGGAGCTACAAAAGAAGTGACTTTATCAATCGTTGGGTCAGAGAATTTTAAAACAGTTGAAATTCCAGATGCTCAATTAGAAAGTGCTATTCGAAATCAATTGGGAATTTATGAAGGTGCTCTTACAGCAGCTAACTTAAAAGAGCTTGTGTACCTTTATGCTCAAAGTGAAGGTATTACTGACCTAACTGGTTTAGAATATGCAACCAATCTTGAAGGGTTAGACGTAAGTGCGAATGACATTACAGATGTAAGTCCAATTACGAGTTTAACTAATTTAACCTCATTAACTTTATGGGGTACGCAAATTTCAGATATTAGTGGTCTAAGTTCTTTAACTAATTTAACCTATTTAGATTTGGAAGATAATCACCAACTCGTGGATATCTCTCCAATCGAAAGTTTAGTCAACCTTGAAACACTTCGATTAAGTTATAGTGCTGTAACCGATATTACGGATGTAAGTTCGCTAAGTAACTTAAGAGAGCTTCATTTATATGGTTTATCTTTAGATTTTTCAGAGGGATCTGCAACTAGTTCGACAATCAACGATTTACAGTCTCGTGGTGTGTCCGTCTATTTTGATTGGATGCCAGAATATCCAGTTTATGATGAATATCTCTATCTAAATCATTCAGGTCAGGGAGTAACTCATAATTCATTTGAATTTGAATGGGATAGTTACGGGGATTTTGAATCGTATGATATCTACTTAGATGGAAATCTAGTAAAATCTCTTTCTTCCACTTCAACCAATTATGTGTTATCGGGTCTTCAGCCACGAACAACATACAATGTTGAAGTTAAAGGAAATCTTGTTGATGGAAGAGTCGTTTCTTCTAGTACTGAGATCACTACTTCTTGGGCACCAGAGGATTTACAAGAGGTGAAAATCCAAGCTGTAAATGAAAACGATCAACCATTAACAAATGGTTATCAGTACTCTATTAGTGGTACAGATGAATCGAATCAAGACTTCTTCCAGTATGGATATGTGAATAATGAAGGGTATTTAACTTCTTGGGAGATTAATAGTTTAAACTTACCTTTAGGTACATATGATGTAATTATCTATGATCCGGAAAACTATGATAATTCAACAATTTATAACATTGAGATTGAAGAGGGAGTCAATTACATTGAAAATCCCTTTAGACTAACCTTTAATGAAGGTGAGAACTCATCCGAACCTTTTAAAGTAAAGGTAACAAATGTAACAGAGAATTCGATCACCGTAGAATGGACAAATCAATCAAAGGTAACAAACTACAACCTTTACTTGTATAACGAAGATACTAGTTATTATGAGGGACAAGATGTAACGTTAGAGAACGGAACGACTTCTTATACGTTTACTAATCTTTCATCTGATACCCGTTATGGATTTAGTTTAAATGCTGAATTTTCAAATGGGCTCTCATATGGAACTTACATGTTTATTAAAACAAATGGTGGAACGCAAGAAGGAGAAATAGTTACATTCGCTGACGCAACACTAGAGCAGATCGTTCGTGAAGAGATTGGTGTTTATTCGCGAGATATCACTTCAGTGGATCTAGAGGAATTAACTTACCTTTATGCATACGAACAACAGATTACTAGTCTGGTAGGTTTAGAACATGCGGTGAATTTACAAGGACTAGGTTTGGGAAGTAATGAAATTGAAGATATTAGCCCACTTGCTGGATTAACGTCTTTAACGGACTTAACCCTTTGGAATAACAACATCGTTGATATTACACCTTTAAGTAACTTAACGCAACTAACTTACTTGGACTTAGATAGTAATAAAATCGTTGATGTCACCCCTTTAGGTTCATTAACCAATTTAAGAGACCTATGGTTATATAACAATCCAATAGAAGATTTTACAACTCTAGAAGAACTTAGAGCAGCTGGAGTAAATGTTTATTATAATAACTATCCAGGTGAATACTACGAGTATCTTTATGTTAATTTACTGGATGTAACGGAAAAATCCATTTCGATTGATTGGTCTATTTGGAATCAATCCGAGGAAGTAGATTACTTTGATGTAACAATTGGAGATACAGTTGTTACTGTGGAACCAGATACACTTTCCCGTGTATTTAATGATCTTTCTTCGAATACATTTTATGAGATTCAAGTAGATGCACACTACGTTGATGGTTGTGTGATTAGTGGATACAATGCGGTTTGGACAGACTATCCGGCTGATCAATTAAGGGACGTAAATATCAACCTTAATAATCAGACTGATTTGTCAATTGAGAACTATGAATTTTCTATTAATGGTATGGATGATGCTAACCGTCGAGTATTTGAATACGGATATGTAAGTGAAAGTGGAGAGTTTAAGAGCTTTTATGATGATGAACCATTTTCATTACCTGCTGGTCAATATGAAGTCTTTTTATATGGTCCTCCAGGAGTATTTAACCAATACAGTACGTATCAATTTGAGGTACTAGAAGGTACAGATTATATTGCTTCACCTGTGGAACTAGTATTTGACGGGTTTGATGGGGAGTTTGAACCAGGACCTTCACTTGGTATTCAAGTTGTAAATACTACTGATACATCAATAGAAATTAGCTGGAATCAAGTTCCTGACGTTATTGGTTATTCTGTATGCATTGAAGAGCAGAACGAACAAGATTATTCTAGTTCTTGTATTAACGAGAAATCTTTAGATTCATCTGTGACCTCATTTACATTTACAGATCTATTACCAAATACAAACTATATCGTATCGGTTAACGCTTCTTATACTGATTCAGGGTTTGGTGAAGGAATTCTTGTACAAACAACAGGCAGTTCTGAGGGTGGAAATCCAGGACAAGACCCTGATGAGGACCTTGGGGAAGTCGTAAATATTCCTGACGGAGTTTTAAGTGAAGCCATTCGTAACACATTAAATGTGTACGACAGAGATCTTTATACAAGTGACCTAGAGCAATTAACAAGCTTGTATGCTAGTCATTTGGGAATTACAGATCTAACAGGCTTAGATAAAGCGGTCAACTTAACGTATCTTGACGTAAGTTTTAACCAGATTAGTGATGTAACGCCTCTACAAAGTTTAACTAGCCTAACAAACTTAATTCTGTGGAGCAATGAGATTACAGAAATTGGCCCATTAAGTTCACTAACGAACCTGACTTACTTAGACCTTGATACGAATAAAATCACTGATGTAAGTCCACTTGCTGGTTTAACAAACCTAGATACATTATGGCTTGCAAATAACCCTGCGAGTGACATTAGTAGTTTAATAGACCTAACAAATCTAACTAACTTATACCTTTATGGCATTCCGTTGGATGTAAATGATTCAGCAACAATGAATACCATTGAAACCCTACAAAATGCAGGAGTATATGTAAGTTATGACAGTCAAATCTATGAACCATCTATCTATGCTTATGTAGGCTCTATCTCTGATACCGCAATTGAAGTACAGTGGTGGTCAGAGGAAATGACTTCGAGCATTGATCACTTTAACCTATACCAAAATGGTGAAAAGGTCGATTCTGTAGATTCTAATGCCTACGTATATACATTTGAATCATTATCACCAAATACAGAATACGAATTTATGATTGAAGCGGTAAATTCCGATAATGAAGTTTTGGCTTCAGCTATTACGAATGCTGTAACAGAACGTGCACAAGCCGACATGGAAAATGTGACATTTAAGGTTGTGGACTCTAAAGACGAATCAGTTCCTCAAAATCTGGAATATTCAATTCAAGGATTAGGGGAAGACAACCAGGATGTATATTTATATGGTTACACTGATGGAGAAGGTTTCTTACGTTCTTGGTATACACCAGGAAAAACGATGTCTCTTCCAGCCGGTCAATATGAGCTTATTGTTTACGGAAATGGAACGTACCCATCTACAATAGAAACGATTGAAATTGTAGCTGAACAGGATTATGTGACTAATCCGTATGAAATTGCATTAACGAAGTTCGAAAAAGAAACAAAGAATGTCGAAGTAAAAGTAATCGACCAAGAAGGTAATCCAATAGACTCTATTGAGTATCTATCACTTTACAGCTACCCAGTAATGGAGGCTTTCGGTTACCAAGACGGGCAATACTATTTATGGCAACAGCAAAATGATTCTGGAGAATACACACTTGAAAATGTTGTTGTGTCTGATCAATTCAAGTATCAATTAACTGTACAGGTACCTGGATATATTACTTACAACAATGCTGAGGTTACAGTTGATTCTTCGACAGATGTAATCGAAGTAGTTTTAGATAAAGGTGTATCTATAACAGGCTCTATTGTTGACTCAAACGATAGTCCGCTTTCTGGGGCTTATATTTACGCATACGGAGATCAAACCTATGCATATGGTCAATCTGACTCAGAAGGAATTCAGTTAGATGGACTACACAAAGAAGAGTTAGAAGTTGAGATTTCAATGCAAGGCTATCAATCTCATAAAGTAACTGTTACTGCTGATCAATTTGTAAATGGTACTTTTGATCTCGGAGAAATTGTGTTACAGTCTGAAAAATATGTACACGGAAAAGTCCTAAAAGAAGATGGGACTCCAGCAAAGAATGTGTATGTATACCTTTATGAAGAAGGTAGTTCTTGGAGTACTGGCTGGGCAAGAACAGATGCGAATGGATACTTTAAGATTCGTAATGTAGTAGATGGAAGCTACGTATTAAAGACCGACGCATATAATCTGCCTAATGTAGAAGTGGAAGTACAACCTCAACCAGATGAGTATGTAATTTCTTTAGTTAAACAGGGTGAAGGAAGCTTTACAGGTGAAGGAAATGGATTTACGGCTTCTAAACAAACAGTCGTACCAGGTAAATCACTAGACTACCGATTCAACTACAAAAATAACGGAACAGCTACTGCTGAAAACGTAGAAGTAACATTTAATCTTTCTACTGATGTGGAACTATTAGCAGATTCCATTCTTTTAAATGGACAAGCTGTTACACTTGATCGTGGAAAAGTAGTCATTCCTAGTGTAGCTACTGGAGAATCAGGAACAATTACGTTCAAGACGAATGTAAAAGAAACAGCCACTCAAACGCTCGTTTCGAATGCAACCATTTCTCTAGGTGAAACTCAGAATACGTACACTGCTACAACAAATGTACTGTTTGTTACATTAAATGCACCAGAAATTACTGCTACATCTAAAATTAAGGTGTATGGTAATGCAAAATCAGGTGCAAAGGTAGAAATTTATGATGGAGATGTATTATTAGCTCAAACAACTGTTGATAGTCGTTGGTGGTATGCGGATGTAACATTACCAGTAACAACAGGAGAAAATAGCTCACATCAACTAGTTGCAAAGGTGACTGAAGGTGAGCGTGCAACATACTCTCAACCAGTAACTGTTTCATACGAGCCAAACATCCCAGAAGTAACTGATGTAAAAATTTCAGCTGGATGGAATCAAAACATTACAATTAACCCGAACACAGGTGTCGTAACCTCAGCAATCGTTGAGTACACGCCTATCGATGTGAAGGTTCAATTTAGTGGTGAGGTAGATTCGGCGAAAATTAGCTTCCTTGGTCAAGACTACGAACTCACTAAAGACGGAGACCATTATATTGGTGGAATTCCTAGCACATGGAGTTCATATGGGGAGCAAATGTTAGAATTGATCTTCACAATTGGTGATCAAGTGATTAAATTACCTCTTATGGAAGTAATCGTTCTAATTGACCCATCGGGTTATGTGTTTGAAGGAAGCATGGAAAACCGATTACAGGGAGCAACAGCAGTCGTTGAGCAATCTGTAAACGGAAGATGGCAACAATGGAATGCCGCATTCTATGGTCAAATTAATCCACAAGTAACCGATGAAGAAGGTCGCTATGGTTGGGACGTTATTCAGGGTGACTGGCGAGTAATTTTCAGTAAGGAAGGCTATGACACATACACAAGCCGTACGGTTGTTGTTCCTCCTGCTGAGACAGAGCTAAATGTTCCATTAGTAAGAACATCAAAACCGGTAGTAGATTCAATTTTACCTGCAATAAATGCTGAAGATGTTGCTTTAGACAGTGCAGTAGAAATCGAATTTGATCGCCTCATGAATGTGGAAGGTCTAGATTCAAAAATTAAGGTGTATCAAGATGACCAATTAGTTGAAGGGTCATTAGACTACGAAACACTAAATGGTTATAAAGAAACACCTGGAAAACCGGGCTATTTTGAGGAAGATTCAACTAAACAACTTACTCAAACGATTGTTTGGAAACCAGCTACAATCCTGGATCCTAATCAAGAGTACCGTGTAGTCGTAGAGCAAGATGTAAAAGATTACGCTGGTAAAACACTTGAAGCTAGCGTAGAATCTACGTTTACAACTATTGCTGTTGAAGACGGAGATAATGATGGAGAAACACCGGGTGAGGACGACCAAGATAATGGTGGAGAAACACCGGGTGAAGACGACCAAGACAATGGTGGGGAAACACCAGGTGAAGACGACCAAGACAATGGTGGAGAAACACCAGGTCAAGGTAACCAAGACAACGGAGGACAAACACCAGGTCAAGGTAATCAAGACAATGGAGGACAGACACCAGGTCAGGGTAACCAAGATAATGGAGGTCAAACGCCAGGTCAAGGTAACCAAGATAATGGAGGACAGACTCCAGATAAGGGCAACTCAGATAATGGAACTCAAACACCTGGTGGTAATACTACAAATCCGGGTAACGCAAACAATAACTCAAGCAAATCAAATGTAACTGTGAAACCAGTGATTAATGGAAATAAAGCTACAGTTACTGATGAACAACTTGAGGAACTTAAAAACAAAGGAACGCTTTTTGTTGATTTACAAAACAGCAACAAATCTGATATCTCTGTTGAATTTACGGCAGATCAGATCGAATTCCTAAAGGGTAAAAAGGCAGAAATCCAAATAGCTAATGGAGATGTAACTTTATCAATTCCAACTAGTGTTTTAACAAACGGAAGTGAAAAAACAAGCATCCATATACTAAAGCTAAAGGATATTCAAAACGCACTAAGTCCAGTTTATGACTTTACTATTACGCAGGGTGGTCAAGTGATTAGTCAGTTCAGTGAAGGTGTTACTCTAACATTTAACGTGGACGACTCAAGAGTAAACAATCCTGATAATGTAAAAGTATTCTACTGGAATCCAAATACAAGTAAGTGGGAGCTAATTGGTGGTAGCTACAGTAATGGAGTTGTGACAGCAACGACATCTCACTTTAGTGTTTATACGGTATTTGAAACAACTAGTGAAGAAGTTTCAAGTCCTGGAAAGAGCTTAGTTCCAGTTCAACAAAATGGACAAGAGCTTCCGAATACTGCAACCAATTCCTTCAATTGGTTATTGATTGGACTAACTATTCTACTTGTAAGCTGTGCAGCACTTTTTATCTTACAAAGAAGAAAAATGGTTAACTAACATTGAGAATAGCCCTCTTGCTTAGGCAGGAGGGTGTTCTTAATTAATGTAACAGTTGTTATAATAAGTATTCAAATTATGTTATAAGGAGTTATTACAGTGAAGAAATTATTTTGTATCTTACTTGCTAGTTTATTATTGATTACCGGTTGTAAATCTAAAGAAGAAACGACAACAAAAACCGAAGAAGATAAGACTGTTGAGCAATATCAGGAAGAAATCAAGGAATTAAAAGTAGAAAACGGAAGATTAAAAATAGAGAATGCAAAGCTTGAAAAGAAGGTTTCTACATTAGAAGCTAGCATGAATCAAGAAAGCAAATAATCAGGGACTGGCTATAGCTAGTCTCTTTTTTAAGGAAAATGTGTCAAACCAGTTAACGTCACTAATTCGACACAATTTTCAAACCTTTTTCAAGTTTTAGCAGGAGTTTCCGAGGGTAAAATAGAAGTATAAATACATAGTCTTAATTCTCATATTAAGACGGTGGTTATTTTTATGGGATGCTTGGAAAAAGTGGCGTAGGACAAGCTGTTCTAAGCATAACAGTAAGGTAACCAAATTTGTATAATGTGAAGGAGGAGTTCACTTATGAATTACAACGTTCGTGGTGAAAACATTGAGGTAACTCCAGCAATTAGAGAGTACGTGGAAAAGAAGATTGCCAAGTTAGAAAGATACTTTACTGAGACTCCTAATGCAAATGTTCATGTGAATTTGAAGTTGTACAATGACAAGCGATCCAAAGTAGAGGTAACGATTCCAATGGCGAATTTGGTGCTTCGTGCAGAGGAAGTTCATGATGATATGTATGCGGCGATTGATCTGATTACTGATAAATTAGAGCGTCAAATCCGTAAGCATAAAACAAAAGTGAACCGCAAATTCCGTGAAAAAGGGAACCTGAATGAATTGTTTGCTTCTCCAGTCGAAAATCAAGGTGGCGGTGTAGCAGTAGAAGAGGATGAGACCGATTTAGAGCTTGTTCGCCAAAAGAGCTTTGACTTAAAGCCAATGGACAGTGAAGAAGCAATTCTCCAAATGAACCTACTTGGTCACAGTTTCTATGTGTTTACCAATGCTGAGACAAATCGTACAAATGTAGTATATAAGCGTAAAGACGGCCGCTACGGTCTTATTGAAGCACAATAAAAGTGAGGCCTTCTGGATATACCAGAAGGCTTTTATTAGTCAGAAAGTATGTACTTATGTATAAAAGATTGATGAAAAATAATAATAAGTTTATTATATGAATGTTGAAGGTATTACGCTTTCAGGAAATCTTTACATACTAAGAAAGATTACACAAACAAAAAACATTATGAACAGGTGGTACTTATGAGTTTAAAATTTGCGTTAATCGGTTGTGGAAGAATTTCTCCAAATCATATTGCAGCTGCCATAGAAAATGAATTAGTAATTGTTGGTTTATGTGATGTGAAACAAGAAAATATGGAAGGGATTATTTCGACATTTAATCTTCCAACTTCTACTCCACAATACACAGATTATAAGGAAATGATTAAAACGGAAAAACCTGATTTAGTTGCGATCTGTACGGAAAGTGGAAAACATGGTCAAATGGCATTGGATTGCATTGAAGAAGGTGTAAACTTAATTATTGAGAAACCCATTACTCTTTCTCTTGAAGAAGCGGACCAGATTATTGCTCTAGCTAAGGAAAAGAATGTAAAAGTGAGTGCATGTCACCAAAATCGCTTTAATAAGTCTATTCAAAAAATTAGAGAATCAGTTGAAAATGAACGTTTTGGTAGACTTCTTTACGGAACAGCTCATATTCGATGGAATCGTGGAGAAGACTATTACACACAAGCTCCATGGCGTGGTACATGGGAGCAAGATGGTGGTGCATTGATGAACCAATGTATCCATAATATCGATCTCCTTCGTTGGATGATGGGTGATGAGATTACTGAAGTTGTTGGAATGACAGATAATCTAAAGCATAATTTTATTGAGGCGGAAGACCTTGGTATTGCCCTTGTAAGATTTGGGAACGGTAGTTATGGTGTGATTGAAGGTACAACAAATATCTATCCGAAGAACCTTGAAGAAACTCTTTATATATTTGGTGACAGAGGTACGGTAAAAGCTGGAGGCAAATCAGTTAATCTGATTGAAGAATGGCATTTTGCAGATGGGTTAGATGATCCTGAGCAAGTAAAAGAAGAGTACCAAGAAAACCCACCTAATGTATATGGCTTTGGTCACAAACCATTATATACCGATGTAATCGATGCAATCAAAAATGATAGAGAGCCTTACGTAACGGCTGAGGATGGACGAAGAGCACTTGAATTGGTGCTAGCAATTTATAAGTCAGCTGCAGAAGGGACAAGCGTTAAGTTACCATTAACCAATGTAAGTAGTACGGATTTTACAGGTAGATTTAAATAATATATAAAAAAGCGAGCAAACTTAGAGTTGCTCGCTTTTTTACTACAACTGAAACTTCGCCAATTCCTTCTTCATCTCCACGGTCAACTCCTGCAGCTGCTCCATCTTCTCATTCACCTGCTCAAAAGCCTGAAGCTGCGCATCCGTAGAAGCACTAATCTCCTCAGTCCCAGCCGCAGTTTCCTCGGTAACAGCTGAAATATTCTCAATCGCTGAAATAACCGAAGTACTCATGCTGCTAGAAGTTTTCATACCTTCAACTAACGCGTCCAATTGCTCATTGATCGCCATCACATTCATAGAAATCACTTCAAATGAAGATTCCGTTTCCTTCATAGAAGATTGCTGTTGGTTCGATAACTCATACCCAAGCTCCGTTGCTTCCACAATCGTAGCAATGCCTTTTTTCATATGGCTCACCATCGTTGTGATATGTTCCGTTGCCTTAGTCGAATCATCTGCCAACTTACGAACTTCATCTGCAACCACAGCAAATCCTTTTCCAGCTTCTCCTGCACGTGCTGCTTCAATTGCAGCATTTAAGGCTAATAAATTCGTTTGATCAGCGATTTCACGTACCGAACGTGCTGCTTCCTCAATTTGTCCTGCAAACTGTGTGAAGCCTTCGACTGATGTTTTAATATGATCCGTAGATTGTGATAGCTGTGAAGCCAGTTCTACTTGTTTTTCTAAAGACACTCGACCGGTTTGAACCGAATCCAACGCAGCAGATCCAGCCTGTGAGGATTGCTCGGTTTTATCCTGAACGCGAGAGAACTCTTCATTCATTGATCCCATTGAACTTGCTGTCGATTGAATATCTTCTGAAACCGATTGGCTACCGCGAGCAAGCTCTTCGGTTGAAACCGCCACCTGATTGCTAATTTCACGTAAGCTCACCATGTGTCCAGATACTTCAGCTGTAAAGCCCGTCACTCGTTCTCCAACTTGCTCAATCGATTGAACGGTATGTTTTACATTTGAAATCATTAACGCAAAAGCAGATTTTAGCTGATCTAGCTCGTACGAACTATCTTCCTTTACTTCACCAACTTCAATCGTGAGGTCTCCTTCAGCCACTTTAACCGCATGGTCCACGACTTCACGTAAGGGTTTCGCGATCCGTCTAGCCAAGAACCAGGTCGAAAGGCTAGATAACACAATTAGTATGATAATCGCAATGATTGAGAAAACGACAACAAACTGAATCTTCTTCTCTGTTTGCTGAAGCATTTCGTCGTACCATTCTCCAGTAAGTTTATCCAATAAGTACATATCATTTAAGACACCTGAAATACGTATCGATTGTCTTTTAATCGCCGAAGGGTCATTACTTCCAAACCCCGCATCCACCTCAGAAGTTAGGGCATCAAACTTCTCCTGTACTTTCCCTAAAGTTTGTTTCTGCTCATCCACTCTAATCACTTGTGTAAGTGCCGCCATTTGCTCATCAATGTTCTGTAATTGTGAGAGTGCTTCTGATTTGTTTGCTTCACTTTGGTTAAAAGTGTAGTTCGAGAGTGCTTGCTTCGCTACAACCAGCTCACCTTGAATATCTTCTACTAAGATTAAAACTTGAACATCATCCTTAGCCGAGCTTTGCATACTAACCAGCTGAGAAATCATAAATCCAATGATCAATGTAGATAATAAAAGTGGAATGATAGCGATAATTAATAAGCGAGATCTAAGTTTCATGTCATTCCCTCCTTATTCCGTTTCGACTGTAATGTCGCCAGAAATAATTTTCTCTTTTGCTTCTTCAAGCTGACTGATTTCTGCTTCAGATAGTTCTACGACACGAATGTCTGCTAAGCCAACACCATTTTCAGCAAGACCAAGTACATATGTGGAAGATCCGATTTTTCCGGTTTCCTTCAATTCTTTGGCGATATCGTACACAGCCACATCAATATTTTTTAGCATGGAAGTGGTAACAGCTTTTTCTGCTACGAAAAATTGGTCAGAATCCACACCAGCTGCTAACTTCCCAAGCTTTTGAGCGGTTTGAAGTGCACCGAAGCCAGTAAATCCAGCGGCAGGGTAGATGAAGTCAGCGCCAGCAGCGATTTGTTTTTCGGCAATCGTTCCGCCAAGTGTCGCGTCTCCAAAGGAATTCGCGTACTCAACCAGTACTTCTACATTCGGATTGACGTATTTTGCACCTTGTATGTAACCTGCTTTAAAATGATTCACGACAGGCACATCAAAGCCGCCAATAAATCCAATTTTCCCAGTGGTGCTCTTCATTGCAGCTACCATTCCAACTAGAAAACTTCCTTCATATTCTTTAAAAGTGAGGGACACCACATTTTCAAGCTCGGAACCCTCATCTATGATCATAAATTGCTGGTTTGGATGTTCCTTTGCGACTTTCTCCAACACTTCCTTTACAGAGAAACCAAGACCGATAATCAGGTCATATTCTTCCTCGATTAGTTCGGTTAGTTTTTCTTCGAAGTCACCGTCTGGAGCTTCTTTATAGTCAAATAAAATTCCGAACTCGTCGCGAGCACGTTCTAGGCCGCGGAATGCCGAATCGTTAAAGGACTCATCTCCAAGTCCACTATCTGATAAAAGAATCCCAATTTTGTATTCTTTTTCTGTCTTTGTTTGCTGTGCTCCGAGTGAACATGCGCTTAAAACGTTCACGACTAGGAACAATAAGAATATTCTTTTTAGCATGTTGCTGTCCTCCTCATAGTTGTACATACCTCTTAATTATCGGACAAGATTCGACAAGGTTTAGTATTTTATTACAACTTTGTGATATCTCGAATGCCGAAATAAACGGTTAACGAGAACGCATAAATTTGTTATGATGAAACTATCTGAATTTTAATAATTTAGGAGGAATGTTATGAAGCACAGACAGTTATTTATTGCCTTCTTCCGCTCAGGTATCTTGGGATACGGTGGGGGGCCATCATCAATTCCTCTTGTAAAAAAGGAAGTTGTCGATACATTCAAATGGATGGATTCGGATGAATTTGGCGATATTTTGGCACTTGCTAATGCCTTGCCAGGGCCGATTAATACGAAGATGGCCGGTTATATAGGCTATCGTGTGGGCGGGATATTAGGACTATTGAACGCACTTTTTGCATCGATTTTACCGAGTATTTTTTTCATGATTATCTTGCTAAATGTACTAAATACCTACAAGGACGAACCATGGGTGCGAGGTATGTCGATGGCGGTGGTGCCGGTTGTTGCGGTGATGCTCGCAACATTAACTTGGGATTTTGTAAAAAAATCATCGAGCTCTAGTCTTGGTTGGGGCTGGACTCTTCTTTTTGTCGTTGTTAGCCTTGTGTTGCTTCAATTTTTAAACGTGCATCCTGCAATCATAATTTTCGCTTTATTATTAAGTGCATTATTGAAAAAAGATCAAGGGAATTCAAAGGAAAAGGAGAAGACGTCCGCATGATTTATTGGCAACTATTTTTGGCGTTTTTTATTCCGGGAATTCTCGGTTATGGTGGGGGACCGGCGTCGATTCCACTTGTTGAAAATGAAGTGGTTGATCGGTACGGTTGGCTGTCAGTGAATGAATTTAGTGAGGTGCTCGCGTTAGGGAATGCACTGCCAGGGCCTATCGCGACCAAAATGGCCGGTTATATTGGTTATGAAGTGGGTGGGATTTTCGGAGCAGTGGTTGCGGTATTTGCTACTGTGGCACCTTCGTTAATATTAATGGTCACTTTACTCGGTTTGTTGATGAAATTCAAGGAATCTCCAAAGGTGAAGCGACTTACCGTGTTGGTGCGACCGGTCATTGCCGTCCTATTAGGAGTCATGACGTATGATTTCTTTTTCTCCTCATTCGAAGGAGCGGGGATTTGGCAGACGATCGGGATCGGTGTGATTAGCTTTGTGCTGATGGAGAGGCTGAAGGTCCACCCGGCGTATGTGATTGCCGGTGCGCTTGTATATGGTGGGGTGTTCTTAGGGTAAATCAGGACAGTAGTACATTCTGCAAGCTGGTGCTAGCGCAACAAAGGCTTGCGTCATGTGCTACTGACCTTTAATTAAAACTGGGGGTTGCAAAAACATGACTTTTTCAATCGTAGGCTATGACCCAAAGGAGAAAGAATGGGGAATTGCGGTGCAATCGAAGTTTTTAGGCGTGGGAGCAGTGGTTCCTTTTGCGAAGGCTGGAGTTGGTGCTGTTGCGACGCAGTCTTACGCGAATACGGCTTATGGTCCGGAGGCATTACAGCTGTTTTCAGAAGGAAAGTCAGCGGAAGAGGTCATCGAAATCATTACCTCACGAGATGAGGACAAGGATCTCCGCCAGGTTGGAGTCATCGATGCGAACGGAAATGCCGCTACTTTTACCGGTGAAAAATGCTATGACTGGGCAGGCGGAGTCACCGGAGAGCATTTTGCCGCACAGGGAAACATTTTAGTCGACGAGCAGACCGTACAAGCGATGTCAAAAATGTTTCAAGAGACAAGTGGAACATTAGCGGAGCGCTTACTCGCTGGATTGAACGCAGGGCAAGAGGCTGGTGGAGATAGTCGTGGTCAGCAATCAGCTGCCCTATTAGTAGTGAAGGAAGCGGGCGGTTATGGTGGCTACAATGACCGATTTATTGATCTTCGTGTCGATGACCATCCGGAGCCGATTAAAGAACTGATTCGTGTGTTTGGTTTACAGCAGCTATACTTTGCTCCTCCTAAGCAAGAGCGGATTGCTACGATTGAAGGGCATGTGAAGGAAGAATTGATCGCTTGTTTAAGACGTCACAGATATTTAGAATTGTATGTTGATGAGGAAAGTATTCATAAGGCACTGACTCGTTATATACATACCGAGAACTTTGAAGCGCGTGAGTTAGAGCGTGGGAAAATTGACTTGGACGTGCTTGATTATATGAAAAAGCAATAGTTGTGTATAGCCCCCAGTAATGGGGGTTTTTTATGTTGGGGATTTTATACTGTTGTAGGTATGTGGATCTTAAGAGATTCCCTAAGAATTAAATCCGAAAGACGAAGAGTATCAAAGGATCATGCGTAAATACCTATCTAATTATAAAAATAAAATAGTATAATCGAACTAAATTTAGGTAGTTAATCCTAAATAAATCCCATTAACTGCCGATAATAGATTTATAACGTAAATGCTTGGAGGTGAAAAAATAGTAATAGATGGGTTTCAAAAATGAGTGTACTTAATGAAGTGAAAAGGGCAAATCACGGGAAACTGTGAGACGCAAAACTAAGAGGGCCTTACCCGCAGAAATGCGAATGGCAGCCAGTTACCACAAGAAGTCATAGATTGTCTATTCTATGAACCTTTCTTATGGGGTTCTTTTTTTATTTGCCTTTTTTAACATGAAAGGTAGGGTAAATTTATGTTGAAAAGAATGTTTAATATTCCGGTTTTGCTCGTCGTTTTTATGCTTATCTATCAGTTGATTGTCCCAATTGGTAGTATAAGAGCTTCTGCAAATTCCGGAACCATGCTTCCTCCTAGTAATCTGGCATATCAGTCAATTACACCAGATGATGGAAAACTAACTTGGAGTGCCGTATTTGGAGCAAGTGGATATCAAATTTATGAAATTAAAGACGGACAGCTTACGGTGCTTGGAACAACAACGGGCACTTCGTATGATCTAAAAGATTTGCCAGAAGGCTCTTATAGATACGTAGTTTCTACTTTATCTAGTCAAGGGGAGTCTGGTCCATCAGCACCGGTAAGCACAGAAATTAGTTATCCTGAGATGCAAACGCCAGCAACCTTTGCAGCAACGATTCAAAATGGAAATGATGTTGTGTTGAGCTGGGGGGCTTCACAGTACGCTGAGAAATACAATATATATCAAGTATTAGAGAATGGTGAGAGGTCACTCGTAGCCTCAACTAATACCCTGACATATAGTTTTTCTAATATGGCTGAGGGGACTTACTCTTATGCGATTTCTTCTTTTCATCCACTATATGGGGAATCTGCTATATCAACTCCAGTCAATGTAAATGTAGTTAAGCAAGTAATGAAAGCTCCAACAAATCTTTCTTTTACAATTGCGAACTTGACCGATGTTACTTTGAAATGGCAGGCAGCAGAGTTTGCAAATAGTTATAGCGTGTATTCAGTGAAAAACGGACAGTTAGAATTGGTCCAAACCGTTACAGGTACAACTGTTACACTCAAGAATTTACCTGCAGGAGATTACGTCTATCAGGTGTATTCAAATAGCTCACGTTTTGGAACTTCATTAGAAGGCAGCCAGGTTACTTTCTCTGTTCAGTCCATTGAGATGACTGCTCCTGAAAATGTAAATGTCAAAATCCAAAACGTAAATGATGTAGTCGTTAGTTGGACTGCAGCACCGTATGCGACCGGGTATAAAGTTTATCAGGTTTTGAATGGTGAAAAAGTATTAAAAACAACGGTAACAGGAACTTCATTTTCAGCGTCTATGTTACCTGGTGGAGAATACTTGTACGAGGTTCATTCATATAGCGACCGATTTGGAGAGTCTGAAAAGGGGACACAAGTTATTTTTACCATCGAGACAGTAAAAGTAAATCCACCTACTGAGCTTGCATATAAAATTCAAAATGGCAATGATATTGTATTAAGCTGGAAAGTAGCTGAAAATGCTACGAATTATAAGGTTTATCAACTTGTTGGAGACCAAAAGATATTAAAGAGCACAGTAACAGGCACAACTGTTACATATTCGAATATGCCAGCAGGCAATTACAAGTATGAAGTTCACACCAATAGCACTCGATTTGGAGAATCAGGGGAAGGTGCAAAAATGTCCTTCGTACTGGATCAGGTAGTAGTAGCAACACCAGGGAATGCAAGATATGAGATTTCTAATGGTAATGATTTAAAATTACAATGGGATTCAGTTGAGTTTGCCAATAGTTATAAAGTGTATCAGGTTGTAGATGGAAATAAGGTTTTAAAAACAACTGTTTCTTCCTTATCGACAACTCTTTCTAATCTTCTTGCAGGTGGTTATAAATACGAAATCTATGCGTATAGTAGTAGATTTGGCGAATCACCTGTTGGCGCAGTTGTAGAGTTAACATTGGTACATCCAGAGATGAAGGCTCCCGCAAACGGAAGTTATACCATTACTGGACCGGCTGCGTACACTTTAAAGTGGGATGCGGTAGATTATGCAAATAGCTATAAGATCTATCAAGTGGTTGATGGAAATAAGACACTAAAGAATACCATTACTGGAACAAGTATGACCTACTCGAATATGGCTCCAGGTGAGTATCAATATGAGATCTATTCGTATTCTTCTCGTTTTGGGGAATCAAAAGTTGGGACTTCTATTAAGTTCACCTTAAGTGGTCTAAAATTAGCAACTCCTGAAAATCCTAGCTATACCATTAGCAATGGAAATGACATTACCCTTAAGTGGAATGCTGTTCAATATGCAAATAACTATAATATTTATCAGTTGATTAATGGAGAAGAAGTATTATTAAAAACGGTTACGGTGACAAGTACAACTTTAACCAATGTAGCTGAAGGTCCATTCCAATACATTATTAAGGGAAACTCTACATTATTTGGAGAGTCTCCAGAAGGTGCTGTACTTGAAGGGAACCTAGTACACCCTGACTTGGCTAAGCCTGGAAATGCCAACTACACTGTCTCAAACGGAAATGAGATTACTCTGAAATGGGACGCTGTTCAGTATGCAAATGGATACCAAATCTACCAAGTGATAGATGGAGAAAAGCAGTTTGTTCGTAAATTAACAGGAACAACCATCAATTTTTCAAACATGCCAGAGGGTGATTATCAGTACATTGTTCACTCTTATAGTGATCGTTTTGGAGAGTCACCAGAGGGAAGCGAGCTTGCGTTCACATTGGTACATCCAGTAATGCAAGCCCCAGCCAATCTTACTAAGACATTTGTGAATGTAAATGATATTAAGTTAACTTGGGATGCTTCTCCATTTGCAACAGAATATCGTATATATCTTCTAAAAGATGGAGAACTAACCTTACAAAAGACATTAACAGGACTCACTCATACATTTGTAAATATGCCAGAAGGGGATTATGAGTACATCGTTCACTCTTACAGTAGTCGTTTCGGAGAGTCACCAGAGGGAAGCAAGCTTGTGTTTACATTGGTACATCCAGTGATGCAAGCCCCAGCCAATCTTACCAAAACGATTTTGAATGGAAACGATATTAAGCTAAGTTGGGATGCCTCAACATACGCCACAAGTTACAAAGTTTATCAAAAAGTTGATGGAGAATTAACATTATTAAGTACACTTTCAGCAACAACGAGAACTATTGCCTATACGAATATGCCGGAGGGCGATTATGAATACGTGGTGCATGCCTATAGCACTCGTTTTGGGGAATCACCAGAAGGAAGCGAGCTTGTGTTCACATTGGTACATCCAGTGATGCAAGCCCCAGCCAATCTTACTAAGACATTTGTGAATGTAAATGATATTAAGTTAAGTTGGGATGCTTCTCCATTTGCAACAGAATATCGTATATACCTTCTAAAAGATGGAGAACTAACCTTACAAAAGACATTAACAGGACTCACTCATACATTTGTAAATATGCCAGAAGGGGATTATGAGTACATCGTTCACTCTTACAGTAGTCGTTTCGGAGAGTCACCAGAGGGAAGCAAGCTGGTGTTTACATTGGTACATCCAGTGATGCAAGCCCCAGCCAATCTTTTCAAAACGATTTTGAATGGAAACGATATTAAGCTAAGTTGGGATGCCTCAACATACGCCACAAGTTACAAAGTTTATCAAAAAGTTGATGGAGAATTAACATTATTAAGTACACTTCCAGCAACAACGAGAACTATTGCCTATACGAATATGCCGGAGGGCGATTATGAATACGTGGTGCATTCCTATAGCACTCGTTTCGGGGAATCACCAGAGGGAAGCGAACTTGTGTTTACATTGGTACATCCAGTGATACAAGCCCCAGCCAATCCCACAAAAGTGATTTTGAATGGAAACGATATTAAGCTAAGTTGGGATGCCTCAACATATGCCACAAGTTATAAAGTTTATCAAAAAGTTGATGGAGAATTAACATTATTAAATACCCTTCCAGCAACAACGAGAACCATTGCCTTCACGAATATGCCGGAGGGTGATTATGAATACGTGGTGCATTCGTATAGCGATCGTTTCGGGGAATCACCAGAGGGAAGCGAGCTTGTGTTTACATTGGTACATCCAGTGATGCAAGCCCCAGCTAATCTCACAAAAGCGATTTTGAATGGAAACGATATTAAGCTAAATTGGGATGCCTCAACGTATGCCACAAGTTACAAAGTGTATCAAAAAGTTGATGGAGAATTAAAATTATTAAGTACACTTCCAACAACAACGAGAACCATTACATTCACAAATATGCCAGAAGGTGTTTATGAATACGTGGTGCATTCCTATAGCAATCGATTTGGAGAGTCACCAGAGGGAAGCGAGCTTGTGTTTACAATGGTACATCCAGTGATGGAAGCCCCAGCCGATCTTACCAAAACGATTTTGAATGAAAACTATATTAAGTTAAGTTGGGCTGCTTCAACGTATGCGACAAGTTACAAAGTGTATCAAAAAGTTGATGGAGAATTAAAATTACTAAATACCCTTCCAGCAACAACGAGAACCATCACCTATACGAATATGCCAGAGGGTGACTATGAATACGTGGTGCATTCTTATAGCACTCGATTTGGAGAGTCACCAGAAGGAAGTAATCTTGTTTTTAACCTTACTTGGCCGGTAGTACAGGCTCCGGTGGTTAGCAACAGGGTGGAAAATGTAAATAACTTTACGTTATCGTGGCAGGCAGTCACTTGGGCAAATGAATACCGTGTATACAAAGTAACGGATTCAGGGAAAGAATTGATTTACAAAGGAACTGGATTTACCCATAAGGTATATAACCTACCAGAAGGTGTTCATTCATATGAGGTAACTGCTTTTAGTAGTCGTTTTGGGGAATCTGAACCGTCAAATATGATCATGGAGAAAGTAGTGTTTCCAATAATGGGGGTTCCTGCCGCTAGCTTAAAGCTTCTAAGCGATACGAGCGCAAGAATCACTTGGGATTTTGTAACTTACGCAAATGGCTACAACATCTATGAAGTGATTAATGGAGAGCCGGTATTAGTTGCTGAGAAAATTAATAATCTATCTTACACCATTAATAATCTAACGTACGCTAACCATTTATATTATGTAACATCTTACAGTAACTCTTTTGGAGAATCTAAGCCATCCGAAACCGTATTAGCTAAGTTAATTATTGATGAAGAGGCACCAGTCACAACAGTGAATGCTCCAGCTGAATGGGTCAATCAAGATCCGTTAGTAGAATTCACAGCAACGGATAACGAAGTGGGCGTAGCTCATACGTATTATTCATTAAATGATGGACCTATCGTTGAAGGAACATCGGTTTTAGTTGCGAATGAGGGCATCAACAAGATTGTTTACAACTCTATTGATAAAGTGGGCAACATGGAGGAAGTAAAAACAGCACTAGTGAAAATTGATAAAACAGCACCAACAACGGAAGTAAATGAAATCCCTACAGCAGCACAATCATTTACAGTAGAGTTAACGGCAAGTGATGAATTAAGTGGAGTGGTAAACACCTATTATTCACTTAATGGTTCAGAGTATGTAGAAGGTACTTCTATTGAAGTGACTGAAGAAGGAGTAAACAAGATCTCTTATTACTCAGTTGATGCTGCAGGTAATAAAGAAGCAGTTAAAACGGTCGAAGTGAATATTGATCAAACAGCTCCAATTACTACAGCAGACCTGCCAACTACTTGGGTGAAGGAAGCGGTAAATGTTAAATTAGTAGCTTCTGATGAGAATAGTGGAGTAAAAACAACCTATTATTCTATCAACGGCTCTGATTATGTAGAAGGTACAAGTCTGTTAGTAGATAAGGAAGGAATTAACACTATATCATATTATTCAGTGGATATAGCTGGTAACAAGGAAGATGTGAAAACAGCAGAAGTGAAGCTTGACAAGACAGTACCAATAACTGTTTCTGATGTATCTGAAAAGTGGTCCAAGGAACCAGTCGTGGTTTCTCTTGCTTCTGAAGATAAGCATAGTGGAGTTGCAGTAATATACTATTCAGTTAATGGATCTGAATATATGGAAGGCTCAACATTTACTGTAGATAAAGAAGGGGTTAACTCCGTTTCTTACTACTCTGTTGACGCTGCTGGAAATGTAGAAGAAGTGAAATCAATTGAAGTAAAGATTGATAAAACAGCGCCAACTCTCTTGCTTGACGTAAAAGGGGAGTACGAGTTGGGAGAAACAGTTACTTTAAATTACCTAGCAGATGATAACCTATCTGGAATAGCGGTTGAAGAGGTAACGTTTAACGGTCAAACGTATAAAAAGGAAGACCAAGTGTCATTAGATCAACCAGGTGAGTACAAGTTTAGTGTAAAAGTAACAGATGCTGCTGGTTGGTCAACAGTCGTACAGAAAACCATTGTTGTCTATATCCCAGTTTCTCTTGAGGTATTACCTCGAGTAATTAACGGAAACAAGGGAATTTTTACGGTAAAAGCAACTCTACCAAAAGAATTCCAAGCCTACACATTTAATGTCTCGTCAGTAACATTAGATGATGTATCTCCTGTTACAGATAATAACGGTTTGTATAAGCAAGCTGAAAAAGGACATTTCAAGTTTGAACGTTCAGACTTTACTTGGACTCCTGGAGAAGCGCAGCTTGAATTACGAGGATATGTAGGAAAGTATTTAGTGGTTGGAAAAGCGATAGCCACTGTGAAGAAATAAAGTATTTGGGAAAGGACTTCTTGAGAGAGAAGTCCTTTTTATAAAGATAAGAAAGTCTAATTAATCAATACAAAAAATAAGTCAAGTTCCTTAGCGGTTTTTTTATTAGTTAGCTTAAGTGTAACAACTATTATATTTATGATTGACAACCCGAACAGTAAGCGTTTACAATATGTGTAACGGGTTACATATAAATCTAATCAACAATAGATTATTTTTTTACCTGATGTGTAACCGGTTACACATCTATTACACAGTTGGAAACTTGAGGTGAAGTAATTGAGTACAATCAAGAAGGTTGCAGAAGAAGCGAAGGTCTCAGTTGCAACTGTATCAAGAGTGTTAAATAGTACTGGCTATGTAAACGAAGAAACAAGAAAAAAAGTATTAAAGGTCATTAAGGAATTAGATTATAAACCGAATTCGGTGGCCCGCAGCCTTTTTAAAAAACAATCGATGACAATTGCTTTAATTGTCCCCAATATAACGAATCCTTTCTTTCCTGAGGTGGCAAGAGCGATCGAGGATGTTTTAAGTAGTAAAGACTACACATTGATCTTATGTAACTCTGATGATAACTCAGAGAAAGAAAAGAAATACTTTGAGGTAATGAAGCAAAAGTATGTGGATGGCGTAATCGTTGTGACTTCAACATTAACTCCTCAGTACATAGAAGAAAAGGGTATACCCATTGTAGCGGTCGACCGATTTATTGATCCAGCCATCCCTTGCGTATCGGTAAATAATATAGAGGGTGCAAAGAGAGCTGTTCAATACTTAAAATCAACTGGATGTAAGAAAATTGCCCATATTCGCGGGCCTAAAAACATTACAAGTGCGGAAGATCGTTACCTTGGTTACTTGAATGAAGTAGAAAGTGAGTCATGGTTTGAAACAGACTACGTCCGATGTGGAAACTTTAATATTGAACAAACCACAGAGGTGACAAGAAAGCTGTTAGAAGAGAACCCAGATATTGATGGGATTTTTGCCGGAAATGATTTAATGGCTGTTGGAGTCATAAAAGCGGCAATGCAGCTTGGAAAAAGAATTCCTGAAGATCTCTCTGTTATAGGTTTTGATGGAATCAGTCTTTGTAAGATGACCAATCCAGAAATTACAACGATTGCTCAACCGATCTATGAAATTGGCTCGGTAGCAGCTCAAACGCTATTAGACTTAATTGAGGGTAGGGCGATTGAGAAGAAGCATCATCAGTTAGAGGTGACTATAGATAAAGGTCAATCAACTAAAACAAGAGGTGAGTGAATTGAAAAAGAAGGTACTAGTTATAGGGAGTATTAATATGGATCTTGTCATGAAAACAAGCCGAGTACCAAAGCTCGGCGAGACGTTGATGGGGGAATCCTTTTTCACCATTCCAGGTGGAAAAGGAGCCAATCAAGCGGTTGCTGCAACGAGACTTGGGGCTGAGGTTACGTTGATAGGTTGTGTAGGTGAAGATGCTTTTGGAAGCCAACTGAAGGAAGGTTTAACAACTGAAGGAGTTATTACGTCGTATGTGAAACCGGTTACACATACGACAACTGGAACGGCATCCATAACATTATCCAACGGTGATAACAGTATCATTGTTGTCCCAGGAGCGAATTTCGCTGTCACTCCTGAGTATGTTCGAAGCTTTGAACAGGTAATAGCTGAAAGTGATATCCTGCTACTCCAACTAGAAATACCATTGGAAAGTGTTGTTGAGGCAGTAAAAATCGCCAAGAAGCATCAGGTAAAAATCATTTTAAATCCAGCTCCGATTCAGGCCTTACCGAAGGAGCTATTAGAACAGATCGATTACATCACACCAAATGAGCATGAGCAAGAGTTATTGTTGAGCTCACCGGAGTTGACGGAGGAAGAACTAAAAGCGATCAAAGCAAAGTGTATCGTTACAAAGGGATCTAAAGGAGTCATGTTATTTCAAGATGGAGTAGAAAAAGAGATTCCTAGTTTCAAAGTAGATGTGGTAGATACAACGGGAGCAGGAGATTCTTTTAATGGGGCACTTGCATTGTCACTAAGTGAAGGAATGTCACTAGAGGAAGCTTGTAAATTTGCTAATGCTGTAGGGGCATTATCTGTCACTAAGCTTGGAGCTCAGGGTGGAATGCCAACAATAGCAGAGGTAAAAGAGTTTCTTAACTTACGAAAGGGTGTAGGCAAATGAAAAGACAAGGAATGTTAAACAGCCATATATCAGAGGTTTTATCAAGATTGGGCCATACAGATACGATTGTGATCGCTGATTGTGGGTTACCAATCCCTGATGAAACGATTCGTATAGATCTTTCATTAAAACAAGGTACTCCCACTTTTATTGATACGTTAAAAGTTATTTTGGAGGATATGGTGGTTGAAAAAATCACATTAGCAGAAGAGATACATGAAAAAAACCCTGGTGTGAAACAAGATATTGTAGATCTATTCCAACACCAAACGATTACATATATGTCCCATGAAGAATTTAAAAAACAAACAAAACAAGCAAAAGCTGTGATTCGTACAGGAGAAATCACACCCTATGCCAACATTATTCTACATGCAGGAGTGACTTTCTAAATGGCACAACAACCTTTAGTTCAGATGCGCGGAATTAGTAAAGCGTTTTCGGGTAATAGGGTGTTAGAAAATGTAGAATTTGAGATTTTACCAGGGGAAGTTCACGCGTTAATGGGTGAGAACGGAGCAGGTAAATCAACGTTAATGAAAATTTTAACAGGGATATACGAAAGAGATGCTGGAACGGTTATGGTTAGAGGCAAAGAGGTCCATTTTAAGAATACAAAAGAAGCCGAACATACAGGAATTGCGGTTATTCATCAGGAGCTAAATATTATCCCTTATCTATCTGTTACAGAAAATATGTTTCTAGGAAAAGAATTAACGATCGGGAAGACTGGGATTATTAAGTACAAAGAAATGAAGACAAAAACGAGGGAATACTTAAATCGCCTTGGAATTGATATCGACCCAGATGTGGAAGCCGGTACTCTTTCAGTCGGTCAACAGCAAATGATCGAGATTGCTAGAGCTGTTGCAGCTAACACGGAGGTCCTTATTATGGATGAGCCAACCGCTGCTTTGACAGACAGAGAGATACATGCTCTTTTTCAAGTAATTAATTCCTTAAGAGAGCAAGGAGTCGGGATTGTTTATATCTCTCACCGGATGGATGAAATCTTTGAAATTTGTGATCGTATTTCTGTTCTCCGGGATGGTCAGTTTATAGGAACGAAGGCGATTCCAGAAACCAACTTTGATGAGATTGTCAAAATGATGGTGGGGCGACAGTTAGGTGAGCGTTTTCCAGAAAGGGTTCCGGAGCTAGGTTCTACTAGATTACAAGTCGAGAATTTAACGAGCAAAGGAAGCTTTGAAGGAATTAGTTTTTCTGTTAAACAAGGGGAAATCCTCGGTGTAGCAGGGCTGATGGGAGCAGGGCGAACAGAAATTATGGAGGCCATTTTCGGATACCGCACGATTTCAAGTGGGAAAGTGTTAATTGATGGAAAGGAAACAAACATCAAATCTCCTTACGAGGCCATACAGCATGGAATTGGCTTTATTACAGAGGACCGGAAGAATGAAGGGCTCGTTCTTGGACTTTCCGTTCGAGAAAACTTTACACTAACCAACTTCTCGAGCGTTTCTAATAAGGGTGTCATTTCTGCCAAAAAAGAAGAAGAGTTTGTGGAGGACCTCATCCAAAAGCTGCATGTAAAGACAGCAAGCCAACATTTATCTGTTAAATCACTAAGTGGTGGAAATCAACAGAAAATCGTGATTGGAAAATGGTTGGGAATTCAACCGAAAATTTTAATTTTAGATGAACCAACGCGGGGAGTTGACGTTGGGGCGAAGAAAGAGATTTATCAATTAATGAACGAACTTACAAAACAAGGTGTTGCGATTATTATGGTTTCTTCGGAGTTACCTGAAATATTAGGGATGAGTGACCGAATTCTAGTTATTCATGAAGGAAAGGTATCAGCGACCTTATCAAGAAACGAAGCAGATCAGGAAAAAATCATGCAAGCAGCAACTGGAGGGAAGTAAAATGAAAGCGTCCTCATTAAAGGTGTCAAATCTTCAAAAATTGGGACCGTTAATCGGGTTATTTATTATCACGTTTGTTTTAGCAATTGTTAGCGATAATTTTATGACGGTCGATAATATCCTAAATGTTATGCGACAGGTATCGATTAATGCACTTATTGCATTTGGTATGACCTTTGTTATTTTAACTGGTGGAATTGACCTTTCTGTTGGTTCGATCTTGGCCTTATCTTCTGCGATAACTGCTAGTTTACTAGCTGGAGGAATGGATCCGATATTAGCGATACTAATTGGGTTATTAGCAGGAGCGATCATGGGTGCAATTAATGGATTCATCATTACCAAAGGGAAGGTTGCTCCATTCATTGCAACACTTGCAACCATGACTATTTTTAGAGGGTTAACTTTGGTGTATTCAGATGGACGTCCGATTACAGGACTATCTGATAGTGCCTTATTTGAAATGATGGGGAAAGGGTATGTGTCTTGGATTCCCGTACCTGTGATTTATATGATGGCGGCATACTTCATTTTATACTTTATTTTAAAGAAAACGACATTTGGACGTAGAGTGTATGCGATTGGTGGGAATGAAGAAGCAACCATACTTTCAGGTATTCGTGTCGATCGAGTGAAGATCTGGATTTACTCAATCACTGGCCTTTTATCCGCATTAGCAGGAATTATTCTAGCTTCACGATTGAATTCCTCTCAACCTACAGCGGGGGCTTCCTATGAATTAGATGCCATTGCAGCAGTTGTTTTAGGAGGAACAAGTCTTTCTGGCGGACGAGGTTGGATTTTTGGAACGTTAATAGGTGCTCTAATTATTGGAGTATTAAATAATGGATTAAACATCATGAATGTGAGCTCCTTTTATCAACAAGTGGTTAAAGGAGGTGTCATTTTACTTGCCGTCTTACTAGATCGAAAAAAAGCAGCATAAACCATTCAACTATTATTAGGGGGTCTTTATATGAAGAAGATGTTCAAAGGTTTTGTATTTCTTGCGATGTTTATGATTTTGTTAGCTGGCTGTTCAACAGAGCCTCCAGGTTCATCTAAAGAGGCAAAAGAAGCTAGTGGAACGAAAAGTGAAACAGTTAAAGTCGGTCTTTCTATCTCAACCTTAAACAATCCGTTCTTTGTAACATTAAAAGAAGGTGCTGAAGAAGAAGCAGAGGCACAAGGAATTGAAATCGTAGTGGTAGATGCACAAAATGATTCAGCAAAGCAAGTAAATGACATCGAAGATTTACTTCAACAAGGGGTAGACGTATTGCTTGTTAACCCAACAGATTCAGCAGCCGTAGTGGCAGCCATTGAATCTGCTAACAGTGCAGGCGTCCCAGTAATTACTTTAGATCGAAGTGCTGAAGGTGGAGAAGTCGTTTCACACATTGCTTCTGACAATACTGCTGGAGGAAAGATGGCTGGTGAATTTATACTTGAGCAAATCGGAAATGAAGGAAAAGTGGTTGAAATTGAAGGGATTCCAGGTTCATCAGCAGCACGTGAACGTGGTGCTGGCTTCCATGAAGCAGTTGACGCAGTTAGCACGTTAGAAGTTGCAGCAAAACAAACAGCTGATTTTGATCGGGCAAAAGGATTATCAGTTATGGAAAATATTCTTCAAGGAAACAAAGACATTCAAGCAGTATTTGCTCATAATGACGAAATGGCGCTAGGTGCCCTTCAAGCCATTGAAGCAGCAGGTCTAACAGATGTGGTTGTCGTTGGATTTGATGCAACGGATGATGCAGTTAAGGCTGTAGAAGACGGAAGAATGACAGCAACTGTTGCACAAAAACCTGCTCTTATTGGCCAGAACGGAATCACTACTGCTATTAAGGTAGCAAATGGTGAAACTGTAGAGGAGTTTATCCCAATTGAGTTAGAACTAGTAAAATAATAGCCTGGCACTTCTTCCTGAGTGAAGAAGTGCTTTTTATATAGAAAAATAAGAACCATTTTCTACCGAACCGCTTTTGTATTCCATCAGAATCGTTTACACTAAAGGGTAAGAGATTTGGATAAAGAAGGAGAACCGAATGGCAGCATCATTTGACCGAAATGCACCATGTACATGTGGGAGCGGGAAAAAATATAAAAAATGTTGTGGCTTAAAAGAAGCCATTTCTATTAACTCACTCATTGAACGTGAGATTGAGCAAATTCAGGCAAAGATAATCGGCGACGTCGATTATATGTACGGTGATGAAATTGACGAGGATTTTGATCGGTATGTCCTCCCGGCGCTCGTGGACGACGAAAAGGAAATTGAATTTTTTGGCTTTATCCACACGGTGTGGTTTGCTCTTTTCAAACTAGTGGACCAAAACAAAACGTTTTTACAAGACTTCATCCATCATCGTGATAAAACGGTCACAAGAGCGAGTTTACGAGACATCGTCGCTTCATGGCACAGCCCTCGCCCGGTAGCAGGGAGAATGCTTGAGCTTACGCCAACAAGTGTAACTATGAAGGACACGCTGACCGATGAGCATCTTCAAATTAAGCTTCTTCAGCCTTCAGCTGCTGAGCCAAATTCCTTCATCTTTGGATTTATTGTTCCTTATCGAGACGAGTGGATCTTTTTCCCGACCTTCTTCGACCTTGAAGGGGAGTCCGATCAAAGGGATGAGGAGTTTATCAAGCAGGAGTTCGCTGAAAGTAAGTACGATGATCCGATCGAGTTTTTGAAAAATCAGCTTCTTTATGTGATGAACGAAATTCAATTTTTATCTGCTGAAGTGAACATTGACAACTTCAAATGGCCACTTCCTGTTCAAAAGGTGATTGCTGAGCTGTTAATACAAGAGTTTAAGAGCTACGGGTCGCCACCAGAACTAACAGGAACGGGAATCGCGCTTTGGAATCGTTATTGTCAAATCAAGCCAAAGCAGGTGAAAAATAAGTCTGTGTACGTAGCAGCTGTTCAGTATGTGGCAATGGAGGTTCATCCGTTAGTTGACCTTACGATTAATGAGTTTGCCTTAGAGACGGGAGTATCTGCTACCAGTCTTGGAAGAATCGTCAAGGACTTAAAGACCACGCTAGCTCCTGAGTTACGAGAACTCCGAGCGATGATATTAGAAGACCTGCAGATTGAGCTGGAAGAGGACGAGTATTTAAAGTAACACTTTCTAGCTCTTATTGGCACTGAATACCCAAAAGTGATAAAATAATAGGTAAACATTTGAATAACGAAGTTTCGCCATGCAACTTGGCGATTTTTTTACATAATAGCCATCACCAAAAAGGAGCGTTCTAAATGCTTGGAATGTTAAATAAAGTGTTTGATCCGAATAAAAGAGAATTAAAACGTCTAACCAAACTGAGTGAAGAGATTGAAAAATTAGCACCAAGAATGGAAGCGTTGAGCGATGACGAGCTTCGTGCTAAGACGGATGAGTTCAAGACTCGCTATCAAGGTGGAGAGTCACTTGATGATTTGCTTGTTGAAGCGTTTGCCGTTGTTCGCGAAGGGGCCAAGCGTGTTCTTGGACTATACCCGTATCCTGTTCAGCTAATGGGGGGCGCGTCTCTTCATGAAGGGAACATTTCCGAGATGAAGACTGGGGAAGGGAAAACGTTAACGTCTACCATGCCTGTATACTTAAACGCCTTGTCTGGAAGAGGTGTTCACGTCGTAACGGTGAACGAATACTTGGCAAGCCGTGACGCGACAGAAATGGGTCAGCTTTATACGTTCTTAGGCTTAACGGTAGGTCTAAACACAAACGGCCTTTCAAAAGAAGAAAAGCAAGCAGCGTATGCTTGTGATATCACTTATTCAACGAACAATGAACTTGGCTTCGATTATCTCCGTGATAACATGGTTCTGTACAAAGAGCAAAAAGTACAGCGTCCACTTTATTACGCGGTCATTGACGAAGTGGACTCGATCCTAATTGACGAAGCACGTACACCATTGATCATTTCTGGTTCGGCTCAAAAGTCGACAGCCCTTTATATTCAAGCGAATGCGTTTGTTCGTACGCTGAAAAAAGAGGAAGACTTCACGTACGATGAAAAGACAAAAGGTGTTCAGCTTACGGAAGACGGAATCAACAAAGCGGAGCGTGCGTTTGGAATTGAAAACTTATTCGACATTCGTCACGTAGCGTTGAATCATCATATCGGACAAGCGCTGAAGGCACACGCGAGCATGCATTTAGATGTGGACTATGTCGTGCAGGACGGAGAAATCGTGATCGTTGACCAATTCACGGGTCGTCTCATGAAGGGTCGTCGTTATAGCGATGGTCTTCACCAAGCGATTGAAGCGAAAGAAGGTCTTGAGGTTCAAAACGAAAGCATGACGCTTGCAACGATTACGTTCCAGAACTACTTCCGTATGTATGAAAAATTGTCAGGAATGACGGGGACAGCGAAAACAGAGGAAGAGGAATTCCGCAATATTTATAATATGAATGTGGTTGTCATTCCTACGAATCGTCCGATTGCCCGTGATGACCGTGCCGATTTAATCTACGCATCAATGGACGGAAAATTCCGTGCCGTTGTGGAGGATATTGCTGAGCGAAACAGCAAGGGTCAACCCGTTCTTGTTGGTACCGTTGCGATTGAAACATCTGAATTAATTTCTAAATACCTAACGAAAAAGGGTATTCGTCATAATGTATTAAACGCGAAGAATCACGAGCGCGAGGCAGAAATCATTGCGGAAGCAGGCCATAAAGGTGCGGTAACGATCGCTACCAACATGGCTGGTCGTGGTACGGATATTAAGCTTGGTGAAGGCGTAAAAGAGGTTGGCGGATTAGCCGTTATTGGTACGGAGCGCCATGAGAGCCGTCGTATTGATAATCAGCTTCGTGGACGTTCAGGTCGTCAAGGAGATCCAGGGGTCACACAGTTCTATCTTTCTATGGAAGATGAGCTGATGCGCCGCTTCGGTTCTGATAATATGAAGGCGATGATGACACGTCTTGGCATGGACGATTCTCAGCCGATCCAAAGTAAAATGGTATCAAGAGCCGTAGAATCCGCACAAAAACGTGTAGAAGGAAACAACTTCGATGCGCGTAAGCAGCTTCTTTCTTACGACGATGTCCTTCGTCAGCAACGTGAAATTTTATATACTCAAAGAAACGAAGTGCTTGAGTCTGAGAACCTGCGTGAAATCGTAGAGAAAATGATTGAAACGGTTGTTAGCCGTAGCGTAGAAGTTCACACACCGAGCTTTGAGGACCGTGACAAATGGAACCTGCAAGGTATCATTGACTATGTGAACGGAAATCTTCTTCACGAAGGTGACGTAACGGTTGAGGACCTGAAAAATAAAGAGCCAGAGGCCATGGCAGAATTGATTCTTGCGAAAGTGAAGGAGCGCTACGACGAAAAAGAAGAGCAGCTTTCATTCGAGCAAATGCGTGAATTCGAAAAGGTTGTCGTGCTTCGTGCCGTTGACTCGAAGTGGATTGACCACATCGATGCAATGGACCAGCTTCGTCAAGGAATTCACTTACGTGCGTACGGTCAAATCGACCCACTTCGCGAATACAACCACGAAGGCTTTGCAATGTTCGAAAGCATGATCGCAGCCATCGAAGAGGATGTAGCGAAGTACGTCATGAAGGCCGAAATCCGCAACAACCTAGAGCGTCAAGAAGTAGCGAAGGGCCAAGCAGTGAACCCGAAAGAAGACGGCGAAAAGGCAGTCAAGAAAAAGCCAGTAACCAAGGCAATGGATGTCGGCCGTAACGACCCATGTATTTGCGGAAGCGGCAAAAAGTATAAAAACTGCTGCGGAAGCTTAGACTAGTGGCAATCAAAGTGGCTGGATGTTTGGCATTAAGGTGATTTTAGGACAAGAATGGGCGGTTTTTAGTGAGTTTGCAGTAATTTTGGGGAGAGAAAGTTTTGATTCTGAAGATTTGTTTGCGATTTTAGAAATATATTTGCGAATCTAAGGAATTACTTGCGATTATAAAAATATATTTGCGATTCTGAGAATTTACTTGCGATTATAAAAGTATATTTGCGATTCTGAGAATTTACTTGCGATTATAAAAATATATTTGCGATTCTCAAGATTTACTTGCGATTACAAAAATATATTTGCGATTCTCAAGATTTACTTGCGATTACAAAAATATATTTGCGATTCTCGAAATTCACTTGCGATCCAACATTATATTTGCGATTCTCACAAAATACTTGCGATTCACCACACAATTCCCAGTCCAATTACACACTAACATAATAAAATAGAGGGTCGGTAGCAACAGAATCTACCGTCCTCTTTTTATGGAAAACGATCTTATTAAAATTCTAATAGAGGTGGCACAATCATGGAATTAGCAGATATTCGTAATGAGCTTGAAAAAACAGCTAAGAAATTAGCGGACTTTAGGGGGTCTCTTTGACTTAGAAAACAAAGAGGCACGTATTGCGGAGCTTGACGATGTCATGCTTCAACCTGAATTTTGGAATGACCAGCAAGCAGCGCAAGCGGTGATTTCTGAATCCAACGCATTAAAGGATCAGGTACATGAATTTCATGACCTATACGAAGTGTACGAAAATCTAGATCTAACATATGAACTGGTTCGTGAAGAAGCAGATGAAGAAATGCAAAATGACCTAGCAACCGAGTTGAAGGAATTCTCTGAGCGTCTTGCTCAATTCGAACTACAGCTCCTATTAAGTGAAGAATATGACAAAAACAACGCCATCCTTGAGCTGCATCCAGGTGCAGGCGGAACCGAGTCACAAGACTGGGGTTCGATGCTTCTTCGTATGTACACACGCTGGGCAGAGAAGAAGGGCTTTAAGGTGGAGACGCTTGATTACCTACCAGGTGACGAAGCGGGTATTAAAAGTGTCACTTTAGCAATCAAAGGCCATAATGCCTACGGATATCTTAAAGCAGAAAAAGGGGTACACCGTCTAGTGCGTATCTCTCCATTTGATTCATCGGGTCGTCGTCATACGTCCTTCGTTTCTTGTGAAGTGATGCCAGAATTTAATGATGAAATTGAAATCGACATCCGTACAGAAGATTTGAAAATCGATACGTACCGTGCAAGTGGAGCTGGTGGTCAGCATATTAACACGACGGACTCTGCCGTTCGTATTACCCACCTTCCAACGAATGTCGTGGTAACTTGTCAAACCGAGCGTTCGCAAATTAAAAACCGTGAGCGTGCAATGAAGATGCTTCAAGCCAAGCTTTATCAGAAAAAGATTGAAGAGCAAGAAGCAGAGCTGTTGGAAATTCGTGGTGAGCAGAAGGAAATTGGCTGGGGATCACAAATTCGATCGTACGTGTTCCATCCGTACTCGATGGTAAAAGATCACCGTACCAGCACGGAAACGGGAAATGTGCAAGCAGTTATGGACGGAGATCTCGACATTTTCATTAATGCGTACTTGCGTTCCAAATTGAGTTTATAAAAGAGAAAAGCCTTCTAAGTATCAAAGCTTAGAAGGCTTTTTTATTATAAATCACTTTCTTGTAAAAGCTGGTCTAATTTTTTATTCCGACGCTTTTCAATCAGTTTCTGCTCTTTTACTTCCTCATTTAATGACTTACTCAATGCTACAACCATCAATACCATAATCACAGCAAAAGGAAGGGCAGCCACAATCGAGGCGGTTTGTAGTCCATTTAATCCGCCACTCCACAATAACACCGCAGCAATGCTTGATTGCAGCACTCCCCAAATGATTTTAGTAGAATTCGCGGGATTTAACACGCCTTTGGACGTGAGCATTCCAAGCACTAATGTAGCGGAGTCAGCAGAGGTAATGAAGAACGTAATAATTAACAATGTCCCTAATCCTGCTAAAATGGTTCCAAGTGGGAATTGCTCTAAGGTGATAAAAAGGGCAGTTGTCACATCGTTGCTCACCGCATCGACAATTCCTTTGTTTTCAAAAAGCTCAAAGAAAAGAGCAGAGCCGCCAAAAGCTGAAAACCAAATGGTACCGAATAAGGTTGGGACAAGCAATACCCCAAGGACAAACTCTTTGATGGTTCTCCCTTTAGACACACGAGCGATAAAGGTTCCAACAAATGGTGCCCAAGATATCCACCAGGCCCAATAAAACAGGGTCCAGGCACCAACCCATGTTCCTTGGGTAAAAGGAGATAAACGGAAGCTCATCGGAATGATGTTTCCTATGTAGCCCCCAATTGTAGTGGTTAAGGCATCAAATATAAAGGAGGTGGGTCCAACGACAATCACAAATAATAAGAGTGCGACCGCCAATCCTAAATTCAAATTACTTAAGTAACGAATTCCTTTATCAAGTCCTGTGGTAGCAGAAACCATATAAAGGATGGTGACAATAGCGATGATGATCATTTGAATCGTAGTGTTGTTTGGAATTCCTAATACATGGGAAAGGCCACTGTTAATTTGAAGTGTCCCTAATCCTAGAGAAGTCGCAACACCAAACGTCGTTGCGATCGTAGCAAATGTATCAATTCCTTTTCCAATCTGCCCCTCGACCCTGTTTCCAAGTAGAGGACGGAAGGTGGAACTAATCAGTCCAGACTCTCCTTTTCTAAACTGTGAATAAGCAAGTCCAAGGGCAATGATGCAATAAATCGCCCAAGGATGGAGACCCCAGTGGAAAAAGGAGTATCGTAACGCATAACGAGCTGCTTCTGCTGTTTGACCCTCTGCCAAATCAAGCGGGGGATCGATATAATGAGTGATTGGTTCAGCTACTCCCCAAAAGACCAACCCGATCCCCATACCTGCAGAAAATAGCATGGCGAACCATGAAAAGTACGAGTATTCGGGCTCATCATCATCCTTCCCAAGCTTGATTTTTCCATATGGTCCAAATGCCATGTACGCCGAGAAAACTAAAAAGATAAAGGCAGCTAATAGATAAAACCATCCAAAAGTCCCCGTAGTAAAGGCGAGGGCCGCATTGGCAGACTCTGTCAAGTTTTCTGGTGCGAGTAGTCCCCATAATACAAATAAACTTATGATAACAACAGATATGTAAAATACCGAACCTAGTTTTTTCTCCTTCACATAATCATCCTTCCTACGGTTGATTCACATTTAGTATACAATCTTTCTATTAAATCATGCGTTTGTCAAGGAATTAGGAATGGCTGGAAAAAAACAGAGAAATTAATACGAAATGCCCTTGAAGGATAAAGGGTTTTCAAAAATAATAGAGAAAGTATCAAGAATTTTTTGCACAACGCAAGTTTTTTGTTTATCATTATGTAGGGAATGCGAACGTGCTGGACAGAGGTGAAAAATAGTTATGATTACCGAGCAATCGATGCTCTATCTTACCGAAAAACTCCGCAAAGAGGATGAACTGGTGGAGCTAAAATATGAATATTACAAACGACTTTTACGTGATGAACTACGTACATATAAACAAATTAAAGTTCCTACTGAAAACTACACCATTTCAAACGAAGAATTTGTGGAATGGTCAATTGAGCTTTTAACCCCACAAGAGCTACATGATGTGATTATGATGATCCGATATGCCAAAAATCGATCGACAAGCGTTCGTCCGTTTCTTGAAACGATCGCGGTTGGAATCGTGAATAAACAGTAATAAGACCGAGCATGGTGAATGCCCGGTCTTATTTTGTACATATTAATAAGAAGGTTTTTTAGCCCTTTAACACGTTGGTACACTGGCATTTACAACATTTTTCCTCCATGCTATACTCGCCTAGTTATTGAAATAGAGGTTGGTAAAGGAGACACTGTTAATGAATCGAAAAAAGACATCTGGAGTCCATCCGAAGGCAGAAGTATTTTTAGAATACATATATGTACTAATCGGATCAGCAATTGTGGCGGTTGCCTTTAACTTATTTTTATTACCCAATCAAATTGCCTCTGGTGGGGTAAGTGGGATATCAACCATTCTTTATTCTCTATTTGGATTTGAACCAGCTATTGTTCAGTGGACTTTTAATATTCCTTTATTTATTGCTGGTGTTCTTTTACTAGGGAAGAATTTTGGTGTAAAAACGCTGGTAGGAACTATTTTCCTGCCATTGGTTGTTTTTTTTACGAATGATTACGAACCTTGGACGAATGATCCACTACTCGGAGCGTTGTTTGGAGGAATTGGAGTGGGGCTTGGATTAGGAATCGTGTTCCGCGGAAAGGCGTCAACCGGTGGAACGGATCTCGCCGCTCAGATTATTAACAAATACACAGGGCTTACACTTGGCACCTGCGTGGCAATTATTGATGGACTAATTGTTCTATCTGCTGCGATTGTGTTTGATATTGAACGAGGCTTGTATGCATTGATTGCCTTGTATGTAACAACGAAAACGATTGACCTGGTACAAGTTGGTCTTGGTCGTTCTAAGATGGCCATGATTATAACGAACCATCAGGCGGAAGTACGAGAATGCATTCTGAATAAAATCGACCGTGGTGTGACAAAACTATCAGCATACGGTGGTTATACTGATCACGAGCGGCCAATCCTTATGTGCGTCGTGCACCAAACAGAGTTCACGAAATTGAAACAACTAGTGAAAACCATTGACCCGTCTGCATTTGTCATCGTTATGGATGCTTCCGAGGTGCTCGGTGAGGGTTTCAAACGCGCCTAGTCTTGGTATAATATTACCGACTATGTATTTTTTTCCTTAGGGGGGAGTTTGGATGAAAAAGAAGCTTCTTGCACTATTGATGGGAACCTTATTTGTACTAGCTGCATGTGGCGGCGGTGAGGAAGCAAGCGATGACAGCACAACAGCTAGTGGCGGAGACGCTGAAAAGCTTTACGGGCAAAAATGCTCAAGCTGTCACGGTGGAAACCTCGAAGGAGGAGTAGGACCGAAGCTTGATGCCATCGGTGCTAGTCTATCAAAAGAAGATATTGAAAATGTAATTGCAAATGGCCAGGGCGCAATGCCAAAGGGACTTCTACAAGGCGAAGATGCTTCCACTGTTGCTGAATGGTTAGCTGGAAAGAAATAATGGTAGATGAAAAACGTCCTGGTGGGCGTTTTTTGTTTTTGGTGATCGGGGATAAAAACCAGAATCTCGCGGTTAGAACCACAAAAGTCACGGATAGAATGCCAAAGGTCGCGGATGGAACCACAAAACCCGCGGATAGATCACCAAAACTCACTGATAGCCTCCCTCAAAGTCTACCTCTACATAATAAACCACCACAAAAATACAAAATTCCACAACAAATCCCCCTCATTTAATAGAGGGATTCCGCCAATAATGTCGAATCATATAATGACTATTTCCAACTCTCACCATAATATGACAATACTTGAAAAGAAAATGTAATATTTTTATAGAACTTTTTGTATTAGGATAGTGCTATAATGTTTCTTGTATGTGATTTATGAAGAATACTGTCTAATGTAGCGGTCAACTTTTGTCGAATTTCGACGATAATTCATTTGAGCATCATCCATATAATGTAACCAACATTCAAAGGCCAATTGATAGATATGACAAAAACAATTTAGGTGATAATTAAATGATACAAATGAAAGAAGTATATAAAAAATATCCAAACGGCGTTACTGCCGCTAATGGTATAGATGTAGATATACAGCAAGGTGAGTTTGTGTATGTGGTTGGGCCAAGTGGTGCGGGAAAGTCCACTTTTATTAAAATGATGTACCGCGAGGAAAAGCCCACAAAAGGTTCGATTATGATTAATGGAATCAATCTTGCCACCCTTAGACCCTCAAAAGTTCCACTGTTACGAAGAAATATTGGTGTGGTTTTCCAAGACTTTAAGCTACTTCCGACGTTGAATGTGTATGAAAATGTCGCGTTTGCACTTGAAGTTATCGAAGAACAGCCGAAATATATAAAGAAGCGAGTAATGGAGACGTTGGATCTCGTTGGCTTAAAGCATAAAGCGAGAATGCTTCCAACCGAGCTATCTGGTGGAGAGCAACAGCGTATTTCTATTGCCCGTTCGATTGTAAATGCACCCAAGCTTGTGATTGCCGATGAGCCGACAGGGAATCTTGATCCTGAGACTTCTTGGGAAATTATGAATATCTTTGAAGAGATTAACACAAGAGGGACAACCATCGTGATGGCGACTCATAATAAAGATATTGTTAACACGATTAAGCATCGAGTGATTGCGATTGAAAGTGGAAAAATTGTTAGAGATCAAATGCGAGGTGACTACGGCTATGAAAGCTAGAACGATCCGTCGTCACATGAAAGAAAGCGTCAAAAATCTTGGTCGTAACGGCTGGATGACATTTGCATCTGTTAGTGCCGTAACGGTCACTTTGATTCTTGTTGGCGTGTTTTTAGTAATTATGATGAACCTGAATAAGGTAGCCGATTCGATTGAAGAAGACGTGGAAATCCGCGTTCATATAGATATTGCAGCAACGAAAGAAGACCAAGCAGCGCTTGAGGAACAGATTAAGAGTCTCTCGAAAGTGGAAAGTGTCACCTTCTCTGCAAAAGAGGACGAACTTGATAATTTAATTGCAAGTCTTGGAGAAGAAGGGGAAGTATTTAACCTTTTTGAGCAAGACAATCCTTTAAATGATGTCTTTATCGTCAAAGCGAAAAATCCTACTGATACGATGAATGTCGCGAAACAAATTGATAAATTTGAATACACCACAAAGGTGAAATATGGACAAGGCTCTGTTGAAAAGCTATTTAGCTTTTTATCTGTCAGCCGCAACGTAGGTCTTGTGCTAATTGTTGGTTTGCTTTTTACAGCGATGTTCCTCATTTCTAACACGATTAAAATTACGATTATTGCTCGTAGACGTGAAATTGAAATTATGCGCTTAGTGGGAGCAACGAACTCGTTTATTCGTTGGCCGTTTTTCCTAGAAGGACTAATGCTCGGAGTACTGGGTTCGATTATTCCAATCGCGATGATTTCCGTGTTATATACAAAGGCATATGATTATATCGCACCAAGATTAGAGGGCAATTTTATTCAAATATTAGATGTGAATCCATTTATTTTCCAAGTGGCTGGAATCCTTGTGATCATGGGAGCCTTTATTGGAATTTGGGGAAGCTTAATGTCCGTACGTAAATTCTTAAAAATATAAGGAAAAGGAATGTGTGTTGTTCCTTTTCTACATAAAAAATGACTAGATTAATAGACTAGAATCTATCTGTCTATCGAACGACTAACTTAGCATTTGGAAGGAGAAATCGGAGTGAAAAAACAGATAACATATGTCACACTTGCTGCTGCAATAGGTTTCGGAAGTGTTCTTATCTCTCCAGTAAAGGCGAATACAATCGAAAACCTTCAGGAAGAAAAGAGCCAAATTCAAGACGAAAAATCAGAAGTAGATTCACAGCTAGAGGAAGCGGAACAAAAGCTTTCTGAAAATCAAGCCCAACAGGATAATATTCAAGCTCAAATTAAAGAGATTGATATGAAGGTAACTGATACAGAAAATAAGATTGCTGAAAAAAACGTAGAAATTGAGAATACAAAGGCTGAAATTGAAACGTTAAAAGCAGAAATCGTTGTTCTAGAAGAACGTATTGCCAAGAGAAATGAATTGCTAAAGGACCGTGCTCGTAACTTCCAGGAAAACGGAAGTATGGTTAGTTATATTGATGTATTGATGGGAGCACAGAGCTTTTCAGACTTTATCGACCGCATGAGTGCGGTAGCAACCATTGTGGAAGCTGACCAAGATATTTTAAGAGAGCATCAAGCAGATAAAGAAGAACTAGAAGCGAAGAAAAAAGAAGTAGAGGACAAGCTTGCTGGATTAGAAAAAATGCTTGCTGATCTCGAAGGAATGAAGCAGAGCCTTGAATCACAAAAGGCTGAAAAGGACAAGTTAATGGCCTCTCTTCAACAAGAAGAGACTGAACTTCATAACCATAAAATGGCGTTAGCAGAAGAGCAATCGATTCTAGCTAATCAAGCAGCTGCGATGCAAAAAGCCATTCAAATGGAGCAAGAACGCCAAGCGGCTGCTGCAGCTGCAGCAGCGGCGGCTGCAGCAGCTGCAGCAAACAATTCGTCAGGCGGCGGTAGTACAGAAAGTAGCGGCGGAGGAAGTTCCGTTTCAGCTCCAGCTGTATCGGGTGGATCTTTCACAAGACCATCAGCGGGTTACCTATCCTCAGGATTTGGTGTTCGTTGGGGTAAATTGCATGCAGGGGTCGATCTTGCAGCGAAAGGAACGGTTCCAATTGTATCCGCAGCTGACGGTGTAGTTATTCGCTCGTATTATTCATCTAGCTACGGAAATGCGGTATTTATTGCCCACTCTATTAACGGTCAAACGTATACAACGGTGTACGCTCATATGAGCAGCCGTGCTGTTGGTGAAGGACAAGTCGTGTCTAAAGGTCAGTTCATTGGAAACATGGGTAACACAGGTGATTCCTATGGCCAGCATTTACACTTCGAACTTCACCGTGGTGGATGGAATGCATCTAAGTCCAATGCGGTTAATCCGGTTGGAATTGTTCCACTATAAAAATGTTGATATACAAAACAATTCTTAAAAAACAAAATAAGATTTAAAGAACAAAAATACCCTTAAAAATTGGTTTCAAAACTAAATTTTAAAACAATCTGGAGTTGTTTTAAAAGGGAAAATGCAAGGCTCGCTGTCAAGAAGTGGCCAAGATTATTGATTCAGACTGAATAAAAGAAGCAGGACTCCTGAAAAAAGGAATCCTGCTTCTTTTTTGTGTCGGAAGATCCGTCCCCCTCGACATATGAAAACGATAACATCATGATGATACCAACATTTCTACCTTTAAACCAAAATCTAAAAAATTGGTACCATAAGCAAAATTTCATGGCTTATAAATACTAGTCCTTTTTCTTAATATAAAAGTATAGGAAAGACAAAAGCAGCTTAGGCGGTGAAAGAAATGGAAGTCAAGGTACAGCAGTCAGTCGAACAACAAGACAGTGGCACCATTAGGGAAAAGCCCACAAAAAAAGAAAAATACAAAAAGATTAAAAAGACAATCATTTCTCAAAAATATTTGCAGGTAATGGCTTTGCTAGGTGTAGTTTGGATGTTTGTTTTCAACTATATACCAATGTATGGGTTGATCATTGCTTTTAAGGAATACAGTGTGATCAAAACAATTTCTGAAGCACCTTGGGTTGGGTTGATGCAGTTTAAAGAATTCCTGCAAGATGAGAATTTCTGGATTGTTTTAAAAAATACACTTGGAATCAGCTTAATTAAATTGTTAATTGGGTTTCCACTTCCAATTGTTTTTGCTCTTTTATTAAATGAACTTACTTCATTAAAGCTCAAGAAGGCGGTACAAACGATTTCGTACTTGCCTCACTTTATATCATGGGTAGTCCTTGGAGGAATTCTGACAACATGGCTTGCCGATATCGGTGTGATTAATGATATAGTACTAGGTCTTGGGTTAATCAGTGAAAGAACCAATTTCCTTGCTGAGCCCGATAACTTCTGGACTATCATCATTCTATCAGATATTTGGAAAGAGTTAGGTTGGTCAGCGATCATTTATCTTGCAGCAATTGCGGGTGTATCAACGGAACTATATGAATCTGCTACGATTGATGGAGCAAATCGTTTCCAAAAGATGTGGTACATCACATTGCCATCCATCCGTCCGACGATCACAATCCTTTTCATTCTTGCTGTAAGCGGTGTCTTAAATTCGAACTTTGATCAAATATTAATTCTTCGAAACTCCTTAAATGAAAGCGCATCAAATGTTATTGATACTTACGTCTACCAGATGGGTATTCAGAATGCTAGGTACTCTTATGCAACAGCTGTTGGATTACTGAAAGCAATTATTGCTTTTATTCTTCTTCTTTCTGCTAATAAGATTACAAAAAAATTAAGTGGAACATCATTATTTTAGGGGGTGAGGATACATGTTTAAGCTTTTTAAACGTAATCGGAGAACGACCAGTGAATACATCTTTGATAATATAAACATTCTGATCATGCTATTTGTATGTGCCATTACCCTATATCCAATTTGGTACGTTTTAGTGAATTCATTGAACGATGGTGTTGATGCCATGCGAGGCGGCATTTATTGGTGGCCAAGGGAATTCACGATTGAAAATTATAAAGCCGTTTTTCAAACGCAAGGAATTCTAACCTCTTTTGGGGTAACAATCGCAAAAACCGTTATTGGGACGCTCACTCATGTGTTTTTTACGGCAATGGTTGCCTATGCAATCTCTAGGAGAGATCTTTACGGAAGAAAATTGTACATGATGATTGGAATCATCACCATGTTCTTCAGTGGTGGATTGATCCCTTACTTCCTATTAATTAGAGATCTTGGATTATTCGATAATTTCTTGGTATACATCATCCCTACGTTGTTTAACTTCTTCCATTTAATCATTTTTGTTTCCTTCTTTAGGGAACTGCCTGCTTCCTTAGAAGAAGCAGCAAAGATTGATGGTGCAAATGATTTTATGATTTTTATAAAAGTAATTATTCCGCTTTCGATGCCTGTTATTGCAACGATAGCCTTGTTCCAGGGAGTCTATCAATGGAATGACTATTTTGCCGGAGTCATCTTCGTGAATAATCCGGATTTGCAACCAATCCAGACTTATTTATATAAGGTTGTGGCAGAGTCTAGCTCGAACCAAATGATTACTGCTGCAGGAACAGTTACTACAAAAACAGTAACATCTCAATCAATTAAACTAGCAACAATGGTTGTAACAACCCTTCCAATCATGCTTGTATACCCATTCCTACAAAAGTACTTTGTAAAAGGAATGCTGATTGGTTCAGTAAAAGGCTGATGAAATGGATTTAATTCTTCTTCAACGAAGAAATTAAATAATAAATGCTCCATTATTTAATGACTTGCTAATGAGGGAAAGGCTGACGTTTTGTCAAAAAAGTCTTTCCCATCTTGTTAAAGCAGTGTACATTTAGTAATGTGGCCCAAAAATAACAAAAAGAGAGAGGGTCAAAAAATGAGGAGAAAATCATTCTTTAAAAGCTTTTCATTGCTTCTTATTCTATCATTTGTTTTAGCACTTTTTTCAGGCTGTTCTGCTAAAACGAATGAAAACGCTTCCGATGAAAAGGACGCAGACAAACCAAAGGCCACAGCTGATGCTCCTGGCTGGCAGTCCAACAAAGAACCAATTACTTTTGACTGGTATGTAAACTTTTCTTGGTTCGCACATAAATGGGGAGATGATGTTGTCTCAAAATATATAACAGATAAAACAGGTGTTTCAGTTAATTTCATTTCTCCAGCAGGTAATGAAGCTGAGAAAATGAACACGATGATTGCTTCTGGCAAACTTCCTGATTTTATTACATTAGGCTGGTGGGAAGATGCTGTTAAAAAGATGGTTGAAGGAGAGCTTGTCCTTCCTTTAAATGAACTGGCTGACCAGTATGATCCATATTTTTACAGAGTAGCAGATGGTGCAAAGATTGAATGGTATAAGCAGGAGGACGGAAATACTTATGGTTATCCAAATGCTTCCTCTTCACCAAAAGACTTTGAAAAATACAAAGATCTTAAGCCTTCGAATCAGACATTCCTTGTCAGAAAGGACATGTATGAAGCGATTGGAAGTCCTGACATGAGCACTCCAGAAGGTTTCTTGAAGGCACTTGAAGACGCAAAGGAGAAATTCCCTGAAATTAATGGTGCTCCCATGATTCCGTTTGGACTAAATGAATTCACTGATGTAGGTAATACATCTCTAGAAGCTTATCTTCAAAACTTCCTTGCTATTCCTATGGAGAAGGACGGAAAGGTTTATGACCGTAGCCAAGATCCTGAATATCTTGCATGGTTAAAAACATTCAGAGAGGCTAACGACAAAGGTCTTCTTGCAAAGGATATCTTTATTGACAAGCGTCCACAAATGGAAGAAAAAATTTCGCAAGGCAGATATTTTGCAATGCTTTATCAACGTAGTGACCTTGCAGCTCAGCAACATGCATTATATGCAAAAGATCCAAACTCTGTTTATATTGCTGTTGATGGACCTGCCAACTCAAAGGGAGATGCTCCTACTTTAGCAGGAGACAGCATCTCAGGTTGGACTGTAACATTGATTTCTAAAGATGTGAAAGACAAGGAAAGAGCGATTCAATTCCTGACATACCTAATTAGTGAAGAAGGTCAACTAGATCTTTACATGGGTAAAGAAGGAGAAACGTATGATGTTGTGAACGGAAAACCAGAATTCAAGTCAGAAGTTTTAGACTTATTGAATAAAGATCGTGCAGCATTTGACCAACAGTACGGTGCTTCTTTTAAGTATTGGATGCTAATGGATACGAATATGAACCTTCAATGGCTTCCGCCTTCATCTGAGCCTTTCAAGCAAATGGAAGACTGGACAAAAGGGAAGACAGTTAGCTTTGCTGAGTTTGATGGCATTAGCCCTACTGGAACTTCTGCTGAAGGAGTTGCAGCAAGTAAAATTGCACAAGAATGGGGCAAGACACTGCCTAAACTATTATTAGCTAAATCCGATAAAGAATTCGATAAGTTGTTTAACGACTTCTTAGAGAAGCGCGAGTCTTACGGTTATGATAAAGTAGAAAAGTATCAGCAAAAGACTTACGAGCTTAACAAAAAGAAACTTGACGCAGCTAAATAAGATGAATAAAAGGCTGTCCCATTTAGAAATTTTCTAAATGGGGCAGCCTCTTCCTGTATTCGTAATCGCAACAGTCAAACTATAGGTAAAAATAGATGGAAGTGAGCACGTGTTTATTTTACGATTGTCTAAAGTACTAGCTAATTGGTTAGGCCGCCTTTCCTTGCAGCAAAAATTGATAGCTTTATATATTACCATTATCATTATTCCAATCATCATTTTTACAACCATATATTCAAAGGATGTATATAACAGAGCCATAAATGAAATCAGAATCCAAAATGAAAATGCGTTGGAAATTGAAAAAATTCATATCAAAAACAATATTGAAACGATGAGGCGCACAGCGCAAATGGTCGTTTCTGATGTGGAATTCATAGATTTCGTTAAATCGAGGAATGAAGCAAATGTTGATCAACTGATCGATTTTAAAATGAATGAGTTATCAAATGTAACAAGACTGCAGGCGAATAATCCTGCTATTGAAAACATTCGCCTTTATACGACCAATCCCTATATTACCGAGATGTGGCCGATTGTATTTCATGAGAAGAGAATCCTGGACAAGCCATGGAGAGTAGAGGTAATCCGTAGAAATGGAATGGAACTGTGGTGGTTCGATCAACAGAATGAAGATGTTCTTGAAAGACTACCCTCACAGAATACATCTAAAATTTCTCTATTAAGGGAGCTTGATTACCCAAAGGATGAACACTTGGGTATCATTGAAATCAATATGTTCCTGAAAAACTTCTTCCCAAAGATGTTTGGAACGGTGAATAATATGGATTCTGTCTATGTCGTGCTCGATAAGGATATGAATATGATCAGAAATTACCAGCACACCTTCTTTGAAGATGAAGAGCTTGATCCAGAAGAGCTTAAAGGCGAATTTATTAAGGCTAAAAAACAAGGTAAGGGAAGTTTTCAAATTATGAGTAATGGTACCCCTTATCTTGTCATTACTGCTTATTTAGATGACCTAGAGGCTGATTTACTAAATGTAATATCTCTGGAGAGCTTAAACGCTGAAACTGCGAAGACAAGGAATGTATTCTTGAGCGGGATTATCGTTCTAGTAATTATTCTATCTCTATTCACATACCTCCTTATTGAACTGCTTTTAAAAAAAATGTATAGGCTTAAAAACTCAATGAAACGTGTAGAAAAAGGAGATTTCAGCACGGAAGTAGAAATCAGTGGTCATGATGAAATTGCAGAGCTAAGTTTTCATTTTAAAAATATGCTGGGGAAAATCAATAGCTTGATCGCAGATGCAGTGAACAAGCAGGCTGCTGCAAAAGAAACAGAGCTAAAGGCTCTTAAAACACAAATAGACTCGCATTTCTTATATAACACGCTTGAAAATATTAAAATGATGGCAGAAATTGAGGGTAAGTATGATATCTCAGACGCTATTACGTGTTTAGGTGAAATGATGCGCTATAACCTCAGGTGGAAAAACGATTTTGTTGTTCTTGAAGACGAGCTTCAATATATAAAAAATTATATTGAAATTATGAATTTACGTCTGGATGGGCTGCTAAATTTGGAAGTTGATGTGCCGAAAGTAATGTTGGAGCAGGAAGTATTGAAAATGTCACTGCAACCTATTGTGGAGAATGCAGTTAAACACGGAATCTTACCCAAAAATCGTTCAAGTCACGGCATTATTTGTATTAGTGCGGAGTATTCAGCTGGGATGGCCATCATTAACATTACCGATAATGGTATAGGAATGACTCTAGAACAATGTGACCGACTGAATGACCAAATCCAATCAAACCAGGAATATGTACAATATTCATTTAAAGATGGAAATGGAATAGGCGTTAAAAATGTGAATGAGAGAATTAAACTATACTATGGAAATGAATATGGCGTTTCTGTCGCGAGTAAAGAAGGAGAGTTTACAGTCGTGACGATTAAGATGCCTTGTAAATTAATGAAATGAGGTAGCCACAGTGTATAAAATCCTTATTGCAGATGATGAGAAGAATATCCGTCAAGGAATCCAGGCGATGATCAAAAGGGAGTATCCGACATACGAAATTTTTGTCGCTGCAGATGGCTTGGATGCTCTGGATTGTATTAATCAAGAACATCCTGATATCCTGATTACTGATATAAAAATGCCACATCTTAATGGAATTCAGTTAATCAAACAGCTTCAAGAGCTGGATAAAAAGCCCGCACTTGTCATTCTTAGTGGATACGATGACTTTGCTTATGCAAAAGAAGCGATTAAGCAAAAGGTGAAAGATTATTTATTAAAGCCTGTTAATAGGAAAGAACTGTTTAAAACATTGAATACGATTATTGAAGAATTGAAATCCAATAATAAAATGACTTATCAGCATATGGATGAGTACCGCACTAGCCAGTTGAATTATATTTTGCTAAATCCCAATCTCGAAAAGGAAGAAATCAAGTGTCTTTATCAAAAAATGCAAATGGGATCTTTCTCTGATGGATATTATGTCTCAATCATTGATTTAGGGGAAGTTATTAAGGGAGAGGATTTTCTTCACAGAATTAATGATCTACTCCCTTCAGAAAACCAGGGGAATTATATTTCCTTTCTTGATAAAGATCATCGAACCGTTGTGCTCACTACGGACAGCCTGATTTTCTCTCACCTAAAGGATCAGTTAGGGAGAGATAGGAGTATTACTTTTTCAATGGGTGTAAGTGAAAAGGCAGAAGATATAACCGAGTTAAAGAGGATATACGAGCAGGCAGCTGAAGCTTTGAAGTATAGCTTTCTTTACCCTCTAAGCCACGTGATTTACTATGAGAAGGTGAAGGGAAAAGAAAACATTGAAACTCTCCCTGTCGATCTAATCAACAAAATCTCCAATATGCTTGGGACAGACCGGGAAAAGGAGATTAAATCTCATTTATTGACGTTGATGGATTTTGATCTAATCTCTAAGAGTGACATCAGTTACCTTGAAAACTTAAATAAAGAAATTAATGAAACGATCTTGAAAGGCTTTTTTGCAAGATTAGGAGAAGAATCACTTGAGACATTCAAGCTCTTGAATAAAATGGATGAGATATATAATTTTGATAATTTTCACGAGTATTTCCGCGCGCTTGAAGACTTACTAATGAGAATACATGAATATCATAAACAAATGAAATCCGTGTATTCTGAGCAGAAATATATGGACCGAGCCCTTGAATATATTAGGGAAAACTATCATAAAGATTTAAACCTTGCTGTGGTATCCAATTATATTTCTCTGAACTATTCCTATTTCAGTCATATGTTTAAGGAATTAACAGGCAAGAATTTCGTTGATTATCTAAAAATGGTCAGGATTGAAGAAGCAAGGCGACTATTAAAAGAAAGTGATTTTAAAGTTTTTGAAGTGAGTGAGATGGTTGGCTATAAGAACCCGAAGCAATTTGCAAGAGTATTTAGGGAATTAGTAGGGATCTCACCAAAAGAATATAGGGAAATGAACTAATGGATGGGCTGATTAGGCTCATCTATTTTTTTGTGAAGTTATTTCCTAATTTTGGTACAGTAGCAGAATATCCTTCCTACTTCTAAAATATTGAAACCCTATACAAAATTATCTGTCTCAAGATGTCAGGCAAGCAAAGGTAAAATAAGAGTTAGGGAATAGGTGTCTATCCTACAAAATTTTGCTCCAAGAAGGGAGAGGTTTAAATGAAACCAACTAATGAGATAGACCAAAAACTTACTCAAAACAAAGAAATGATTACGTTTTCAAAACTAGGTGATTGGCAACAGTGGAATTTAATTTGGGAAGAAACTTTTAAACTTCCCGAAATAGATACAAGCAAATGGAATTTTGTTGAGGGTGGCTGGGGGTTCGGGAATGAAGAGTCCCAGTATTACACTGCTCGTAAAGAAAACGCAAGAGTAGAGAATGGAATGCTCATCCTTGAGGCACGACAGGAAGCTTATGAAAAGATGGGTTATACTTCTGCAAAGTTGACTACTAAGGGAAAAGCAGCATGGACATACGGGCGCTTTTCGATACGAGCCAAATTACCAGAAGGCCAAGGAATTTGGCCAGCAATCTGGATGATGCCTGAAGACATGGAGCGTTATACCGGATGGCCAGCTTGCGGGGAAATCGACATTATGGAACAGATTGGTCATCAGCCTGGCACTGTTTACGGAACCCTTCATTATGGGTTGCCTCACACTTACACCGGTGAAAATTATACATTGCCTGGAAACGCGAAGTTTTCGGATGATTTTCATGTCTTTACCTTGGACTGGGAACCAGGAGAATTTAGATGGTATGTAGATGGAGTCCTGTATGCTAGGCAGAACAAATGGTTCAGCAAACCAGGAAAAACGGGAGAGAATGTTCCTAGATATGCACCTTTTGACAGAGAGTTTTATTTGCAGCTCAACCTTGCTGTCGGTGGGAAATGGCCGGGATACCCCGACGAGACTACTACATTTCCGCAGCAGATGATGATTGATTATATAAAAGTTTACCAGAAACAGGACGATTAAATTAAAGGAGAACTTCACATGAATAAATTTTCTAAGGATTCTACGATGGAAAAATACCGAATTGACGAGAATCAATATTTTGTAATTGAACAATTTGACCAGGCTAAAACCTTTTCAAGCTTTCTGCCAGGGCTTGCCGGCTTATATGGAATTCCCATTTGGTCATTTTATGTAAACCGTGGACAGGCAATGGTGAGCTTTGGTGTTCAGGATAAAAACTATGCGATTACAGAGTTCTTCCCAGCCAACCAAGCGTACCAGCGAGTTTCTATGAATGGATTTCGTACATTTGTAAAAATCGCAGGTGAAAAGGGAGCAACCATCCTTGAACCATTTTCAGCCCATGGCTCTACTAAAGGATGCACTAGAAATATGTATATAAAAGAGAATGAATTGAAGATTGAAGAAGTGAACCGTTCGATTGGGTTGAACACACTTGTTACGTATTTTACACTTCCGAATGAAAACTTCGGTGCCTTGGTACGTAAAGTGGAAATCGAGAATATTACAGAAACAACCATGTCACTAGAGGTACTAGACGGTCTTCCGGCTATTATCCCTTTTGGAATTGATGATGCTGCCTACAAAGCAGTTGGAAATACGCTAAAAAGCTGGATGGACGTTTTTAACCTTGAGAACGGGATTCCCTATTACAGGGTCCGTTCGTCGACGAATGATTCGGCAGAAGTCGAAGAGGTTTCAAAAGGGCATTTTTATCTAAGCTTTACAGAAGATGGGGAATTGATTTTACCAATCGTTGATACTGATTTGATATTTGGTTATAACAGCTCACTTTCCTATCCAAATGAATTTGAACAGAAATCAATTGAGGATTTAAAGAATGCAAAACCTGTAACATCCAATAAGGTACCATGTGGTTTTTCCGGTTTAGGTAAGGTGCTTGCATCTGGTGAGAAATTAACATTCTATACGCTAGTTGGTCATGTGAAGGACATCGGAATCATTAATGACAAGGCTGCTGAAGTTATGGCAAATGGTTATATGAATCAAAAGTATAGCGAAAGCCAGAGTCTGGTCTCGGAAATCACTGAAGATGCGATGACTAAAACGGATTCGCCCTTATTTGATGCTTATGTGAAACAGAGTTACCTTGACAATGTCCTTCGTGGAGGCTATCCAATTTTACTGGAGACTGAGAACACACCATTTGTATATTATGTGTTTTCCAGAAAACACGGGGACCTCGAAAGAGACTATAACTTTTTCTCTCTCGCTCCTGAATTCTTCTCCCAGGGAAATGGGAATTTCCGAGATGTGAATCAAAATCGTCGCAATGATGTATTTTTCCATCCGGAAACGGGAGTTTATAATATCAAGTTATTTATGAGCCTAATTCAACCCGATGGATATAACCCTCTTGTGGTAAAGGGATCAAGCTTTGAGGTTGCTAATCAGACAGAATGGACCTGGCTCGAGGAGATTGTTAGCGACGCAACAGATGTCAATTTTATTAAGAAAAAGCTTGAGGGAACATTTACACCTGGAGATTTGCTCCAGACCATCTCAGACAGAGACATCCAACTACAATTATCACTTCCTGATTTTCTTAAAAAGGTTCTTTCAAAGAGCAGCCAAAACATTGAGGCCGAGTTTGGAGAAGGCTATTGGATGGATCATTGGACGTATAATCTGGATTTGATTGAAAATTACCTAAAGGTTTTCCCGGAAAAAAGAAAGCAGCTACTTTTTGAAGAACATGACTACAAATATTTCTACAGCCCTGTATTTGTTCATCCTCGTTCGGAAAAATATGTCCTTACTGATGGGAAGGTCCGTCAGTATGAAGCGCTTTCGGAAGGAGAACACCAGCAAGGTTCAAACTGGGTGACAAGATCAAATGGTGAATTCTACACAGCAAACTTATACAGCAAACTATTCAATCTTGCTCTGATTAAATTTTCTACTCTGGATCCATACGGAATGGGAGTGGAGATGGAAGCGAACAAACCAGGTTGGAATGATTCAATGAATGGACTTCCAGGTTTATTCGGTTCAGCGATGAGTGAAACACTTGAGCTGAAACGCCTTCTTGAGTTTGTTACTGCTTCTGGACAGGAAGTGGAAGGGGATATTTTACTACCGATTGAAGTTTGTGAATTACTTGATTCCATCAATGACAGCCTAACCCAACATAGAGAGGGTCAATTAAATGATTTCGACTATTGGGACCAGGTAACAAGTGCTCGTGAACATTATCGTGAAGGAGTTACAAAGGGCTTTAAAGGTCAGGAAGTGAGCCTATCTATTCAGGCGCTCGCTGCTTATGCCAACCTTATGCTGGAGAAAACGAAAGTGGGAATTGATCGTGCAACAAAAATGGGCAATGGACTTATTCCTACCTATTTCTGTTTCGAAGCAGAGACATGGAAGAAAATCACCGACGAAAGCGGCAAAGAGAAAACAAATAAAAAGGGACTTACGCTTGTTAAGGTTGAATCATTCGATATTTCTATGCTTCCTCACTTCCTAGAAGGTCCTGCGAGAGAAATGAAGAGCACAGACTCCCAATCAGCTAAGTCAATTTATGAGCGTGTAAGGAATTCAGAGATATTCGATACGAACTTGAAAATGTATAAAACATCCGCTTCATTAGAGGAACAGAGCTTTGAAATTGGACGAGCGAGAGCCTTCACGCCGGGCTGGCTAGAGCGGGAATCCATCTTCATGCATATGGAATTTAAATATCTCCTTAGTGTTCTGAAGTCTGGTTTATATGAAGAGTTTTTTGATGATCTGACAAATGTGCTTCCACCATTCATGGATCCAGAAGTTTACGGAAGAAGTATTCTTGAAAATTCATCCTTTATTGCTAGCAGTGTAAATCCAGACCAAAGCCTTCACGGTCAGGGCTTTGTCGCAAGGCTTAGTGGCACGACCGCGGAATTTTTAAGCATCTGGCAATTAATGATGGTTGGGAAAGAATTCTTCACAGTGCAAGATTCTGAATTGACACTAAAGTTACAGCCTATTTTGCCAGCATGGCTATTTGATAAAAATGGAAGGGTTCACTTTAAGTTATTAGGACATACCGATGTAACCTACCATAATCCTTCTGGAAAAAACACATTTGGACCTGATGGAGTGAGGGTTGTTAAATATATCCTTCATATGGATGGCAGCAAGGTGGAAATTGCAGGAGAAAGAATTCAAGAAACATATGCAAAGGATATAAGAGGCGGAAAAATAGAAAGAATGGACGTTTATCTAGATTAATAGAGATGGGGTGCCGATGGATGGAAATCAAGATGATTCAAACTGCAAAGAATACTGGCGAGCGTTTCACTGACAAAGGAAACCTTACGTGTACGACTGAAACAGTTGAGCAAGCAATCATTCTTAAGCTTGATCCTGAACAGACGTTTCAACGCTTTATGGGATTTGGAGGAGCCTTCACAGAAGCAGCAGCCTATACCCTTGCACAAATTCCCGAAGCAGACCGGGCAAGGGTGATCGATAGCTATTTTAACCCTGAAACAGGACTAAACTATAGCTTGGGCAGAACCCATATCCATAGCTGTGATTTTGCATTAGAGAATTACACGTATGTGGAAGAAAATGATACGGAGCTTAAAAGCTTTTCCATTGAGCGTGAAAGAAAGTATGTACTACCGCTCATTAAAGATGCTGTGAAAACAAGGGGAGAGGAATTGACGATTCTATCTTCTCCTTGGAGTCCTCCTGCGTGGATGAAAACAAATAATGAAATGAATAACGGTGGGAAGCTGAAGCCAGAATTCTACCACACTTGGGCTTTGTACTATACAAAATATATCAAAGCCATGGAGCAGGAAGGGATTCCAATCTGGGGTATTACTGTACAGAATGAACCTGAAGCGACTCAAGTCTGGGATTCCTGCAGGTATACAGCTGAAGAAGAAAGGGATTTTGTCAAAAATCATTTGGGTCCAGTTATGGAGCAGGAGGGGCTTCAGGACAAGAAGCTTATCATCTGGGATCATAATCGTGATGTTGCATATGAACGGGCAAAGACCATTCTGTCAGACTCTGATGCTTCCAAATATATTTGGGGCACTGGACTTCATTGGTATGTTTCTGAGGAGTTTGAGAATTTAAGCAAAATTCATGATGATTTTCCTGATAAGCATTTAATTTTCACTGAGGGATGTATTGAAGGTGGAGTGAAGCTTGGAGCCTGGCATACAGGAGAACGCTATGCGCGGAACATCATGGGAGATATCAACAATTGGCTTGAAGGCTGGATTGACTGGAATATCGTCCTAAATGAACAGGGGGGCCCAAACCATGTAGGCAACTATTGTGATGCCCCGATTATTGTGGATACAAAGACGGGAGAGATTCACTATAATAGCTCCTATTACTATATTGGTCATTTCAGTAAATACATCAAACCGAATGCGACAAGAATTGCGCATGATCTTCATCACGAAACGTTGAAGGCAGTTTCCTTCCAGAATGAAGATGACTCTATTGTTGTAGTCGTGATGAATGAGGAAGACAAGTCAGAAACATTCACAATATCACTTGAAGGGAAGGTTACAACGGCTGTACTACCAGAGCACTCTATTACTACTTATATTATTAAAAGCTAAGCTACTTTAAGGCGACAGAGTATGAAGTGGAAATCAGTAGGCAATTTACACTGATATAAACGAAGAAACTAAAAATGGACTGCCTCCTTGTTAAAACAAAAAGCAACTGAATGATGTTTTATAAGGAGGTGGTGTAACAGCAATTTTAAAAATCTTTTATTAGTAGGGAGGAATTGGATTGAAAAGAACACTTGCGATTTTATTAAGTGCAATGATGATTCTGCCTGTCACAAGTTTCGCTGGTACGGAAGTCAAGCAAGGAAATGGAAAAGCAATCTCAAATCAGGTTGTTAAACAGAACAAATCAGATTGGTCCCTTGTTTGGGCAGATGAATTCAGCGGTACAGAAATTGATAGGACCAAATGGACTTTTGATATCGGGAACTGGCTAACCGATCAAGACGGAAATGGTATCACTCCCGGATGGGGAAACAATGAGAAAGAATATTATACGGACTCAGATGAAACCGCTTTTATTAATGATGGTAAGCTTGTCATCAAAGCGAAAAAAGAGCAGGTTACAGATAAGTTTGGAACATATGATTACACTTCGGCTAAGCTCAAAACAAAAGGCCTTTTCAGCAAAAAATATGGCCGCTATGAAATCAAGGCAAAGTTTCCTGTAGGAAAGGGACTATGGCCAGCCATTTGGATGCTTCCTGAAGAAGATAAGTATGGCTCCTGGGCAGCTTCAGGTGAGATTGATATTGTCGAGAGCTGGGGCAGCAAACCCCATACAGTTGCTGGAACCATTCATTATGGGGAAGGTTGGCCAAATAACAAGTATACCGGCAAGGAATTCGAACTTCCTAAAAACAGAGGGATAGACAGCTGGCATACATATGCTCTTGAGTGGGAACCAGGAGAATTGCGCTGGTATGTGGATGGAGAACTCTATCAAACTCAGAATAAATGGTATTCAAAAGGGAAGGACAATGCAGCAAATTATTCCTATCCTGCTCCATTCGATCAAGAATTCTATTTAGTGATGAATTTAGCTGTTGGCGGTTGGTTTGATGGTGACCCAGATGAAACTACACAATTTCCAAAGCAAATGGAAGTTGACTATGTTAGAGTGTATGACTTGAAGAAAAGAGACTACCGTGAGCCGGTAGAGCCGGTTTCAGGACCAGTTGTTTTGCCAGCAGATGCGAAGCAACCTTTGGAAGATGGTAATCTGATCTATGATCAATATTATGAAGAACCGATTACAGAAGTAAATCAGTCTGGTGTGGAACTGGATCCAATGTATTGGAACTTTGTCCATTTACCTGAGTTTGGTGGAGATGGAAGTCTTACTGTGGAAGAAATCAACGGTAAGAATTTTGCTCGAACGAATATTGTGAATCCTGGTTCACAGCTCTATTCTTTACAGATGATTCAGAACATCTCGCTTGGCAATGGAGGAAAATATAAAGTAAGCTTCGACGCCAAGTCTTCAGATGCTAGGAATATCATGGTCAAAGCTGGTGCTGGCCCTTCACTTGGTTGGGTGAAATATTCGAATGAAAAGTCATTTAAGCTTACTAGTGATCTACAATCCTATGAATTTACCTTTGATATGCTGAACGAAACTGATATTGCAGCAAGGCTTGAATTCAATCTTGGTGGCAACGGAACCAACCCCGTTTGGATTGGTAATGTAAGAGTGGAAGATATTACAGGGGCTCCAGTAGATAACGATGCACCGAAGCAACCACTACCAGATGGAAATCATGTTTATAATGGTACGTTTGATCAGGGGGGCATGGATCGGTTAATGTTCTGGAATTTTTCAAAAAACGATGCCTTAGCAGCAGCATCTGTTTCAGAAGAAACTCGAGAACTGCATGTATCAATTGAAGATGGAGGTAGCAATCCAGAAGCTGTCCAGCTTAACCAGAAAGGAATGTATTTGGTTAAGGGAAATGATTATAAAGCTACATTTAAAGCAAGGGCAGATGAACCAAGAACCATTCAAGTGGCTCTTTTAGATAAGGACGGCACGGTAAATTATTCTGGAATGAAAACGATTGAACTTACTTCCGCAATGGAAGAGAAAACATTTTCGTTCACAATGCCAGAAGAAGTATCTGATTCAGAAGCTCAAATCGTCTTTAACTATGGTGGTGGAAATGGAGATGTCTACATGGATGAGGTGGTCTTGCTCAAAACCTCCAACACACCAGATTATGGGAACGTTGACTTGTACCCATTAAAAAATGGCGATTTTAGCAGTGGACTAACTTCTTGGACGAATTATATACACTATGATGCCGAGGCTGCTATTGCTGCCGAAAATGGTGAAGCCAAAGTAAGTATTGACAGTGAAGGAAATGAAGTGTGGAGTGTCATTTTGGAACAGCCGAATTTAGATCTTACTAAAGGTGTCGTTTATGAGCTTTCGTTTGCTGCACGCTCTACCAAGGAAAGAGACGTTGAGGTCACAGTTGAAAATGCCCAGTTCACAAGATTTTTTAGTGAGACATTGAAACTGACTGATCAAATGCAGCAATTCACATATGAATTCAACATGCCAATAGATGACATAGCTTCCTTCAAGATGCTTCTTGGGAAAAATACTTTGTCACCAATGGGCAGCCATGATGTATTCATTGACAATGTGGTTTTAAAAGTGAAGGATGCACCGTCGTATTTGGATTAGTTACCACACATCGATTTAACAAAAGCTCATTTATGGAATGATTCAGCTGTATTAAAGAAATATCGAGTTCTTTTAAAAGCAACAATTAAAGAGATCATTTTTTAAGGTATTTTTGTATATAAACAAAAAGTAATCCACTGTAAAGCTCAAACTGTCTAAAAATATTAGACGGTTTGAGCTTTTTTTATTGAAATGGTATATAGATGGAAAAATTATAGAGAAACGTTTCCACATATGATATGATTTGATCTGAGGTGATACCATGGCAACCATAAAGGACGTAGCAAAATTAGCTGGAGTAGGCTTAGGAACAGCGTCACGGGTTATTAATGAGTCTGGTTATGTAAGTGAAGAAACGAAAAAAAAGGTACGAGATGCTATAAAAAAATTAGGATATGTTCCAAATGAAACGGCAAGAGCATTCGTGACTCAAGATAACAAAACGGTTGCGTTATTTCTGCCTTCTATTCATCATGCCTTCTTTTCTGAGTTGGCCTTCTATATAGAAGATGAGCTTGATAAAAAGGGCTACAAAATGATTCTCTGTAATTCTACTGGTCAGAAAGAAAAGGAGCTAAAGTATATAAGCATGCTTAAGCAAAATAAAGTCTCGGGGATTATTGGGATTTCATATAACTCAATAGAAAGTGAAATCAATCATTCGATGCCTATTGTTTTAGTTGATCGCCATATTGGAGAGATACCATATGTTTCAAGTGATAATTATGGTGGTGGTAAGATGGCTCTACAGGTGTTGAAAGAAACTGGGTGTAACCATGTGGCATATATAGGGACTTACTCAAAAACCATTTTTACTGAAGTAGAAAAAAGGAAAAAAGGCTTTGAAGATGCGGCGAAGGAAACCGGAATAAACTATACACTTTATATTGAAGAGGATCCGATAAAGGACCAGACATCTTTTTTAAATACATTCTTAGATAATTACAAGAATATTGATGGGGTCTTTGTTGAGAATGATATGATGGCATTGGAACTCGTACAACTTGCACAGGATAGAAGTATACGTATTCCTGAAGAGCTTTCCATTATAGGGTATGATGGTATTCAAACGTATGCCATGTTTAGACCAAAGCTTGCTACCATTAGGCAACCGGTCGAATTAATGGGGAGAAGTTTAGTGGATCTGTTAATCAAAAAAGTAAATGGAGAACAGGTGACACCTGAGATCCATCCCGTACAGTTTTTAAAGGGTGAAACAACACGGTAATTAAATTCAGAATATTTTTAAAACAGATTGACAAATAGAGGTCTGTTTTATATACTGAGGTTAAAGATGGAAACATTTCCACCTCTTGTATAAGGGCAGTGCCCTTTTATTTAAAGCCATTGTGGAAACATTTCCATATACAAAAAGGGGGAAGAGTATGAGGAAAATTGTTAGCCTTTTCATGATTTTTGTACTAGTTATTGCTTTGGCAGCCTGTTCCAACTCTACTAATCAAGTAGACTCAAGTAAGAATGCAGATTCAGGAGATGAAGTAAAAGAATTAAAAGTATGGGTACATGTTCCTGCAGATGAGCCAGAGGGCTTAAACTATGATTTGCGAGCAAAGGAATTTGAAGAAGCACATGAGAATGTAAAGGTAACGGTGGAACACATCGTAAAAACCGGTGAGGGTAGCGGATATAATGATCGATTAAACGCAGCAATCACTACGGGAGATTTACCGGATGTCATCACGCTAGAAAGCGTACATACGGCATCCTACGTCGACTCAGATCTTCTTTTGCCTTTAGATGAAAATCTAGACCAGGCTACTATTGACTCATACTTAGATGCAATTGTAAATGCAGGTAGTGTAGGCGATCATCTTTATGCGTTACAATCCTTTGATTTATCTTCACCTGTTTTCTATAACCCCGATATTTTTAAAGCTGCTGGAATAGAGATTCCTGCTGATGAAAATGGAAATTGGACACTAGACTTGGCTTGGAATTACGATGAGTTTATAAAGAATGCTAAGATCCTTAAAGATTTTATGGGGCAAGAGCCTGTGCATATGTTCCCTGATAACAGCGGATGGCAAATGTATGCGCATTCACCCATTATCTTCTCTAATAACGGCCAATTAGTTGGAGAAAATGGATTAGATACAGATGGTTATTTAAATAGCAAACAAACGATGGAAGCTTTCAAGTTTATGGAGACTCTTTTTAGAGAGGGAATTGTTTCTCCGACTGTTCGAGAAAATGCCTTTGCTTTAGAAAAAGCAGCCATTAGTTTTGAAGGTCCTTGGATGATTGATGTATTAACAAAAGAGTATCCTGATTTGAATTGGTCATTGATGCCATATCCATATGGAAAAGAAGGTCATCAATCAGCACCACATGGAAGCTGGTATGTAGCTGCTACAAAAGCGACAAAATACCCAGAACTCACATCTGAACTCGTTGCTCATTTAACAAATAAGGATAGTGCTAAGGCGATGGAAGAAGCTGCAGGACTGATCCCTGGTCATGAAGAGTTACTTGCTTCTTCGGAAAAATATAGTGAGTATCCTAGAAAGCTAATGTTAGATCAGTTAGTAGAGACTGAACATGTGAAACCGAAATCACCAATCTTTCCAGTGCTTGAAGATGTACTCGGTGATATTGTGGAAGGAATAGCGTTAGAAACAGATTCTGTTGAGAATTTAGTTGAGGATGCGATTGAAAAAGCCGAAAGAGAGGCCGCTAGATTTAAGTAAAAGCTTATTATGATAATAAAATAGTCAGTGTACGATGGTTCGTACACTTTCTATTCTATTAAGGAGTTTTTTATATGAACAAGATCAGAAGAAGAAACAATAAGGATGGATTTCTTGGGTTCCTTTTAAGTAGTAAATTTCTGTTTTTACTTCCTGCATTTGTTTTAATCGGTGTGTTTGTTATTTATCCACTATTTCTCGCAGTTGGCTATTCCTTTACCGATTATTATCTTTTGAAACCAGATAATATCTCATTCGTCGGATTTGATAATTACAAGGGGATTGTGGAAGACAAATATGCAAAGCAATCTTTCTTTAACTCTACCAAATATGTCATTTTTATTGTGCCTCTACAAGTCGCATTGTCCTTATTTTTAGCCATTCTCATTGCGAAAAAATCAAAAGTGAATACCTTTTTTAGAACGGCATTCTTTTCACCATACATTTTATCTATTATCGTAGTCTCCTTATTATGGAAAAATATCTTGGATCCCAAACTAGGTATTGTAAATGTATTTCTAGCTGAGTTAGGCTTTGCGAAACAGGAATTCTTCGCTAATCCAGATTTAGCACTCCAAACCATTTCATTTATTATTCTTTGGCAAGGGATAAGCTTTCAAATGTTAATCATCATGGCTGCCCTTCAGGAAATTCCATCATCCTTGTATGAAGCAGCCGATATAGAAGGTGCGAATGCTTGGCAAAAGTTTAGGTATATTACTGTTCCAAGTATAAAGGATCAGCTTGTTTTTGTACTCATTGTCGTGACTACAGGGACATTTAAAATCATTATTGAACCACTAGTGTTAACAAATGGAGGTCCCCAAGGCAGTACATCTAGCATTCTTTTATATATGTTTGAACAAGGAACTAGATACCGCCAAATCGGCTATTCAAGTGCCATCACCGTTGTATTCGCATTACTATTGATTCTTATCGCATTTGTTCAAAGAAAATTGGTTAAGGAGGAATAAAAATTGAAGACATTTAATGTGATTAAATTTTTAAAGATTTTTCTATTAATTGCATTTACGATTCTGTTCTTATTCCCCACTGTCTGGATGTTTGTAAGTAGTACGAAATCGGTAGCAGAAATCTCAAGAGAAATTGGAACAATTCATAGTTTTATACCTAATTTCAGTAACGTGAGCTCCTGGTTAGACGCTTATAAGGAAATGTTCAGCAGATTTAATTTTGGGCTTCATTTCTTTAATAGTGTTCTATATAGTTGTGTAATTGTTTTCGGTAGTTTATTGGTTAACTCACTTGCGGGATATGCGTTGGCTACCTTTGATATTCCTTTTAAAAAGTATATTACTGCCACTTTACTTATTTTAATCATCTTCCCGTTTCAGTCTGTTCTCATCCAAATATTCATTATCATCAATGAAATGAACCTTACGAACACGGTTTGGGGATTAGCATTACCACATATCGGAAGTGCCTTTAATATCTTCCTCTTTATGGTATTTTTCAAGAAGATTCCTAAAGAGCTAAGAGAGTCGGCCTATATGGACGGTGCTTCGGACTGGCAAATATTCACGAAAATTGCTGTTCCCATCTCAAAACCAATCTTCATGACGATTGGCATACTGGTTTTTGTTGGTTCCTGGAATGATTATGTATGGCCTCTTATGGTTTTTACGGAAACAAACAAATATCCATTATCAGTAGCTGTAAATATTATGAACGAAACGAAACCGATCTACTTAAACCAGGTGATGGCGGGGCTAACCGTTACCACGATTCCCATTCTATTCGTTTATATCTTTGGCCAAAAATACATTATGCCACAAAACTCAACAACTGGAATTAAATAAATTCTATCAGAGGTGACTTATGAGTTTACTATATGACCTCAGCCTGAATGAGGGAAAGGGACATGTAACCAAAGAAGGGGTTCGAGGCAATCTGTTACCTATTGAATATGTCTTTAATCAGGCAAGGTATAAGGAAAGTTGTTCCCCGAAGTGGGTCACGTCTTCACTTGGAGGTTACGCTTTAGATTTTGACGGATATTCCACGTATATAAAGGATAAAGCAATAGAAGTAAATGGATCCTTCACGATAGCTACGGTAATTACTCCCCGTTGTTTTGAAGCTTGTCATGGAAAAGTATCTACCACAATCATTGATCAATTAGATAAAGAGAAGAAAAAAGGATTTGCGTTAAGCCTTTATCAGCACGGGGAAGTCCAATTTGAAATAGGGAATGGGAGCCGAATACATATGATTAGGAGTAATGAACAACTGGAATTGTTCAAGAAATCACTAATTACGGCTACCTTTAACCAAGAAACCAATCGGATGTCGATTTATATTAATTCACAAGGAGTCATGTGTGAAGGAATTGATGGATGTAAGAATGCTGATCTTCCATTATCAATCGGATTAAATAATACCCCTTTTAAAATCAGCGATGTTTTTAAGGCTGGAATGTTTTCAGGGCTAATCGACTTTATACAGATTTATGATGAAGCTTGGTCAGCGGAAATGGTTCAAAGTAACTTTACTGAGATTCAAGATCAGCTTTCACTTGATTTTAAGATCATCGATCTTGATGAAAGGAAAATTTCAGATGATATTCATCGGCCGCAATATCATGCGATACCGCCACAGCACTGGATGAATGAACCCCATGCTCCATTTTATTACAAGGGAAAGTATCACTTGTTTTATCAGAAAAATGCAACCGGGCCTTATTTCTCGAATTTGCATTGGGGACATTGGACAAGTGATGACATGGTTTTTTGGGAAAATGAAAAAACAGCTTTATTTCCACAAAGGGGTGAATTAACGCCATCAGGGGTGTGGTCTGGTTCAGCTACCATTGGTCCAGGGGGCATTCCGTATCTGTTTTATACCTCCGCTAACTTGGCTAAGAAATATAACCAGGGAGTTGCCATCGCTCGCCCGAAAAATATAGAGGATATCCACCTAGTGGATTGGGTAATGGACCCACACGGTGCCATTACCCAAACGGATAAACAAGGAATGCCTTCTCAATTCAGGGATCCATTTGTCTGGAAGGATGATAAGGAAGAGAAATGGTACCTCATTATAGGCGGTGGAGTAGAAGAGAAAGGGCCAACAGCCTGGATTTATGAATCTGCTGATTGTGAAAATTGGCAGTTTAAAGGGGACTTTTTTACAGTAGACATAAAGGACCTTCCTAATTTAGGAACAAATTGGGAGCTTCCTGTTTTACTACCGGTGTCTGACGATAAAGGAAATACCAAGTATCTCTTTCTATTCATGAGTTATTTTAACAAGAAATCAACATACCAAGTGGATACTTATTATTATCTTGGAGAGTTCGATAAGAACAGCCTAAGGTTCATTCCAGATTCCCCTGAACCCCAATTGATGGATTACGGAAAGTTTAAATTTAGCGGACCAAGTGGATTTGTTGATCCCGTTACGAAGAAAACTATTGTTTTCTCTATTCTTCAAGGTAACCGAAATGAGCAGGAAGAATACGATTCTGGTTGGGCCCATAATGCGGGACTTCCTATTGAAGTGTATTTAGAAAATAATGAACTCAGAGTGAAACCTTTAGAAAATCTGGTAGCACTAAGAAATAAAGTACTGGTAAATGAAGCGGATAAACCATTAGTTGAAATAAATGGAAAACTTAAAGATATAAAAGGAAAGATGCTTGAGGTTTTTGTGGAATTCGAATATACGGAGAGATTAGTAGGGGTTGAGTGTAAAAAGGATCCTACGAATCAAGAAAAAACAAGCCTTATCTATGATAAGAAAAACAAGCAAGTTTGGCTCGACCGAAGCAAAAGTAGTTTGGAACGTGAAGGTGATATCCAGGGAGGCTTCCTTGATATTGAAAAAGGCTTTTCTGCACATATTTATTTGGATCACTCGGCCATTGAATGCTATCTAAATAACGAAAAAATGATTTCAAGCAGAGTATATCCCACATTAAAAAATAGTGATTATATCTCTTTAATTGGTGAGGAAGATATCAGGATCAAATCAATTAAAGTCTTTGAGTTGAAATCAATTTGGAAAAAGGAGACTTAAGTGAACGGAATGACCATACAAACGAAAGCAATTAATAAAACGTATCGACATAATTATCATCTAATGCCTGAGTGTGGATGGATGAATGACCCAAATGGATTTTCATATTTTAATAATGAATATCACCTTTTCTATCAGCATTATCCTTATGATACCGTTTGGGGTCCCATGCATTGGGCGCATGCAGTAAGCTCGGATCTTATCAAATGGAATCACAAAGAAATTGCATTAAAACCAGGTGAAGATTATGACCGAAATGGTGTTTTTTCAGGTTCTGGAATTCAAGTGGGGAATGAACATTGGCTATATTATACGGGCCATATTGATTCCCTGCTCGATGATGTCTATGATAAGGATTTTAAAAAGAAACCATATTCTCAAAACCAAGAAACCATTCCCTTTATTAGACAGGTACAGTGTCTAGCAAAATCGGTAGATGGGGAAACTTACGAAAAGTATGAGAATAACCCTGTTATTACATCTGACCAGGTTCCAACAGGAATCAGAGTTGAAGATTTCAGAGACCCCAAAGTGTGGCCCTATCAGAATCAGCTTTATATGGTGGTTGGAGCAAAAAGTAGGGAGCATATCGGCCATGTATTATTCTATACGTCCAAGGATGGTTTGAGTTGGGAATATCTGAATCAGTTGTCACTAGGTAAGGATTATGGAACGGTATGGGAATGTCCCGATGTATTTGAACTGGATGGCAAACATGTTTTGTTATTTTCACCTCAGGAAAAACCGCGTGTAGGAAATAGGTTTGAAAATGTGCATTCGACAATGGCTTTAATAGGGGAGTTTGATTACTCAACAGGTGAATTTAAAGTGGAGAGTGAGCAAGAACTTGATGAGGGCTTTGACTTTTATGCACCACAGTCCCTATTAACTGCTGAAGGAAAAAGAGTGATTATCGCCTGGATGAATATGTGGGAAAGAAGCTATCCCTTGCATGAGCTAGGGCATGGCTGGAACGGCTCAATGACACTTCCAAGAGAATTATCAATCAAAAATGGAAGGCTTATTCAAAAGCCTTATCATAGAATAGAAGCCTATCAAAGAAATGGTGTAGAACAGAAGGATTTTACGATCAATGGAATTTACCAGAATACTAGTCTGAATGGCAATAGTCAAAGACTAGATATTCAGTTTGAGATGACAGAAAGCAATCAGTTTACCATTGAGTTTTTCAAAGATACAAATGAAAAACTATCCTTACTATTTGATAAGAGTAAAAATGAAATCGTTTTAGATCGAAGTGAGTCAGAATATGTCATTGAAAATACGGGGACCAAAAAGGATTTTATCAGAAGTCAGTGGATTGATTTATCCAATCCGGTGCACCTGTCGATCTTTCTAGATGTGTCATCGATTGAGATTTTTGTCAACAACGGTGAACAGGTATTTACCTCGTTATATTTTTCAAAGGAATTAAGTGAAAGAATTTTATTCCATTCTCAAGGTACGACACAAGTGAATACGGTTATGAAATGGGAGATTGTTTAGATTCTACATGTAAAAAGATAAAAGGGAATCCTTATGGGTTTCCTTTTTTTCTAAGTAGTAAAAATGTTTTCTAGTTCTGTTTTTTAGAAATTCGTTTTAAGGGAAAGATGGAGTAAAAAACTAAATGTGCTTTTTTATTTAATTCCTAGTTTACAGATGGGTATAATATGGATTATAGTAAGGTAACAGATAAAAAGCTTACTAATGGAGGCGAAACAGATGGCAGAAACATATCCGGTTATCGAGGGCGCGGAAGAATTTTTCTTCAAGGGAAGTGAAGTTGGAGTACTTATTTCTCATGGGTTTCTTGGTACACCTCAAAGCGTACGGTATATTGGGGAAGAGTTTGCAAGATTAGGGTACTCGGTGTTAGCTCCTAGATTAAAGGGACACGGAACTCACTATAAAGATATGGAAGCTTGCTCTTATCATGACTGGTTCTCTTCATTAGAAAAAGCCTATTTACAATTAAAACAACAGTGTTCACATATTTTTGTTATCGGGCAGTCAATGGGTGGAACACTATCTCTTCGTTTAGCCCATCGTCACAAAGAAATAAAGGGGCTCATTTTAATAAATGCTGCTTTGGAAGTTCCATCCTACGAATATTTAAAAGGCAAGGTTGAACCAAGGTTTCTAAATGAGTCAGAACCAGATATTCATGCAAAGAATGTTCATGAAATTACTTATCCAAAGGTACCATTAAAAGCGGTTCATGAACTACAAAAGGTCATGGAGGATACTTTAAGCATCCTACCTGAGATAGAGAGCCCGGTTTTAGGTATCCGTTCAAGTGTGGACCATGTTGTCCCACCTGAAAATACCGATTATATTCTTCAAACGGTACGATCTGCTAATAAGGAAAGGCTCATATTACCAAACTCTTTCCATGTAGCATCTATGGATTATGATAAAGGTCAAATTGTAAGAAGTGGACATCAGTTTATTCAACAGTTAGTAGCGAAGGAACTGGTGTTAAGTTAATATCATTTAAAGTAGAAGAGGAACTCCCTCTTCTTTTTTATGTTAGAGTCGAAATTTGTAGAAATATTTTGAGCATTACGAAATAAAACCTCCCCCATTCCTATACTCAAAACTAGAATTTGGCACTATAATAGTAATAATTGCACAGGTAAAACGGACTATAGGGGTGTATGGAATGTTAACAGAGGGGAGTCTTTCCTTACAATTAGTAGGATCGGTGCTAGCGGAAGATGTGTTTGCAAAGAACAAATCGATTCCACTTCTAAGAAAAGGCACGGTATTAAACGAAAGACATATCTTTGTTTTACAAAGTCACTTGAATCATAATAATTTACGCTTGGAAACTTGTTCAATTAATCAACCGTCTATTAGTGTTGAAAAACTAGAGCAGAACTATAAGGAATCTCTTGGGCAGTTACAATCGATATTTGAAGATTTGGAAGCAACCATAAATGGTAGCGCTTACAACCAACCGTTACAAAAGCTCGAGCATATGTATACACCGATGCTGAATACGATTGTAGCGGAAGATGAGCATTTCGAGCTACTCAAGCTTCTTAGGAAAGATGATGAGTTTACATATGTTCATTCCTTAAATGTAGCCGTCGTCTCTTCCATTATCGGAAAGCTATTGGCTATGGATAAAGCAGAAATACTCCTTCTTGGCGAAACAGGGATTTTGCATGATATCGGCAAGCTTGCGATCCCACTTTCAGTTTTAAAAAAGAACGGAAAACTAGATCCTGAAGAATGGGAGCTTATCCGAAACCATACGGTTGAGGGGGTACAAATCCTGAAGAAAATGGGTGAGACTCGCTCGAAGGTGATTATGGGAACACTTATGCATCATGAAAGATTAGACGGTTCGGGGTATCCTTATGGAGTTCGAGAGGATGTTATCCCTTTTCATGCCCAAATCATCTCGGTTGCAGATACGTATGACGCCATCACAGCGGTCCGTCCGTATAAGGGGGAACAGTCACCGATCGTTGCTGTCATGATTTTAATGGAGGAAACCGCAAAGGGAAAGTTCAACTCAGCGATTACAGTACCTTTTACCAAATACTTAATGGATCAGTTTATTGGAAAAAAAGTCGTGTTAAATACAGGGGAGCAGGGGACAATCATAACGGTTTACGAGGATATGCCACATTGTCCACTTGTGTATTTGGGAGATAATCATTATGTGGATTTACGTTATGACTTCACACGCTCATTAAAGGATGTTGTTTCATATTAACAATTGGGGGAATTTGATATGGACAGAATTCAATACATGCAGGAAAGAAACAAGCTGGTCACCATTTTACTATGGATCTGCTTTGCCTTAGGGCTTGCTAGTAACTTTGCTGCAAACGTTAGCACAAAGGGAATTGTTACGTTTGCCATTGTCGGTTTTACACTCGTTTCCATAATTACGGCATTAACCGTAACGAAAAAGTTTACACTACATATTCATTACATTGTAGCTGTTGGGATCGCGATTCTTATTTTCTTTATGGTTTCTAGTTCTCCGAAGCTATCAAGCTACTTAATGATCTATTTTGCTCTAGCAGTTGTCATGATTTATAACCAAGTGGGGTCAATGGCCATAACGGGCGTGATTGGTCTAGCTCTAAGCAATTATTTCTTTTTTAAATTTAATGAGCAAATGTTTTACGGAGCCGACGTTTCCATCTTAATCTCATTGAATGTCATCAATATAGTAACGTTAATCATGTTCCTTACACAGGCACGACTTACTTCAAAACTAACCCAAAAGATGGAAGCCGACGGAGTCGAGTTAAAGCAAGGAAAAGAACAGGTTGATGAATTGCTAGAAAAAGTAAAAGAATCGGTAGGAGTACTGCAAAACTTCAGTCATTCTTTTAAAAGAAATATTGAGAAAACAAATCAAATTTCTGTTGAGCTGACTTCAGCCTTCTCTGAAATATCAAAAGGAATGGAGACTCAAGCAAGCTCCGTGACCGGGATGAATGAGACGATGCAATTGTCAGGAGATATGATTCGTAGGGTTGTGACATCCGCTCAAACGCTCCACAAAATCTCGCTTGAAACAGAGCACACATCTCAAGTAGGGACGAAAAAGATTCACACGCTCGAAACGGAAATGAAAGATGTATATGACTCAGTCGAAAATACAAGTCAATTGATGAAAGAGCTAAACGATCAAACCCAGCAAATCGGGGCGATTGTTTTAAAAATTAGAGAAGTAACTGATCAAACCAATCTCCTCGCATTAAACGCAGCGATCGAAGCAGCACGCGCGGGAGAGGCTGGTAAGGGATTTGCAGTGGTAGCTGGGGAAGTTCGTAAGCTTGCAGAAACCTCTCAAGCATCCACACATGAAATCGAAGCCATCCTAGATGGAATCCAAAGAAAGACGGTGCAAGTAACGGGCCAAGTACAAGGTGGTCAGCTTGCAGTTGAAAAAGGATTAGAAATGACCAAGCAAACGAGTCAAACGTTCCAGTCCATGCTCGCCTCATCCAAGCAAGGACTTCAGCAAGCAGAAGAAGTGGAAAAAAGTCTCGTTCATTTCTCTAAAAACTCTGAAGCGGTTATCGACGAAATCTCTTCGCTATCCAGTGTTTCCGAGCAGTCGAGTGCGGCAGTAGAAGAAGTACTAGCAAGCGTCGAAGAACAATCCCACCAAATCACCCAAGTGGTCGAGTCATTCAAAGAATTAGAAACCTTAACCGAACAGCTCGCCACACTCGTTGTCCGGAATTAATTCATAACTCGTCCATTTCACACATATAGTGGTTATACAAAGACATCTCACACCTTTGTGGGGTGTTTTTTGTATAACTCTGTATGATATAGGGGCTGTTTCTCCTGGAGGAAGCCAATGTTAGCAAAGCAACAACAGCTCTCGGAAGGAGAAATAGACCCTTAAACCGACACATAGTTAATGCAGAAAAAATTAGTGCTTTTCTTTTAGGGAGGATTTTTCATGAATCGAAAATGGGTCGCCTTGCTAATGACGGGGTCATTGCTGACAGGTGCTGGAGGAACATATGGATATTTGCATTATACTGGTGCTTTAGCGGCAGAGTCCAAGGTGGAGTTACATACCGAAAGCAGCGACGAGGGAACCCCTCAGGCTATTAATCTAGAAGAATTGGAAAAAGTCGAAAAAGCCTACGAGTTAATTTTAACTAGTTATGTAGAAAGTGTGGATCAAGAAAAGCTCATCGAGGGTGCAATTCAAGGGATGCTCACCACACTCGATGATCCGTACTCTGTGTACATGGATAAAGAAACGGCCAAGCAATTTAGCAGCACGCTAGAATCATCGTTTGAGGGGATTGGGGCAGAGGTAGGTCTAGTTGACGGGAAAATTGTCATCGTGTCACCATTTAAAGATTCGCCAGCCGAAAAAGCGGGCTTGCGTCCAAATGACCAAATACTATCGGTGGATGGAGAAAGCTTGGACGGAGTGGACCTATATGAAGCAACCCTCAAAATCCGCGGGAAAAAAGGAACAAAGGTGAAGCTGGAAATCGCCCGTAGTGGCTTATCCGAGCCTCTTGTTGTCAACGTGAAGCGCGATGAAATTCCACAAATCACGGTGCATAGTGATGTGAAAAAGCAGAATGGGAAGGAAATCGGTTATCTTGAGATCACCACTTTCTCAGAGGAAACCGCTAAAGAGTTTAAAAAGGAGTTAAAGGCGCTTGAAGATAAAGGCATCGATGGGTTACTGATTGATGTTCGAGGCAATCCAGGTGGGCTTTTATCAAGCGTGGAGGAAATCTTGAAAGAATTCGTGTCAAAGGAAAAACCATTCGTGCAAATCGAGAAACGTGATGGCGAAAAGATGCGCTATTTTTCAAACCTAACGAAGGATAAGGACTATCCTGTTGCGGTATTGATTGATAAAGGTAGTGCCTCTGCCTCTGAAATTCTTGCCGGTGCACTGCAGGAAGCGGAAGGATTCCAGCTCATTGGGGAAACCACGTTCGGAAAAGGAACCGTTCAGCAGGCGGTCCCGATGGGAGATGGCAGCAACATTAAGCTCACGCTGTTTAAGTGGTTAACACCTGACGGAAACTGGATTCACAAAAAGGGGATTGAACCTGATGTGAAGGTGGTTCAATCCGACCTATATCACACGCATCCGCTTCAGATTACCGAAGCGCTAGAGAAGGATATGAACAACGAGCAAATTAAAAATGCCCAGCAAATGCTGAAGGCACTTGGACTCGACCCGGGGCGTGAAGACGGGTATTTCAACGACCGTACCGAAACGTCGGTCATGGCCTTCCAACGTCAACACGATTTAGAGATGACGGGGAAAATTGACAGCAAAACAGCCAGTGCTCTCCAGAGTGCGGTGGTTGAAGAAATGAAGAAGGATAGCAATGACACGCAACTGCAGACTGGACTCCGGTTGTTGGCGAAATAAGATTGACCCTCTTATCCTCATGGGTAAGAGGGTATTTTTGTTATGGAAATTCCGAGAATATTCCCCTAAAATCTCATATCCACTATTATCCAAAATATTTCTAATATCGAATTCTCCTTTCATTTGGTAAAATAAAGATTAATAGGAAAGTTCGGAAATAGATTGATAAGGTTGGTGGCTAGTTTGGTTCTAGAGTGGCTATTAGAAATGGCTTGGGGATTCGCAAAACTATTAATACATCCAGTGTTTTACTTCACATTCCTACTCGCGGCATTTTTAGGAGTTTCTCGAGTAAAGAGAGAGCGAAGTCATTTTCACGTTCGCGCCGAAAATGCCTACTTTGAGCTTCGGCAGTTACTACCGCTCGGACTATTGCTCGGATTCGGACTGTCGATCATCATGATCACAGCGGGAGTGGTCATTCCGCTAGCAGCTATCCTGTTTATCGCAGCAATCACGATCATCCTGAGCATTCGTGTACGCCTACTATCATCGGTATACACAGTGGGTCTCACCTTCTTCACTATCTTTTTCACTGCGGGCAAGGACTGGAGCATCCCACTTTTCCCTGATCTCTTCAGCAGTCTAAAAGACAAGCTCTACCCGTCCATCACGGTCCTTCTAGCTCTACTAGTCATTGCAGAAGGCATTCTTATTTTGAAAAATGGAAAGAAGGGGACCTCGCCTAAGCTCATGACGAGCAAGCGCGGCCAACGAGTAGGCGTTCACGAACTCAAGCGAGTATGGATGTTGCCGCTTCTTCTGTTGATCCCTGGAGATGCCCTCCAGCAGCTGCCGTTTGAATGGTGGCCAGTGTTTAATGTTGGTGGAGAAGGCTACGGACTACTACTAGTTCCGTTCGCACTTGGGCATTATCAGCATATCCAAGGAGCTCTGCCAACCCAGGCAGTCACACATGTCGGAAAGCAAATCATGGCTCATGGTTTCGTTCTAACAGCAATCGCGATCGCTTCATATTGGCTCCCGATTCTATCATTAGCGGTCGTTGCGATCGGAATCCTAGGTCGCGAGGTGATCTACTTTAGCCAAAAGACGAAGGAAGAAAGTGGTCCCTTCTATTTTTCGAAACGCAATCAAGGTGTCATGATTTTAGGCGTGCTACCACATTCTCCCGCACAAAAAATGCAGCTATCCGTTGGGGAGATTGTTTCTAAGGTAAATGGAACCATCGTGCATAACGAAGCCGAGGTCTATGAGGCACTGCAACGGAACCGTGCTCACTGTAAGCTTGAGGTGTTAGACGTCAATGGACAAGTTCGCTTTGTCCAGCGAGCTCTCTACGAAGGCGATCATCATGAGTTGGGAATCCTGTTTGTACAGGATGAGAAGAAGTGGGGAACAGAAGCGGTTTGATGTTATTTTTCATAAATGGAATATTCCAGATAGAAAAGGCACCTTGAACAAATAAGTTAGCAATTTATATTCATAGGAATACCTAATCAAGAGAACGCAATCAATCATTGCGTTCTTTTTATGTTGTCAGCAACCTATTGCCAAATCCCTATTAACGATACCTTTCGGCAGAATGTACAATGTGAGACAATACACATTGTACATCCCATTGATGTACATCACCATGGTAATAAATTGGAATGAAAACGTGTACATTTTTATTTTTATGAATGATACTATGTAACCAAGGAGGACATGACAATGGATTTAGACGAGAGAAGCAGTCAAATACTTCATGAAATTCTTATTAATCCGAGTATAAAAAACAAGGATCTGGAAGAGCGGTTTTCTCTTAGCAGAAGACAGGTTGGTTATAGCATTAACAAAATTAACGATTGGTTAATAGCGACAGGTTTACCTGAGATCAAAAGAACAAAGTCTGGATTATTTCTTCTAAATAAGGTGCATTTTACAACTCTCCTGAATGAAAATGCCTTAGATGAAACAGATGCATACATTCTTTCTGAAAACGAAAGAGTAAATCTATTGATACTCATGCTATTAAGCAGAAGTGAAGAACTTTCACTTTACCATTTTACTTCGTGCCTTAGTGTAAGTCGTAATACTATAATTAACGATCTAAAAAATGCTCAACTCCAGCTTGATATCTTTGATTTAACAATTAAGTACTATAGGCAGTATGGCTACCTTATCGAAGGTAAGGAGTTTAATAAGCGACAGCTATTGATTAACATCATCTTTAAAACGATTGAAATGACGAATGGAAAAAGGTGGATTGAAGAGTTAACTTCCATTCCACTATCGGAGATTGATACCTTTCATGAACGTGTGGAAGAGGTTGAAAGAAAATTAAATCTAAAGTTTACTGATGAAAAAATCGAATCAATGCCCTACATACTCATATTACTTCTAAGACGCATTACTCAAGGGAAATTAATTGAACCTTTTCATATTCATTATTATGAGCTGTCTGATACGAAGGAATTTCAAGCAGCAGAAGAGCTTTTACAGGATTTAGATCAAATCCCGATGGAAGAAAGATTATTTATCACATTGCACCTTTTAACAACAAATGTATCCTCTTCTGAACGCAATGCAGACAAAACATTTCCTGAATTATATCACTCTATTAGTCTTATGCTCTCTCTATTTGAGAAAAATGCATGTGTGCGATTACAAGAAAAAGATCAGCTTTTAAATAAAATCCTTCTACATGTTAAACCAGCGTATTACAGAATTAAATATAAGCTATCGATTACAAACCCCTTAGAAAATACAGTAAGCAATGAATTTAAGGAGCTACATCATCTTGTAAGGAAATCTATGAAACCATTAGAACAGCTTATTGGAGGAAATATTCCGGAGAGCGAATCCACTTATTTTACAATGCTTATCGGCGGTTGGCTTTCTAGACAGGGGGATAGCCTCCAAAAGAAAATTAAAGCTCTCGTTGTTTGTCCGAAGGGTATTTGTGTATCAAGATTACTCGAAAGTACCTTGCGAGAATTGTTTCCAGAGTTTGTATTTATTGATGCTTTGTCCGTCCGAGAATTTCATGTTTATACACTTGATTATGATCTTGTCTTTACTACCACTTTTCTACAAACGAATCGTAAACAAATCCTTGTTAAAACGTTTCTGGAAAGAGAAGAAAAATATCGGTTACGAAAACAGGTAATGCAGGAGCTAAACGGCTACACACCATCGGTTATGAATGTGTATCACGTAATCGATATTATTGAAAAACATGCGACCATTGAAAGTCGAGAGCAGCTACAAAAGGAGCTTGAATCACATTTTCGCCTAGATCATACACCACATTTGGCGAAACCTATGGAGTTACCGAAGAGAAATTTAAATGAGCTTATCGTACCTGAAACTATCACCTTAGAAAAAAGAATGAAATCGTGGCAGGAAGCACTTCAAATTTGCTCAAGACCTTTAGTTGAGAGTGGTAGTGTTACACCCTCTTATGTAGAGGAAATGCTTCGGTTGTACGACAACGAAGACCCTTATATTATTATCGGGAACAATATAGCTATACCTCACGCAGATCCTGAAAGTGGTGTAAACGAGGTTAGTATGAGTCTTCTTAGGCTAGAAGAACCTGTTCAATACAATGAATATTCAGTCCAAATCATTATTACAATTGCTGCTTTAGATAAGCACCAGCATTTAAGAGCATTGATGCAACTTATGAAGCTAGCTAGTAATCAGGAGGATACTATGAGGCTGATCGAATCAAAGTCGTCAGATGAACTTCTCCAGGTGATTTCGAAGTACTCAGCTGTCTAATAATCTATCTTGTGAAAAGGGGGATGCTTAAAAATACAAACCTAGTAAAACTATAAACGAAAGTAAGGAGAAGAATGAAAATGGACACCGTTTGTCTAGAAGAATCACTCATAATGGTAGACTTGGATGGAACAACAAACGAAGAAGTTCTTCAAAACATGGCTAGAAATTTATACGAACAAGGTGTCGTCAAAGAAAGCTATATCGATGCAGTGATCGAAAGAGAGAAGACTTTTCCAACAGGCCTGCCAACACTAGGATGTTCTGTCGCAATTCCACATACGGACATTGAGCATGTGAATAGAAAAGCCATTAGTGTGGCTGTTTTAAAAAACGAAGTGGATTTTGGAATTATGGGGGAAATCGGAACCGTTACTCCAGTGAAGCTTGTCTTTATGCTTGCAATGGATCAACAGCATGCGCAATTAAAATTACTTCAAAGCTTAATGCAAATCTTTCAAAATGAAGAAACATTAAAGGAAATATCAAAGGAACATAGTAAAGATAAAATCATTGATTTACTTGAAAGTAAATTAAATCATTAGAGGGGCAGGGGTTTTCTATGAAGAAAAAGACAATTTTAGTAGCATGTGGTGCAGGTATTGCAACTTCTACAGTGGTAAATGAGGCAATTATCGAAATGTGTAGTGCAAACAACATCCAGGCTAACTTAATTCAGTGCAAAATAACTGAGGTATCAGGATATTTAGATTCTGCTGACTTACTTGTGACAACAACTATAACTGGTAAGGATTACCCATTCCCAGTCATCAACGCAAGAGCTTTCTTAACAGGAATTGGATTAGATGATGTGAAGCAGCAGATTCTTGAGGAGATTAAAAAATGATTTAGTCATTTTTTATAACTGTTTTCGAAAGCAGTTGTTTCCTTAACGAAAATCAAGATTTTGTAAAACCCGTCATTCTTAACTATGGAAAGAAAGATAGGTTCATGTGAAACGACTTATCCGAAAACAGAGTAGTAGAAAAGTATTGTACTTAGTTTGAGGAGGAAGAAATATGAAGGACATGGTTGAAGCTTTACAGGCATTTTTAGGACTAGGACCAACGGTAATTTTACCAGTAGCCATCTTTCTTCTAGGTATGCTTTTTGGTCAAAAGCCAGGGAAGGCGTTTCGTTCAGGTTTAACGATCGGCGTTGGATTTATCGGTATTTTCATGGTCGTAGATTTGCTAGTTAATAATCTTGGACCTGCCGCTAATGGGATGGTAGAGAGGTTTGGAATAGAATTAAATGTGATTGACGTTGGTTGGCCAGGTGCAGCAACTATATCATGGGCATCACCAATCGCAGCATTTATTATTCCTCTAGGGTTAGTCGTTAATATCATCATGCTTGTAACAAAAACGACGAAAACGATGATGGTAGATATTTGGAATTTCTGGCACTTCACATTTGCAGGTGCAGTAGTTTACGCATTATCAGGTAGTATCGTTCAAGCTTTAATTGCTGCAGTTATTTTCCAAATTATCATTCTTAAAATTGCTGACTGGACAGCGCCAATGCTAGAAAACTACTTTCAACTACCAGGAATTTCAATTCCAACAGGAAGTACAGCATCGTATGCACCAATTGGTATTCCGCTTGTTTGGTTAATTCAGAAAATTCCCGGAATAAAAAATCTTCACGCTGATCCAGATACCATTCAAAAAAGATTTGGTGTTTTCGGTGAACCAATTTTTATGGGGCTTATCTTAGGTATTGGGCTTGGTGCGCTGGCTGGTTATGGAGCTGGGGACATCATAAAGGTCGGAATGGCAATGGGTGGGGTAATGTTCCTTATGCCTAGAATGGTTAAAATTCTCATGGAAGGATTACTGCCAGTATCAGAAGCTGCTCGTAATTTCTTAAGTAAAAAGTTCGGTGCAGACAATATTTACATCGGATTAGACGCGGCTGTAGCCATCGGACATCCATCAGTCATAGCAACCGCTCTTATTCTTGTACCTATTACCGTTGCATTAGCAGTTATTTTACCTGGTAACAATCTATTACCATTCGGTGACTTGGCAACCATTCCATTTATCGTTGCATTTATTGTCGGTGCCGCAAGAGGGAATATTATCCACTCTGTTATCGCAGGTACTGTAGTTATCGCATTATCACTTTACATGGCAACAGATCTTGCTCCGCTTCACACCCAAATGGCAATTGATGCACACTTTGATATGCCTGAAGGAACCAACATGATCTCTAGTATCGACCAAGGCGGTAACCTAGTAAACTATGTTGTTTATAAGCTCTTTGCACTTTTTAATTAGGGCTATAAATAGCAAGAGCTAATACATGCAAAAATGCAGCATTAGCTCTTAAAATCTCGACTTAAATTGGCGTTTAATTCGAGAGGCTTAGAGACGGGAATCTCTAAAAAATATAATTTGATTTAACAATACTATAGTTAATACCTTTTGTCAAAATTGGCTATTTTCTACCTTAGTTTTATACGTGATACTGACAGTAGTATGCCGTATAGACAAGGATTGGCTATTGACAAAGAGTAGTCATTAGAAAACAGCCTTTTAAAAGAAATCCTTTTAGGAGGAAACTAAATGAAATCACTTGTGAAATTAGAACCAGGCTTCGGACACCTAGAATTAATAGACGTTGAGGAGCCAACGGTTGGCGAAGATCAGGTAAAAATACTTGTAAAATATGCTGGAGTTTGTGGTACTGACCTTCATACCTATGAGGGTAAATACAAAGTGAATGCACCAGTCACTCTAGGGCATGAGTTTTCTGGAGAAGTAGTAGAGGTTGGTTTGAATGTTAAAGACATTCAAGTTGGAGATCGTGTGACTTCAGAGACGACCTTTACTATTTGTGGTAAATGTAAGTATTGTCAATCGAAGAATTATAATTTATGCAGTGATCGAAAGGGTTTAGGTACACAGCAAGATGGTGGATTTGCAAAATACGTAATTGCTAGGAAGGAAAGTGTTCATAAACTTCCTGAAAACGTTAGTTATTTATCAGCCTCATTAACTGAGCCCTTAGCATGTTCACATCATGCGATTGAAAAAGGTCGTATCCAACCAGGTGAAGTTGTTGTCGTATTAGGTCCTGGACCAATCGGACTTCTTACAGCTCAAATTGCAAAGCACAAAGGAGCAACAGTGGTAATTACAGGTTTAGAAAAAGATGAACACCGCTTAGTAAAAGCCGCTGAGCTTGGTATCGACCACATTGTTAATATTCAAGAAAAAGATGTAAAGCAAATTGTAAATGAAATAACAGAGGGCTATGGAGCTGATGTGGTTCTAGAGTGTACCGGTGCACCACCTGCCCTTTCCATGGGATTAGATTTGCTACGAAAGAAAGGGCGATACGTCCAAGTAGGTATCTTTGCTACCCCTGAAATAGTAGTTGACTTCGAAAAAATCATTCAGAAAGAAATTGAAGTTATTGGTTGTAGAAGCCAAAACCCATTTGACTGGGAGCCTTCACTCCAATTAATGAACGAATCACGCGTAAAAGCGGATGCACTAGTGACCCATCAATTCACGATTTCGGAATGGCAAAAAGCGTATGAAACGATCAAAAGTGGCGAAGCAATTAAAGTAGTGTTAACACCTGTTGAATGAATAAACGCACAGGGAAACTATTAAGAATTACAGGCTAGTCTTCGAGTTCGTGGACTAGCCCGTAGTTTACGTGTGAAAAATTGAAGGAGTAAGGTGAATATTATGGTAGAAAGTATGATCGATTACGCATTAGGACCACATGGCAGATTTTTAAGTGAGTATTATATGCAATATCAATTTCCCATCAACAGTGCGGTTTTTGCTATTGCGGTCTATCGGTTAACTGTATTCAGATTGAAGAAAAGAAAGCTCCAGAATTCCACACGTGCTACGGGCCTCGAAGACTTAAAAGTTGACTGATTGCGTTTCAGAAAAGAGGAGGCCAAAAATGAAAGCAGCAGTTCTTTATTCTGAAAATTATTTTGTATACAAAGAAGTTGATATTTCGCCTTGTCAAGAAGATGAAGTGAAAATAAAAGTAATGGCTGCGGGTATTTGTGGGTCAGACACACATAAAATGACAAGCAAATGGAAGTATGATCTTCCAGCTATCATGGGTCATGAATTCTCTGGTGTTATTGTAGAAAAAGGTAGTGCCGTTAGTCATTTAACTCTTGGGGAGAGAGTAGTTGGTATCCCCTTTCTACCATGCCATTCTTGTGAATATTGCAAAAGAGGGCAATTTTCATTATGTGAAGATTATGGAATGATTGGTTCTAAGTCTCCAGGTGCATTTGCCGAATATGTCAATATAAAAGCTACCAATGTTCTTCCGGTAGGGAATATGAGATTTGAAGAGGCGGCCATGATAGAACCATTAGCTGTAGCCCTACATGGTGTTTTGAATATTTCTCCGCGTATAGGTGATGTGGTGGCGGTATTTGGTGTTGGGACGATTGGAATACTCGTCATTGAATGGCTAAAAGTATCTGGTGTACAAGAAATCATTGCTATCGATATTTCGGAAGAGAAACTACATTACGCTAAGTCAATCGGTTGTAAACGTACCATCAATCCATTAAAAGAAGATTTAGCTATAAAAATAAAAGAATACACAAACGGTCTTGGAGTGGATATCGCCTTAGAATGTGCCGGATCAAAAATTACGCAGGAACAATGCTTGCTTGTTATAAGAAAACAGGGGAAAGTTGGTTATCTAGGAATTGCTTATTCAGATGTTTTACTTTCGGAACAAGCATTTGAAAATATTTTTCGAAGAGAACTTACCTTAAAGGGCTTTTGGAATTCTTATTCTGCACCATTTCCTGGTGAGGAATGGACAAAAAGTATTGAGTTTCTTTTACAGAAAAGAATTCAAATACAAGATCTTATATCTCACCGCTTTAATTTAGAGGAAACTCAAAAAGCATTCAATATGATCATAAATCGAGAAGAACCATTTAATAAGGTGTTAATTTTACCCAATGGGCAAGAAGCCATTGATCAAGAAGAGACGACTAAACATTGTTTTGTGAAGTAATGAACAATGAGAAAAAGAGGAGATTCATATGAAAATAGCGCCTTCGATACTAGCAGCAGATTTTTGCCATCTAGAGGACCAAATGCAGCTTTTAGAACAAAGCAATATTAGCATGCTTCATATTGATGTGATGGACGGAAACTTTGTTCCCAATATTACCTTTGGTCCAGATCAAATCAATATGCTTCGGCAACGTTCAAAGCTCATTTTTGATGTTCATTTAATGGTACAAAATCCAGATTGGATTATTCCGATTGTGGCTGAGGCAGGGGCGGATATCATTACCATTCATCAGGAAGCAACAACGCATCTCCATCGAAGTCTGCAATTAATAAAGAAATACAATAGAAGAGCCGGTGTAGTCCTAAATCCTGCTACCCCTATTGAAACGATTAAGCATGTTCTAGATGAAATTGACATGATTCTACTTATGACCGTTAATCCAGGGTATGGTGGTCAGAGCTTCATTTCAAGTGTGCTACCGAAAATTCAGGAAGCAAAAAAGCTTGTAGAAGGTAGAAATATAGACATCGAGGTTGATGGGGGGATTAACCTCGAAACAGCCAAGCTATGTGTAGAAGCAGGTGCCAATGTAATCGTTGCAGGTTCATACACGTTTCATGGTGATGTTAAGGAGAATTTAGAGAAGCTAACTAGAGTAATAAACAAACAGGGGGCAACCGCATGAAAATCGCATTAGGCTGTGACCATGGTGGATATTTGTTGAAGGAGTCTATTAAGAACCACTTAGAGAAAAAAGGATTCGAATGCCTAGATTACGGAACTCACTTTACAGAAAGTGTTAATTATCCCTTATATGCAAAAAAAGTGGGAGATTCGGTTGCCAATAGGGAATGTGAATTAGGAATTCTTTGCTGTGGAACAGGTATCGGAATGTCCATTGCTGCTAATAAAATTCAAGGTGTTCGCGCGGCGGTTGTAAGTGATACATTTTCCGCGAGAGCAACTAGAGAGCACAATAACAGCAATGTGCTCTGCCTAGGTGAGCGGGTATTAGGGGAGTCACTTGCACTAAATATTGTTGACACCTGGCTCGAAGCAGAATTTCAGGGTGGTCGACACCAAGAGCGACTCGATTTAGTAGAACAGCTAGAAATATCTTTAAAATCTAAAACTATATAAATATATTACGACGAACTGCTAATAAAAGGAGTGTCATTATGAGTTCAATAGAAATGAAAAAAACAGTAGATGAATTGGCGATTAACACCATTCGCACTTTATCCATCGACGCCATTGAAAAGGCAAATTCAGGACATCCGGGAATGCCAATGGGTGCTGCACCAATGGCTTACGCACTTTGGGCAAAGGAAATGATTCATAACCCCCAAAATCCTAATTGGTTCAACCGAGATCGCTTCGTTTTATCAGCGGGTCATGGATCCATGCTCTTATACAGCTTATTGCACTTGTTTGGTTATAATGTCACGCTAGATGATTTGAAAAATTTCCGCCAATATAAGAGTAAAACACCGGGTCATCCTGAATTCGGGCATACACCTGGTGTAGATGCAACAACAGGTCCACTTGGTCAAGGGATTGCGATGGCAGCAGGGATGGCTATGGCCGAGCGTCATTTGGCAGAAACCTACAATCGTGAAGGCTATCCCATTGTTGATCATTTTACTTATTGCATCTGTGGTGATGGCGATCTGATGGAAGGAGTATCAGCAGAAGCTGCGTCATTAGCAGGTCATTTAAAGCTTGGACGCTTAGTAGTACTTTATGACTCAAATGATATTTCTTTAGACGGCGACTTGAGCCTTACATTCTCCGAGAGTGTCCAACAACGCTTTGAAGCATATGGCTGGCAAGTACTCAGAGTAGAGGATGGAAATGATGTAACTGCCGTCCAAAATGCTGTGGAACGTGCAAAGCTTGATGATCAAAGACCAACACTTATTGAAGTGAAAACAACCATTGGCTTTGGTTCTCCTAATAAAGGAGGGAAATCCGATTCTCACGGTTCTCCGCTTGGTCCGAAGGAGACGGAACTGACGAAAGCAGCCTATGAATGGGAAGAAAAAGAGCCATTCCATGTACCAAATGAAGTGAGAGAGCACTTCCAACAATTTGCAAGCATTGGTAAGCAATTTGAAGATCAATGGAACTCCCTTTTCGAGAGCTACAAACAACAATACCCTGAGCTTTCACAGCAGCTTGAGCGTGCAATCAAAGGTGAATTGCCTGAAGGCTGGGAACAAGATCTACCACAGTTTTCAAAAGGTGAAAAAATGGCATCTCGTGCATCTTCAGGGAAAATGCTAAATGCAATCGCAAATAAAGTCCCGCAATTAATTGGAGGTTCTGCTGATCTCGCGTGCTCGAATAAAACAACATTAACTTTTGAAGGAAACTTTGGTGTGGATGGATATCAAGCACGAAACATTTGGTTTGGAGTTCGAGAATTTGGAATGGGTGCGGCGTTAAATGGAATGGCATTACATGGAGGAGTTAAAGTATTTGGGGCAACATTCTTTGTCTTCTCCGACTACTTAAGACCGGCGATGCGTCTATCTGCATTAATGAATCTACCTGTTACCTATGTATTTACTCATGATAGTATTGCAGTGGGTGAAGATGGGCCCACACATCAACCAATCGAGCATCTAGCATCATTACGTGCAATGCCAGGATTGTCATTAATTCGCCCTGCTGATGCAAAGGAAACGGCAGCAGCCTGGAGATTAGCTGTAGAAAGTGAGAGGAACCCAACCGCTCTAGTACTAACTCGTCAGGATTTACCAACACTTGAAATGTCTGAAGATGAAGTATATAAAGGGGTTCAAAAAGGTGCCTATGTGGTATCTAAGGCAGCTAAAGAAGCAGAGGGCTTACTATTAGCTAGTGGTTCAGAAGTGGCCCTCGCAATCGATGCACAAAAGCTTCTCGAACAAGAAGGCATCTATGTTTCCGTTGTGAGCATGCCAAGCTGGGATCGTTTTGAGAAGCAGACGAAGGAATATAGGGAAAGCGTCCTTCCTAAAGGACTTCTAGCAAAATTTGCAATCGAAACAGCATCTTCCTTTGGTTGGAGAGAATATATCGGAGAATATGGTGAGGTCTTATCTATTGACCACTTTGGCGAATCAGCACCAGCGAATCAGTTGCTTGAAGAATATGGATATACTGCCAAGAATGTTGCAGAAAGATTTAAAGCTCTTTCAGAAAAGATTAACTAAATTAATTTTCAAACCTCTATTTTTAACAGGGGTGTCAGACTGCAATCAAACTCAAAGTCTTTGAGTTGATTGCAGTCTTTTTTACTTTATGGCTCTGTTAAATATAAATATTGATATTTGCTCCCTGTCAGATTTCTTAGTAAAACACTTTTAAGAACGCACATTAAATAGGCTTTAAATTTTTGACATACAAATCAAAGGTAAAAGGTCGAATGAGCAAAATAACCTCAATGGCCCATTTTAGCTATAGTTGAACGGGACTTTCCTATCAAATTAGTATGTTGGTAAAACTTAATTTACTAAATATGGTATATTTGTATAATGGTGTATTTAACTTACATATTAGGGGAGAAAATAATATGCAAAAGAAAAGAATTTGGTTATTTATTGTAATGATTACGGTGTTGTCTTTAGTTGCTTGTGGAAAATCAGAAGAGTCTTCAACAAAAATAGTTGAAGAAACCAATAGTAAATCATCAGGTGAAAATAGTGAAGAAGACAAAGATGTGTTTGAATCATCAACCAGCAAAGAAGAGGAGGTTCAACCTTCTGAAAATTTGTTGGATAAAAACAAAGAGTTTAAATATGAAGATGGTTCGGTTGTTATGACACTTACAAAAGCCGAATTTACAAAGAAATTTGGAGCATCAAACGCTGATCCAGAAGATACTTGGGCAAACCATGAGATCACCACTGATTCGGAAATTTATCTTCACTTAACTGGAACAATTAAAAATGATACAACTGACTTATTTTCTTTTGGGAATAAGCTCGGGGAAATCAATTTTTCTTTGTTATATGATGGGAAACATACATTTGAAAACACAAGTACAGCTGAAGAAGAAAACGGGACAAAATTAGGCGCTTCCAGTATCGATGCATTAACGGAAGGGAATATTCATGTTTACTTTCAAGTACCAAAGACGGTCTCTGAATCAGACAAGCCTTTAGTTTTAACAGTAACATTAGGAGAAGAACCTTTTGAAATACAGTTGCGTTAATAAAATATAATTCAACATCAAGTTAAGATATATATTAGGTCCAATGAAAGAGAACAACTAAGGCATTAATCCAAATTGGGTTAATGCTTTTATTGTTTGATGATGTTAAAGTCGTTATTTGTCGAACAACAAAGTATTAGATTAGTTTCCCTTTTTTAGTATAATAGTCCTATTATTGTTAATTAAGAGGGAGACGTCTATGAGTAAGAGTATAAAATTGAAAATGATCGTTATTTTCTCCAGTTTAATATTGCTATCTGGAATCGTAACTAGCTATGTATCCTTTCAAACGTCCAAAAATGTCATTACAAGTTCATTAGGGGACCAAGCACTTTCCATTTCTGAAAATGCCGTTAAAGTGATTGATTTGGATCAATATGAGGAAATCTCACTAGATTCAGGGGAAACGGATTACTATTATGAACTAAGAGATAATCTAAACGAAATACGAGAAACCAATGGTTTGATCTATTTATATACAATGGGTCGACAAGAAAAAGAAGGAGAATTTGAATATTACTATATGGTTGATGGTATGCTACAAGATGCCTCAGCAATAGGCGATGTCGAGGAGGGCGTTGATGATTACCCTTTACTAGTGAAGGCTTTTGAAACGGGCGAGTCACAAGTTGGGGAATTGACTTATTCAGAAGATTACGGTGCGTTAGTTTCAGCCTACATACCTATCAAATCTGATTCTGGAGAATTGATCGGGATATTAGGAGCAGATTTAGATGCTAGTTTGGTGTATTCGTCACTACAGGCGAGCAAAATAAAGTTAATTTGGATGACAGTTGGAATTGTATTATTGAGTATATTATTAATTTTCATAACCACAATGTCACTCGTCAATCCGTTAAAACATTTAGCCAAGAAGGTCGAATTAATTGGAAAAGGTGATTTAACGGTTACTATTGAATCCAATAGAAAAGATGAAATTGGAAGTTTAACAGATTCATTTAATCAAATGCTTCAAGAATTAAAGGGGATGATTGCGGTAATCAATCAAAGCTCGGTAACAATGAGTGGAACAACGTCTCAATTGTTAGTAAGTGCGAACGAAACCAAAGGGGCAAGTAATGAAATATCGGTAATTATGGAGCAAATGGCCTCTCAGGTAGACACTCAATATAAGAACCTGGATGATAGTGCAAAAATCATAGAAGAAGTGTCAGAGAATATCAATGATATTGCCGTTAACTCATCCGTTGTTACGGAACTTTCTTCCAAGACACAAGGCGAAATTGAGGTAGGCAATCAAAAGGTGAATGATCTAGTGGAGCAAATGAACACCATTAGTCATTCAGTTAATGAATCATCAAGCTCCATCATGGCATTATTAGCACATTCCAAGGATATTGAGTCCATTGTAGAAATTATCCAAGGGATCGCTTCTCAAACGAATTTACTTGCGTTAAATGCAGCCATTGAAGCAGCGCGCGCGGGAGAAGCAGGTAAAGGCTTTGCGGTGGTTGCTGATGAAGTACGTAAACTAGCTGAGCAATCCGAAAGTTCAACGGTTAATATACGAAATATTATTGAAAAAATAAATAGTGATACAAATGTAACAGCAGAGAAAATGAAGATTGTTTTAAACGATGTAAAAGAAGGAATCCATTCGGTAGGAGAAACGGGAATGGTTTTTAAAAACATTCTAGGAGCCATACAGGAAGTGAATGTAAAGATCCAAGAAGTGACAGCAACATCTGAAGAAATGTCTGCAGCAACGGAAGAAATCACAGCATCAGCTAAAGAGACAGCAAATATAGCCGAGCAAGCATCAACTGAAGTAAGGAAAACCTTTGATATTACATTAGAACAAGAACGTTTAGTGTTACATATGACGGAGTCTATTGAAGAGCTTGTTAAAATGGCATCAAACATGAAGGAATTAACAGGGAAATTTAAATTATAAGAAACGAACGTAGAACTGTCCAAAACCTTGTCGTAAAATATTGTCTATTCCAAAGTCCTTTAAGATAATGTTCTTAAAGGACTTTTTTTGCACTAAGGAGGTATCTATGAAAACAGTTCTACAGGCTGTTATAGCATCAATCATACTACATATCATTTATATTTTGAGCACCATAGGAATTGGTTATCTAAAAACCATGTACTATAAACCGGACATGAAAGGGGATGCATACCTGCTCCAAAACGAAGTGGCTTTTGGTACGGTGATTTCCCCATATGCTTATATAATTTCATTACTAGGAGTTTCTATTATTTGTGCAAGTATCATAGTTTTATATAAGGAAATGAAAAGGAGAGAATTATGAATTTCATCACTAAACATTCAACCGCTATTCTGTTTTCCGTAATTGCTGTAATGATCATAAAAAATGTTCTTCCTATCTCTCAACTTTTAAAAGAAGTGCTAAGTATCGTCTCGCTCTTTGTAGTCCTATTGGTAGTGATTATCAAGAAAAAATATAAGAGAACGTAAAAAAACGTGTCGAATATTTCCAAGGAAATTACGACTTATTTCCTCAAATATTAACAAGATACTGGGAAACGCAACAAAATAAATGGGAGAGGTAAGTTAGATTACCTCTCCCAAGACAAAAAACTAAGGATAAATTATTACAAAATTAGCGGAAGTTGCCGCCCATTGATTGTTCGGCCATTCTCACTAGGCGTTTTGTGATTTCTCCACCTACAGAACCGTTTGCACGTGCAGATGTTTCAGGTCCTAAATTTACACCAAATTCACTAGCAATTTCGTACTTCATTTGTTCAAGTGCTTGCTCAGCCCCAGGTACTAATAATTGATTAGAGTTATTTCCACGGTTGTTTCTATCCATTTCAATCTCTCCTTTTCGTTGGTGTAGCTATATATTTTGCACCTTTTTGAAAAATATACATTCATATGAAAAATATTGTAGAAGAAAAAACATCCAGAAAAGTAACGGGTTCCGTTTCCTATCAAAAACATTAAAAATGTAAGTTAAAATGAGTGCCAATTTGTTTTTTTGGGTGGAAATAATATACACAATTTATCTTATCAAAAATATAAAATAAGCGGAGGTTTTACGGTTAAACTGCAGAGTAGAGCTTTGTTCAGGGTATATAAGCGGAGATTTTCCGATTAAGCAAAGTAAAATTACCCATTTTTACGTTTTTTGAGCAAATAGCCGGAATATCTACGTCTATTTATGCTCTTTTCATTGCTATTAGATAATTAAGAGGAATTTCTCCGCTTAATTATCAAACCCTACTGAATCCTGGATTCTTGAGTTCGCTCTTTTATGGTTGGAGAGGGAGCTTATTTCAACAGGCAACCAAAAATGAATATTAAAAATAGCTCAGTATAGTGAACTGAGCCATGCAGGACAAATGGGGCAACATTTTTGATTTTGCAACAGGTAACGGAATCTGTTACCCAAAAAGGGTGTTTTACGATACTGATACTGAACTTTTGCTTTTGTTCTGCTGGATAGCAGCGACTGAGACTGCTTTAGCCACAAGTTTAGCCACTCTCTCATCAAGTGCGCTCGGGATGACATGGTCAGCTTTTATATCTTTTTCGGAAACAGCCTCTGCAATCGCATAAGCAGCAGCCAGTTTCATCTCTGTTGTAATATCCTTTGCTTTTGCATCCATGGCGCCTCGGAAAATGCCAGGGAAGGCGAGTAAATTATTTACTTGGTTCGGGTAATCGGATCGACCAGTTCCTACTACAGCTGCGCCTGCAGCAAGGGCTTCTTCTGGGTAAATCTCTGGAATCGGGTTGGCCATGGCAAACACAATCGGATCCTTTGTCATGGACTGAATATGTTCTGGCTTCATAGCACCGGGGCCAGATACTCCAATAAACACATCTGCTCCATGAATCGCGTCTGCTAATGTACCACGAACTCTTTTCAGATTGGTCACTTCCGCCATTTCTTTTTGGGCCGAATTCATCCATTTTTCGCCTTTGCTAACCACACCTTCAAGGCTTACAAGAGTGATGTCTTGAAACCCTGCCTGCATCAGTAGCTTGGCAATCGCAATTCCGGCTGCACCTGCACCGTTAATCACGATTTTTAGAGATCGGTGCTGTTTATTGACGACTTTTACCGCATTGATTAACGCAGCAAGAACGACAATAGCTGTGCCATGCTGATCATCATGAAAAACAGGGATATCAAGTTCTTGCTTTAATCGTTCTTCAATTTCAAAGCAACGAGGAGCGGAGATATCTTCAAGATTTACTCCTCCAAAACTAGGAGCCAGTGCCTTAATGATCCCAACGATTTCATCTACATTTTTTGTATCTAAGCAAAGTGGAAAAGCATCCACATTGGCAAACTTTTTAAAAAGAAGAGCTTTTCCTTCCATGACAGGGAGGGCTGCCTTGGGTCCAATATCACCCAAACCTAAAACGGCTGTTCCATCCGTCACGATAGCAACCATATGTCCTCTGGACGTTAACACATCGACTTGTTCGGCATTCTCTACAATTGCTTTACATACGTCTGCGACACCAGGTGTATATACGAGACTAAGTTGTTCCTCAGTAGTTACATCAATCTTACTAACAATCTCAATTTTCCCTAAATGTTCTTTATGAAGCTTGATTGCTTCCTCTTTCAGATTACTTTTTATCAATGTCATCTACCCCTTTGGTAATCGCTTTCAATCTTTCTACATCGTAAAGAAAAAGATCAAGGTTTGATAGATTTTGTAACTATACAACTTTATTAAATTAAAAAAAGTGGAAATGCACTTTTTAAAGATACATGTCCACTTGGTTTAGTTTTTCTACTTGTAGAGTATATAAATATACTGGTCTACCAATTCCATAGGTTAACGATTCCTTCAGAACTCCTAGTTGGGTTAAGAACTTTAAGTATTTCCTTACTGATACACGGGAGATATACGTACTTTCCGAAATATCATCGGTAGAGAACGGACTATTTCCTTTTGTTTTCATGACATCTACTACAACTTGTAGAGTACTGCTCGTTAACCCCTTAGGCAGATCAATGATCGGTTCTTCGATTTGGGTTTGCTCCGTACTGAGGATTCGATCATCAAGATCTTCTTGTTTAAGCACGGCATGACTCGCAAAGAACAGATATTTATCTTGAAACTTCAGCAATGCCTGTTGAAATCGATCAAATTCAAACGGTTTGATTAAATAATCAACAGCACCAAGCCGAAGAGCCGTTTGAACTTTATCTTTCTCTCCAGCAGCGGTAATGAGGATCACATCTATTTCTAGATGATGTTCTCTTATATATTTTAACAAGAGTAACCCGCTATCACCTGGCATATACACATCTAGTAAAATTAGCTCAACAGATTCCTTTTGAAGAAAGTCGATCGCATCCTTTACATTATGTACCATGCCTGAGAGTCGAAATCCTTTCATATCTTGGAGATAACGTTTGTTAATTTCGGCAACCATCGGGTCATCTTCAACAATTAGAACCTTTATCACGATTCCACCTCTTTGCTTTTATAAGGTATTTTTATATAAACATTGGTTCCTAACATCCATTTCGAGTCGATTTGGAGTTCGCCACCGAGAGTTTGGACGCTTTTTTCCACTAAGTGTAGTCCATAGCCACGGTTGTCTCCTTTTGTGGAGTAGCCTTTCTCAAAGATTCTTTTCTGCGTTTCTTCAGGTATTCCTGGTCCGGAGTCCATCACTTCCATGTCTAGCCACTCACCATCATAGGCAAAACTCACTTCAAGCGTTTTTTCTTCGCTATCGGCCATTGCCTCGATGGCATTATCGATCACATTGCCGAGAATGGTAATCAGCTCATGTGTGGTTTTTTGATCGGCTGGTTCAGGAATGATGACGGCTTGGGTTTCAATTGTGAGATCGACGTTTTGTTCCCTGGCATAACTCAATTTTCCCATGATAAAACCTCCGAGTGCTGGGTCCTTGAAATGTTCGGTGATGTTTCCGAATTCTTGGTTTCGATAATTGACCAAGGTGCGAATGAAGTCGGTGAGTTCTTTGTAAGACTTTAACTCGATCATTCCTCGAATCACATGAAGACGGTTCATAAATTCATGTGATTGGGCACGTAGAGCATCTGTATAGGCTCTAACTCCTGTTAATTGTTCGGCGAGCTGATTGACCTCTGTTTTATCACGGAAGGTGGAGATGGCTCCGACCACTTGTCCATTGACCAACAGTGGGACGCGATTGACGAGAATGGAGACGCCATTAATGTTCTGTTCTTCATCTAGCTCAGGCTCACCCGTTTGTAACACTCGATCCAATCCGGTGGAAGGCATATAGTCATGAATGTTCATCCCCACTGGATTGGTGTCAAGGCCAGCTTTTTGAAAAATTTGAAGAGCCGACTTGTTAACGAGTGTGATCGTTGATTGATGATCCACCGCAATAATGCCTTCATGAACGGATTGAAGCATTGTGCTTCTTTCCTCTGTGATCTGTGCTATGGCAAAGGGTTCAAGCCCAAGTAGTGTCCTTTTAATATATCTCGCTAGTAAAATAGCTCCGATCACACCGACCAATAGTCCAAAAAACGTAACGATTAATATGTTCCGATGGCTTCGTCCAAGTGCAGTCTCTACACTTTTTAACGAAATTCCGACTGCGACTACTCCGATTTGTTCATTATTTTTATTATAAATGGGCGTAAATGCTCGTACCGATTCGCCTAACGTACCTTTTGAGATGGACACATACTCTTTTCCTTTTAGAGCCTGCTTTTCATCTCCTCCCACAAAATGCTTTCCAATTTCGTCAGGGTTTGGATGTGTTCTCCGTATGCCCTTCATATCCATAACCACAACGAACATCATTTCTGTGGCTGTTTGAATATCATTTGTATAGTCTTGAACGGAGTTGGAGTACGTTCTGTTTTCTAACGCGTCTATGACTATATGAGACTTTGAAACGGTTCTCGCGACGATCCTCGCTTTTTCCTCTGAATTGGCTTGTATGTTTTTACTAACCGAATGGCTGATTAATAGGTCAGTGATCATCAGTGAAATGAGGACGACCAGACAGACAAGGAAGATGATCACCGTACTGAGTTTAAAACGTACTTCCCGTATACGCACTTTCGTAACCTCCAAACACAAGGACTGTTGTTATTTTTCCACTATAAAATGAAATCGCTTTAAAATAAAGGATTTGTTTTTGGGAAGGGTCTCAATAACCACATTACTATGTTACTTACATTAATTACAAAACGATTTTATAAGTTTTATTAACTATTCTTAGTTTTCGCAAAATTGTAACATGTGGTTAACAAAGTGAATGAAATCGTTTTCAAAATAATTATGTTTTAGGAGGAGACCACATGAGAATTAATTTTAAGAGTCTTACCACTCAAGTAATACTAGGTATTATTTTGGGGATAACCGTCGGGTTTGTGTTTCCAGAGATAGGATCACAGTTAAAGGTGATCGCTGATATATTTATTAAGCTAGTAAAAATGGTCATCGCACCAATTATTTTCCTAACAATTGTCATCGGGATTGCTGGAATGGGAGATTTAAAGAAGGTTGGAAAAATTGGTGGGAAAGCCTTACTTTATTTTGAAATCGTCTCTACGATTGCGTTAGCGATTGGAATTATAGTTGCGAATGTAATTAAAGCGGGTAAAGGAATTGATGCGGAGGCAGGAAAGGGAGATATCTCTCAATATACAAAGGCGGCTGAAGAAACGAGTCATGGATTTATGGACTTTGTTGTTTCCATTATTCCTGATAGCTTTATCGGTGCGTTTGCGAATGGTGAGCTGCTACCTGTTCTTTTATTAGCGTGTTTGTTTGGGATTTCTCTTGCTCATTTAGGAAAGAAAGGGAAACCAGTTATTGAGTTTTTTGAAAAGATCACAGAAGTGTTCTTCGGAATTGTAAATATCATCATGAAGGTTTCCCCGTTCGCGGCGTTTGGCGCGATGGCCTATACGATTGGTGAATTCGGAATTGGCTCACTTGTTTATCTTGGAAAGCTGATGGGATCCGTATATATCACCATGGCGCTGTTTATTGTTCTTGTACTTGGTGGAATTGCCAAAATGTTCGGTTTCAGCATTTTTAAGTTTATTGCTTTCATTAAAGAAGAAATTCTTCTTGTGATTGGGACTTCCTCGTCTGAAGCGGCTCTTCCTAAAATGATGGAAAAGCTTGAGAAGTATGGTTGTTCCAAGCCAGTAGTAGGACTTGTTCTTCCAACGGGGTACTCCTTTAATCTAGATGGAACATCGATTTACCTGTCAATGGCTGCATTATTTATTGCTCAGGCCTATGGGGTAGATCTAAGCATCTGGCAACAGCTGACCCTTTTAGGGGTATTGATGCTCACGTCGAAAGGAGCTGCAGGTGTTACCGGCTCAGGCTTTGTCACGCTAGCAGCGACACTAGCCGTATTCCCTTCGATTCCAGTAGAAGGAATGGCTCTCATCCTTGGGGTTGACCGCTTCATGTCAGAAGCACGTGCCATCACAAACCTCATCGGTAACGGCGTCGCAACGGTTGTTATTTCAAAGACAGAAGGGGAGTTTAAACCCGTTCAAGAGGTTGAGGCTAAGGTGAATAAAAAGGAAATCACTGCGTAAATATAGGTTTCATTTTCGGATGCTTTCTTAATTAAAAGACACAAAAATTGACGTATGAATTGGCATACGTCTTTTCTTTATTTGTTAATGTTCTACGAAATCCCACTTGGTCCGAACACTTATCGGTTGGCGGATTAGGTTAAAACCCGAGCTAATAAATAGACGGAGAAATTTCGCTTAATTAGTAATGATGATGAAAAAAAGCTTAAATAAACGGAGAGATTCCGACTATTGGCTCGAAAACTTCGAAAATAGGAGATTTTGCTTAGCATAAGCGGAAAACCTTCCCTTATTTTCCCCCAAACGAGGCTCCGTTCTGTATCTAACCGGAAATTCTCCGCTTATTTTACTTTTGCTGGTCACTCGATTAAGGATAAGACATTTTATTTAGAAGAAAGTGATTTTTATCTCCAAAAATCCAAGAGAACCTCATTTTGATGCATGCTGAATGCCTCTCCTTAAGGATGGTATTGTAGAAACATAAAAAAATGGATTGACAAATGTAAGAATTCTATTAATCTAAAAATAGTTCTATCCCCAAGTTATTCTCAAAATATTCTTTTTTCTTAGCTACTTCGCAAGTCTTTATTTGTCGTTTACAATTCTCCAATTCTAGCCACATTAAACCTCTTTTTCACTTGCATTAACACTCATTAATGTTAATAATCTGTCCGAAGCTCAATTGAATAAATAATGGGGTGATTCATTCGTAGCACCAATTATGTGAGTATATTAAATGCCCTTTTTGTGGATGTTCTACATCAGTATATAAAAGATATGACCATTAGATAGGAGGAGGGATGCTATGGGATTTGAAGAAGAATACCAGGCCTTTTTGAATGCGCACTTGAAAGCAAGAACCGGTGAACGGTTGCGGCGTTTACAAGAAGGTCACAATCAGGCTGAAATGTTGTTTTTGAAGCAAGTGTGGTGGCCTTTATATCACCATTTCAAGTTTCTTCATCCAGAATATGAAGTTGATGATTTCAAGGATGGCAAAAGGTATTTGGATTTTGCATATATTCGTCCTGCCATCCGGATTTGCCTGGAAGTCGACGGGTATGGCCCTCACCTAAAGAGCATAAGCAGATGGCAATTTTCTGACAACCTGGAACGTCAAAACCAGCTGGTGATTGATGGATGGACTGTGATCCGCTTTTCCTATGACCAAGTGAAAGAGCAGCCCCGTCGATGCCAACAGATTGTTCAGCAAGTGATTGGCCGATGGCTGGGTGATGAACTAGACCAGACATCTCTGTCCTTTCTAGAAAAGGAAGTGCTTCGGCTAGCGATTCGAAAAGGAGAGGCCATATTCCCTATAGAAGTTGAGAAGTATTTGAAGCTAAGTGACAAGACGGTAAAAAAAATACTTTCTCAACTGGTCGATAAAAAAATGCTGATTCCCGCATCTGGGACTATGAGGGTTCGCTCTTATCGGTTGGGAGATCAGGTTAAGCACCCTATATTATAAATAGACGGAAAAATTTCGCTTAAGTAGTAAATAAAATAAAAATTGGCCCTAATAGACGGAGAAATTCCGCCTATTGGCTCGAAAAGCGTAAAAATAGGTGGTTTTGCTTTGCATAGCCGGAAAATCTCCCCTTATATGCTTCGAAATTAGCTTCATTCTGTATCTAACCGGAAAATCTCCGCTTATTTCCTTTGCTGGTTACTCGATTAGGGACAAGACATTTATGGCGAAATTCCCTTTTTATACCAATAACGATGCAATACAACTGACCTTTCGGCACGTATTTTATGAAAAGCACTCCAAAAACGATCCCTTAAATGAGGATGAGTCAGCTTTTCTATTGTAGATTCAGGCCGAACAAAATCTTCTTCATAAAGGCGTTCACCCATACCGAATAGGCTGGCGCCGCATATCCTTTTATTGTATTTAAATACAATAGAGGAGGAATTACCTTGAATAATGAGCATCAAATGTTACCACATGATGTAAGAATTCGTCCTGGATTTGGATTCGGTCGACCTGGTTTTGGATTCGGCAGACCAGGATTTGGATTTGGTAGACCAGGTTTCGGTCGTCCTGGATTTGGCGGTTTCGGTCTAGGCTTCTTAGGAGGTTTAGCTGCTGGTGCATTACTAACTCCAGGTTTTGGATATGGATATGCATACCCTTATCCTTATCCATATCCTTACCCATATTATCCGCCTTATCCATATCCTTATTATTAATAAAGTAAGAAGTCCTCGCAGTAACGGCTGTTTCGTAAACAGCCGTTTTTTATGTAAAGTGAAATTCCTTTCTCTAAAAATACATATTTTGTATGATATGGTAGTCTTATATAATAGTGAGATGATGTTGGAAATAAGATTTATTATCTTACAAATTCATACCCCTGGTAGTATAATGGAGAAATCAGTACAATGGGAGAAAGGGGATTAGGAATATGTCAACTAAAACTGAAAACCAACCATCCTGGGTGCAGCCATACATCGACTCCATAGAAAAGCAACAAGCGTTATATAAGCGAACGCTTCTGATCGTTGTGTTGTCTCAAATTTTTGGAGGGGCAGGGCTTGCTTCGGGCATAACAGTTGGAGCACTTCTTGCAAAAGATATGCTTGGCACGGATAGCTTCTCAGGTCTTCCGGTAGCATTGCTGACATTAGGGTCTGCGGGTTCGGCTTTGCTAGTTGGTCATCTTTCTGACCGATTCGGACGCCGCTTTGGTTTAGCTGCCGGATTTTTAGCGGGAGGATTTGGAGCAATCGGTGTGGTCCTGGCGGCGGTTACTAGCAACATTCTCCTCCTTTTTGCTTCTTTATTAATCTATGGGGCAGGAACGGCAACGAATTTACAGGCGCGCTATGCAGGTACTGATTTAGCCAATGCGAAACAACGAGCAACAGCTATTAGTATTGCGCTTGTGTCCACGACCTTTGGAGCGGTTGCGGGACCGAACTTGGTTGGTCCCATGGGAGAATTTGCTGCCTCTATCGGGGTGCCGACACTAGCGGGTCCCTTCCTATTAGGTGCGGCTGCCTTCATCTTAGCGGGACTCATGATTCTTACTTTTCTACGACATGATCCTCTAATTGTAGCAAAGGCCATTGCTAAGACAGAGAGTCAAAACAATCGTATTAACCAGGAGACCGCCGCAACAGCCATTAATAAAAAAGGAATCATTGCGGCTGCAACGATCATGGTGCTAACTCAGTTGGTCATGGTAGCCATTATGACAATGACTCCCATTCATATGGGTCACCATGGCCATGGCTTACAAGAGGTAGGGATGGTTATTGGCTTTCATATCGGTGCGATGTATCTGCCATCCCTTTTAACAGGTATTCTCGTTGACAAGTTAGGACGGACGACGATGGCGATTGCTGCCGGTAGTATTTTACTTGCCGCGGGATTTATGGCTGCATTTGCTCCGACGGACAGCATGCTTGTACTAACGGTTGCTCTCATTCTTCTTGGACTCGGTTGGAATATCGGTTTGATTAGTGGTACGACGGTTTTAGTTGATGCAACGAACCTATCCAATCGTGCGAAAACGCAAGGAACCATCGATGTTCTTGTCGCGTTATCAGGTGCATCAGGTGGAGTGCTTTCTGGGGTAGTGGTTGCATATTCTAGCTACGCCGCACTTTCTATTGCGGGAGGAATTCTTTCGCTACTTCTTATTCCAGTTGTGATGTGGTCGATGAAAAGACCACTTGTTGAAGAGCCACTAACCAAAACAATAGGAAGTTAAGTTAAGAGATCTTCTTTTAAGGAAGATCTCTTTCTTTTCAAATTCCGCTTTTCTGCAAACGCTTTTATTGGTATATTCATAGTATGGAATTTAGTAAAGTTTAGTTAAAATTTAACTAATGGGTTAGGGGCTGATCTACTATGGGAATTCAATATCGTTCGGAAGATAGACTCTTTCATTTGCAGGCAAAAGATACTAGTTATGTAATACAAGTCGTGAAAGGTGGCTATTTGCTTCATTTGTACTGGGGTAAGAGAATTAAGCAATACCGTCATTCAAACTATATCCAACAGGTCGACCGTGGTTTCTCTGGCAATCCTTATGATCATAAGGACGATCGTACGTTTTCATTAGATACCTTGCCACAGGAATACCCGCAATACGGAAATACGGATTTTAGAAAGCCAGCTTATCAGATTCAACTTCCAAATGGCTCAACGGTTTCAGATTTACGTTATGATTCTCATGTGATTTTTAAAGGGAAAAAGAAGCTTGACGGTCTGCCAGCTACCTATGTGGAGGACGAGAACGAAGCAGAGACTTTAGAAATCACTATGAAGGATGGAGTAGCGGGACTAACTGTTATCCTGAGCTATACGGTTTTTGAACAGCTGAATGTAATCACGAGGTCGGTCAGATTTAAAAATGAGAGCTCAGAAAATATGAATCTTTTGAGTGCACTAAGTATGAGCGTTGATTTTATGGATGCAGACTTTGATTTCTTACATCTTCACGGTGCGCATGTGAAGGAAAGACATATCGCCAGACAGCCTCTTCGTCATGGCATTCAAGCAATCGAAAGTGCAAGGGGAGGAAGCTCTCATCAGCATAATCCGTTTATTGCTTTGTTACGAAAAGGGACAACGGAAGATGTAGGCGAAGTGTACGCGTTTAACTTCGTGTACAGTGGGAATTTCATGGCTCAGGCAGAAGTGGACCAGTTTAGCACGACACGAGTGACAATGGGAATCAATCCATTCGATTTCAACTGGAAACTTGAAGGTGGGGAAGAGTTTCAGGCGCCTGAGGTTGTCATGGTGTATTCCTCTTCAGGTTTAGGGGATATGTCTAGAACCTTCCATGACCTTTATCGCACTCGTCTAGTAAGAGGAACGTATAGAGATAAAGAACGCCCAATTTTAGTAAACAACTGGGAAGCGACGTATTTTGACTTTCATGCAGATCAGATTATGGATATCGCCAAGGCAGGAAGTGAGTTAGGAATCGAGCTTTTTGTATTGGATGATGGATGGTTTGGAAAAAGAGACAATGACAAGACATCATTAGGCGATTGGTTCGTTGATCAAAACAAGCTCCCTAAAGGATTAGATCATCTTGCTAATGAAGTAAATTCGTTAGGTATGCAGTTCGGATTATGGTTTGAACCTGAAATGATCTCTGTGGATAGCGACCTATACCGCGAGCATCCAGATTGGTGTCTGCATGTGCCACATCGTCCAAATTCAGAAAGCAGAAACCAATTAATCCTTGATTTTTCAAGGGAGGATGTGTGCGAGGAGATTACAAAAAGGGTCTGTGATATTCTAGCAAGCGCCCCAATCTCTTATGTGAAATGGGATATGAACCGTCATATGACAGAAATCGGTTCCGCTCTTCTTCCGCCGGACCGACAAAGAGAGACGGCGCATCGATACATGCTTGGTTTGTATCAGGTGATGGAGAAGATTACTTCATCTTTCCCAGATGTACTATTTGAAAGCTGTTCAGGTGGTGGAGGAAGATTTGACCCTGGCATTCTGTACTATATGCCTCAAACATGGACGAGTGACAACACAGACGCTATTTCTCGCTTGAAAATTCAGTACGGAACTAGCCTTGTGTATCCAATCGTATCGATGGGTTCTCATGTATCAGCTGTTCCGAACCATCAAGTAGACCGAATCACCTCACTAGACATTAGAGGGGATGTGGCGATGTCAGGAAACTTAGGATACGAACTCGACCTAACCAAGCTGCCGGCAAGTGAAAAAGATGTGGTTAAAAAGCAGGTGGAGACATACAAGGAAATTAGAGGACTGGTCCAATTTGGACATTTTTACCGCCTGCTAAGTCCGTTCGAAGGAAACGAAACGGCATGGTTGTTTACAAATGATGATCAATCGGAAGCTCTCGTCTTTTATTTCTCTGTTGTAGCAGAACCTGCGGCACCACTGAAGTTTTTAAAGGTAACAGGTATTGATCCAAACAAACAATATCAGTTGGTTGGAACGGACCAAGTGTTTGGTGGAGACGAGCTTATGTATGTGGGCTTGAGTATCCCAGTTGAGCTTAGAGGAGATTTCCAAAGTCATAGTTGGTATTTGAGGGAAAAATAATTATATAGAGAAAAACATTTTTTTCTAATAGGTAGCAGTAGATTCGGGAAGAATCTACTGCTTTTTTATGGCTTTTCCCCTATAAGTATGTCAAAACTATGAAAGATGACCTAATTTATAAAATTATCTAAAAAATAGTATTGACGATGAGAATCATTCTCTATTATAATCACAATTGTTAATGAAAATCATTATCAATAAGTTAAACATAAAAATGATCAACGGGGGATTATTTCATGAAAAAGAGAGAGTTAAAGAAAATTTTTGCAGGTTTCTTACTAGCTAGTTCAGTTTTAACAGCATGTAGCTCAACTACTTCTACAGAAAAGACAGAGGAAAAGAAACAAGAAGAAGTGAAAGAGGAAGAAGTACAAACCGAAGAAGTAAGTTATGGACAGGCATTTCAAGAAGCAGTTACAGAATTAGAAAAAGCGAAAGAAGACAAAGAAGTAGATTTCGATAAAGTGACTGAACTTTATACGACAAACCTTCAAGGTCTTGTAAAAGAAAGAGATGCAGAATTTGAAGATACGATTGACCAACATATTACAACGGCATTAGCGGCAGGTAAAGATGGCTCCATGGACAAAGTAGTTGTAAAACAACTTTTTGATAAATTAATGCAAAAGGTTTTCTATACAACGATTAAGCATGAGTTTACTGAAGTAACGGAAAACTGGGCTGATAAGGAAGCAGTAAAAGAAGAAGTTGAAGAAGCAAAAGAATTCTACTCAATTATTCAATCGACTGTTGAAAAGCGTGATGCTGCTTACGGTACAAACATGGTAGATGCGATCGCGGGTGGATTTGATGAGATTGAGAAAGCAGTAGAAGCTGACGATCAATTAGGCTTCAACCTTGGGAAGCAAGTAGTGGACAAAACTTTGATGAAGACTTTCTACTTTGCAACCGGCGCAGTTCCGAACGGATATGCAACAAAAGCTGCAGCTGCAGCGAAGGAAAATGTGGAAGAAGCAAAAATTGAGCAAGCTGAAGGATGGGCATTTTATCAATCCATTTTCACTTATCTTGATAAGCACGCGCAAGAAGATGCTGCATTCATTCTAAGTCAATTCGATCTTCAAACAGATGTATCAACACTTGATCCTGCAGCTGTAAACAAAGCGTTTGTACGTGGGTTCTCAAAAATTGCATTACATGAGTACGAAGAGAGTGTGGAAACTTGGGGTGAAGACAAATCTGTTATCACTGCATTAGAAGGTGCTCTATTCATTGATGTTATTGGTGAAGATATTAAAACAATTATCGGTGAAGCGGAGTTTACTGCTTTAACTGAAAAGGCGCAAAAATATTTAGAAGCAGCAAAAGCACAAGATAAAGCGACTGCAGATGCTACGCTAGCTGAAATTCAAGCGACTCTAAATACGGTCATTAACAGCGCGAAATAATTTACACAGAAAGTTGGGAGAAAACCTTGGCATAATCAAGGTTTTTTCCTTTTCATTCATCCTCTCCTAGCAAAACTGCTTTCCATTCTTACTTAAGATATAATGATTGGTAAAGTGTAAAACTAGAGGTGTTGTTTTATGAAGATTATTATAACGGGTGGAGCAGGATTTATCGGAAGCCATCTTTCTAGAAGATTATTATTAGAGCAACATGAAGTGTTTATCATCGATTGTCTTCATTCCTATTATTCTCCAGATAGAAAAAGGACGCATTTGGATGAAATAAAAAAGCTGGGTGCCTTTCACTTTTTTAATTTAGACCTACTTGATCGAGAGGGGACCATTCGGCTAATAAAGGAAATCTCCCCTGATGTCGTGATTCATCTTGCAGCTCTACCAGGTGTTGCATATTCCATAGATCAACCACTCGAATACGTGGATTATGATGTCAAGGCAACGATTAATGTGTTAGAAGGAGCAGGAAAAGCGGGAACAAGGCAAGTGATTTTTGCTTCCTCGTCCTCGGTTTATGGAAATCAAGAAGGGCCATTCCTTGAAGAAATGGCAATCGGAAAGGTCATATCACCATATGCAGCTGCCAAATACTCTGCTGAATCCTTCTGCCATGTGTATGAACATTTATATGGATTCCAAATGAATATACTGAGGTTTTTTACGGTATATGGTCCATGGGGAAGACCGGATATGGCAATTGGTCATTTTATTAAAAAGCTTATGAACGGTGAAAGCATTCGCGTGTTTGGATCAGGGAGCGCACGTGACTATACGTACATTGAAGATATTGTAGAAGGTATCAACTTGACGATGATGAAAAGCAAAGAAAGTGAAACGTTTAATATTGGCTCAGGAAGACCGATTACGATGGAGCGTTTGTTATCTGAGTTACACATCCATTTTCCGACCATGGTCGTGAATAGGGAAGGCAATCGAATAGGGGATGTTCATCAAACATGGGCCGACATCTCAAAAGCTGCAAATCAGTTAGGCTATCAACCAAAGGTCGAGTTTTCATTAGGTCTAGAGGAAACGGTGAAATGGGCGAAAGAGTATGAAGGTTCTCTCTAAAAAATTCGTTAAGAATGGCATCTCATTGGTCATCATTTTGATCTTTATTGTGCTAACCACCTTGTTTTTTGATGCTAGCCGTGTATGGAAGGCGTATAAATTACTTGCTCAACACCCTTTTTGGCTTCTTTTCATGTTTGGTCTTTATTTTCTTTCCTTTTGTTTAAAAGCGGTGGCATGGAAGCTGTACCTAAAAGGGAAAGCAAGCATTTTCTCTTGCTTATTAGGTATTCTTTACAGCTTATTTATTAATCACCTCCTTCCTATTAAGGTCGGTGATTTGGTTCGAGCGGAAGTGTTGAAAAACAGAGAAAAGCTAGTAAATAGAGAAGAAGCGTATCATTCTGTTATCGTCCTAAGGGCGATGGATATGGTCTGTTTAATCGGTATCACTTTTGTTGGGTTACTTGCTTTAGACATCATCTACCGTATCCCAACTTGGCTGATTCTCGGAGGGCTATTGCTTGTTTTGCTAGCTCTAATCATTAGTAGACAATTTTTCAGCAGCTTTTTACAAAGGCAATTTGTTTTAATGAAGAGTGCGTTATTAGGATGGAACGGATTCGTTATTATTTTTGCCACATTGATTAGTTGGATATTAGAAGCAGGGGTATTGTACGGTACGGTACATATTCTTACAGAAAAGGCGAGCTTACTAGAGTTAGCTTTTGTAAACAGCTTGACGATTGCTGGGCAAGTATTTCAAGTGACCCCTGGAGGAATCGCCAACTACGAAAGTGTCATGACCTTTGGTTTAGGTATCATAGGAATTTCGTTGAAAGTGGGATACACAATTGCGGTCTTTAATCATGCCATAAAGTTCTTTTTTTCCTATATCGTTGGAGCATTTTGTTTTTGGATTCATCCAATCAAATTAGATACCATTAAGAGTTTAGCAAAATCGAGAGGAGTTAGTAGAAAGTGAAAAGTGCTTCAAAGTTTGAAAAAGTGGCAGCCCGATGTTGGAACTTACTTAACGAAGGCAAGCCATTTACACCTATTTTTGTATTAGGAACGTTTCTTTTGTTTCATTTTAGGGATATGGCTTCGGTCGCGAATCTATCTTCAATCTTTCTATCATTACTGGTGATTATCCCGATTTTAGCCCTGTATTTTATCTTTGATTTTCCTTTATTTTTAAGAAATTACTTATGGATTCCTTTTATTGCTTATTTAATTGTATGGAATGATGTTCATCTTCCATTATTACTGTTTGCGATAGGTCTTTATTTCTTTTTTACCGTCTTTTTCTGGGGTACTCTTTATTATCATTTAAGAATTGGGACCTCGTGGTTGAATTTCACCCGTTTTTGGAAGCTAGTTATGAAAAATAGTGATTCAACCAGCGGGAATGCGCAGGAACAATTGCCTAAGTTTTTACTCGTGTTATCTATTTGGCAGTTAGTTTATGACAATCATCGTTCAGGCGAGCCTGTTGAGTATGTTTACATCTTAGTGTTCTATGGTTTTATTTTCATTTTTGCTTGGATCTTACACCGCTACTTGTTTGATTGGAAGCCAGCGATGTATGCGGATTATACAAAGGATTCTACGGAGCCACCAATGAAAGATCTCTCTGATAAAGTCGTTGTCATCGTTATTGATGGGATGAGAAAGGAACGATTTTACGAGGCAAATACGCCCTTCCTCGACTACTTGAAGGAAAACGGGACGGAGTATACGAATATGGAGACGGTGTATCCGGCAAGAACGGTCGTTTGTTTTACGTCGATGTTTACAGGAACGTATCCATTTGAGCATGGGATTACGTCCAACATGGTTTGGAAACTGGGGATCAAGGTAGAGAGCATTTTTGACTCGTTACGTAAGGTAGGGAAAAAAGGCAGGCTATTAGGGATTGCCCATTTGGTTGATTCGATGGGAGACGATGTCGAAACCGTTACAGCTGTTATGCATAATGATGAAGCAGATCCGAACATTATGAAAAGAGCAAAAAAAATCATGAAGGAACAGGATCCGGACTTATTCATTGTACAAATGATCGCAACGGATCAAACAGGTCATTCAAGAGGGGTCCTGTATGATGAGTACATTCAAAAAATCGAAGAAGCAGACGCTTTGGTTAAGGATTTTGTTGAGTGGCTTGAAGAAGAAGGGAAAATGGAGAATACAACATTATTTATTTGCGCGGACCACGGGCAGGCAGACGGAATTGGCGGACACGGTCACCTCGATGAAGGGGAGCGCTTCGTTCCATTTTTTATTCACGGCCCACATATTGAGAGAGGCAAGAAAGTAGAGCAAAAGCATAGTCTCGTTTCTATGGCTCCAACATTAGCACATCTTTTAGGGGCACCTTTCCCTAGCCACAGCCGTGGAAAAGTACTAATCGAAGCGATTAAGGAAAGTAGAGAGTAAAAATGAATAGACAGAAGGTAATCGTATTTTTACCAGCCTATAATGAGGAAGAATCGATTGGGGAAGTCATAAAAGGCATTCCCCGTGACTTCCATAATGCGGTCGAGGTTCGTGTATTAGTAATAGACGATGGTTCTACGGATGATACTGTTCAAGTAGCGAAAGAAGCGGGTGCTGATTATATCGTAAGCTTTGAAAAAAATCAGGGTCTTGGAGCAGCGGTTCGAGTAGGGATCAAGGAATGCTATAAGCATGGTGCTGATATTGGAGTCATGATTGACGCAGATGGAGAGTATCCAGCAAAGCAAATACCTGAATTGTTACAACCGATTTTTTCAGGAGAAGCGGATTATACGATGGGCTCACGATTTTTAGGAACGATTAAAGGGATGAAAATCCATCGTCGACTTGGCAATTATTGTTTCACTTTCATTCAAAGTCTGTTATTGAAAAAGTGGATATACGATGGCCAATCCGGAATGAGAGCCTTCTCACGACAAGCTCTTGAGCATGCGGAAATCATTCATGATTATAATTATGCACAAGTGATTACATTAAATTTAGTGAGAAAGGGATTCCGTGTTCAAGAAGTGCCTATTCAATATCAAGTACGAAGGACAGGAGAGTCATTCATCACCTTCAGAGGGTATCTTTCAACAGTACTTCCTGCAATTTTAAAGGAAATAAGTAGACCCGTTCAAAAAGTAGAGCTCGATTACTCAGCTCACATAATCAGTCAATCATCAAAGGCTAGAAATCAGTTTATTCAGGGGATTTATCCATCGAATTTACACACAAAATAGACATAAAGTTTAAATTGACACTCAGAATGATAATCATTATCATTGAGGATAGGAGGCAGGTATATGATTAAGAAGCTTTTGTTTTTTAGCTTGTTAGTAATCCTTACTTTTACCAGTATGTTTACAACATCAGCTAGTGCCTATACGTACGGAGATCCAAACAAAGAAGAGGTGGCAGAAGCCTATAAAGAAATTCTCATAAAGTTGGATCAAGATCCACCAAATTTTGCTGAGTCAAGAGAGATTTATGAGTCAGTAAAAGAAGAAGTAGATATGCATATGGGAGCAGAGCCTTCAGAGTTTATTCTTGCTGGAATTGATTCCGAGGATAAAGAAGCTACCATTGAAAATATGGAAAAACTATTAGTGCTAAATATTGCAAGAAGAATGGAAAATATCGAGGGAAAATTTACCGAGTATGACACAAGTAAAAAGTTATTAGCGAAGGCATTTGCTACATATGAAGCATTGTCACCTAGAGTAGAAGCGGAAAATCCTGAATTAGACGAGGAATTAAAGGCTAGCTTTGACGAAGCGTTGAATGCACTTGGTAATCCGGGACTATTCGGGGTTGGAAAGAAGGAATCAGACCTAGAGGCCTTTAAGACAAATAAGGAAGAAATCCTAACCAATTTGCAGAAGGAATTTCAGTTAAAAAGCTTGGAAGTAGGTCATTTTTCTGAAAGTGCAACAGAAACAGAGTCTGCTGGAAAGAAAGAATGGACGGACATCTCTAATATCCGAAATTGGATCCCGTTAATTCTGATAACTGCAGCGATAGTAGGGGTTATTGTCTTTACGATTCGAAAAAGAAATCGTAAATAAAAGTCATCATGGGGAAGGTGAAACACTGTGGAAATTCAAGCCTTGTTGATTACATTTCGTGAAGTACTTGAAGCACTACTCATAATCGGAATCATAACAACTTATCTGAAAAGAATGGATCACGCGCAATACAATAAATATGTTTGGCTAGGTGCAGGTCTAGCGGTCATAGCGAGCGTTGGGGTTGCTATGCTATTTCAAGTGGTGTTTACAGGTTTTGCAGCGATGGGGAATGAAATCTATTTAAAAATAGGAATTATGCTCGTGTCCACAATTCTCTTGACCCAGATGGTTTTTTGGATGGCAGAACATAGTAAGGATATCAAAGGAAACATGGAAGGAAAAATGAACAAATTTATTTCGACTGGTAATATTGTTGGGATGGTCATTCATTCCTTCTTAGTAGTCCTCCGTGAAGGGGTAGAAACAGTCTTCTTTTTTGCGGCTATTACAGGTGGAAATATTGGAGCCGCCCTACAAGGCTGGGGCGCTCTTACGGGAGTCATAATCGCGGCTGTTGTGTCGTACTTCTTCTTTAAAGGTACGATGCGCATTTCATTAAAAACCTTCTTTAAAGTAACGGGAGCCTTCATTATTTTAATTGCGGCAGGGTTACTCGTTCAAGCAATATCTATGATGCAGGATGTTGGAATTATCGGCAGTGTCATTCCACATATATACGATATTACATGGTTTTTACCGGAGCACTCCATCGATCATGCGCATTATGTTAGAGACCATGGGGTTGAACCACTTCTGTCTGGTGATATAGGAATCTTCCTAAAAGCATTATTCGGATATTCATCCATGCCTTCAATAGAAGAAGTGATTGCTTATATTGGTTACTTTGTAGTAATTTATCTATTAACAGGGTATCAACCTAAGGAGAAGTCAAAAAGTGCTGCGGAAGTAACTACTTTCAACGCACAGGTAAAATAATTTTGTAAGAGTACAAGGCACATGTCTTGTACTTTTTCTTTAGAAGTTGCTTGAAATAAAGGTGTGATTTATGTTGAAAAATGTGAAACCAAGTATCATTATTTCTCTGAGCCTTATGTTCATCATATGGATGTTTTTATCACAGGTGACAAATCTAAATTCATTTGCTTCCACCTATGATCAAGTCGACTTTGCTTTAGCACTTGAGCGTTATGATCTTTTAGCTATGCAGCCTCATTTTCCTGGATATCCATATTTTATTCTAGGGGGCTATCTCGTGCACCTTTGGGTACAAGATAAAGCGGCATCCTTGACGTTATTTAATATTCTTCTATACACCAGTGCCATGATCCCGATGTATAAAATATCGCGAGCTCATTTTTCCGGAGCGATAAGTGTTTTAGTTGCAACATTAACTTATTGTTCGGGGTTTGTCGTTCTTATGGTTAATCAGCCGATGTCGGAAGGGGCAGCGATTGCGGTACTATGGTGGTATGTTTGGAGTATCCATGTTGCACGGAAAAAACAAAGCTTTTGGTCACAGGTTATTCCGTTATTCTTGTTAAGCATATTGCTAGGGATTCGATTATCCTACCTTCCGTTTTCCATTGGTGTACTCTTTCTTTTGTATAAGCTATGGAAAGAAAAACAATTGCTACTGAAGGACATGGTGCCCCTAGTTCTTCTAGCAGTTCTTTTTCAGTTGCTTTGGGTAAGTGGAGTCGCACTTACGGAGGGGGGATTCGTCGGTTTTACGAAACTCGCTCTGTCTTTTACGAGCGGCCATTTCAATGATTGGGGTGGAGCAGCTACCTCGGTCGACCGATCTTTTTTTAGCCGTATGTATCAACTAATCATTGAAAATATAGGCTGGACAGGGATTGGGATAAGGTCATTTATTCTAATTAGTATGTTTGCAGTAATGTTTCTTTGTTTTTTTCAAGCTTTCAGTTGGAAAAGAATCAAGTCAAACTATTTATTCCAACTTTTCACCATACTGATCGTTGTTTATTTTTCATGGGTGTTATTTGCACAGAATGTAGAAAAGCCAAGGCATATTATTCCCCTGATTACTCTAGGGACATTTTGTTTATTTTCGATGGTTTTTTCGAAATGGAAAACCACCTTTATGATCACCTTTTCATTATTACTATTGTCTGTCCAAGCTTACCAAACTACGCTTTTATTAAAAGAGCAGGCAAGCGAGCTTCCAGCGACCTATGAATTAGGTGCTTATTTGGAGAATCACACAGAACCTTTTGTGATTTATGCTTGGGAAGAATCTAGGGTTTTTACGTATTTAGATACATCGTTTCCTCATAAGGAAATTAACACATACTCAAAATTTTTACATGATCAATCGTATTATAAAAATAAGGATATCTTGTTAACCAATAGTGTTCTCGAAGGATTTATATCACAAGGAGAAGATCTAACAGGTAAGGTGGAGGTAGTAGAGGAGTTTTCCTCAAACTCATTGTTTGACCCTGTATATCATCATATTATTTTGTATAGGTGGAAGGGAGGGATGGACGAATAGTATCCCATAGCAGGAACTAGCAAATAGAAATCCCTATAAAAATAGTGAAATCCTACCCTCTTGAAAAAAGGATTTTCCTAGCCTTCGGGCGAAACCTAATTAAGAAAGTCTTTTGATAGCTGACTTATTTGATTTTTTGTATTTGTTGAGGGGGGATTAGATGGAATACGCGTATGAATGGGTGGAAACAGATGGGCTCTTCCCAATTAAAATCATTTATCACGTATCGGACGAAGCAGGATATATCCCAAATCATTGGCATGAGAGTATTGAAATCTCCTATGTTCTTTCCGGAAAAATTGAAGAGGTTTATGTTGATGGGAGGACCTATACCTCTCGTGAAGGAGATATTGTGGTTATTAATTCAAATTCGATCCATTCCTTTACGGTTGATAGAGGTACGGGGCGAAAAGCTATATCGGTCTTTATCCCTCCTGAGTTATTAAGGGAAAAGGGTGTAAAAATAGATGAGGTGGCTTTTGATTGTGTATCAGTCGGAGAACGGGACGAAGACCGACTTCAACAACTTCATGAGCTACGGATGATTTTAGACAAGATGACTGACGCCTACTTGAGCAGAGAAAAAGACCATTTTTCATATGTAAAAATAACAGCATTATCGTATGAATTACTGTACGTGTTATTAAAGTATTTTCAAGTCCCAAAGGAACGTCACCCGAACATTCATTCAAAAAAGCATCTGGACCGGTTGGCTCAGATTTTTGATTATATTAAGGAAAACTATCAACAGAAACTATCTTTAACGATGATTGCCGATGAATTTGGGATCACTTCAGAATATTTATCTCGTTTTTTTACGAAGCATATTGGTGTCACCCTGCTGCATTATATCAATGCGGTTCGGCTCGAATTTGCGCACCGTGATCTAGTAAATACTGACCTTTCTATACTAGAGATTGCTTTAAAAAATGGCTTTCCGAATGAGAAGTCATTTAATAGAGTATTTAAGTCGGTTTATAAGCTCGCACCTAGTCAATATCGCAGGGAGTCGAAAGTACCTAATCAAGAATTGACGTTTTTTTAGCTAGAAAAGGACAAGACGAAAACTTTCATTCCTATTAAAATCAAAATGTAAGCGTTTTAAATAAACCGATTTTGTAGGAGGAATTGTCATTGTTAAAAAGAATGAAGAAACAAGCAAGGAAGGCATTTCTATTATCTCTAGTAGCATGTACGGCCTTTTCTTTTAGTAATGGAGTGATGGCAAAGGAAATGAAAACACAACCAACCTCTTATCAAACCGTTACAGAAATTGAAGACTGGGGACCAGCAATTACGAAGGTCATTGTGGACTTAGGAAGACCTGTTCCGGTAAATTCTGTAACCACAGACACTTTTGATGTAAATGTAAAAATCAGTGATCCTCGTTTAGCACAACCATTGTTAAACCAAGGTGAACGTAAAATCACAAAAGCGTATGTTTCTGATAAAAATGGCAATCCAGCTGTAGCTACTGGAAAATACGTAGTATTAGAAATGGAATTTGGTCCAAATGTTCCATTAAGCACGGCGATGAATTATGATTGGCAGACAACTGGTTTTAATGATTGGACAGATAATGAATACACGATCAAACAGCAAGAAGCAATTGCCACACCAGCAGGAACGATTTCTGGCTTAACGATTGATACATTCTCAGGTGGTGTAAGAGAGCTAGTGGACGAGTTCTCTACAGGTGAAGCTACATATGATGATGTAACACTAACTTATGCGGATTTTGAGCCGAAGAAGGATAACAAGGAAAATCCTCTGGTCATCTGGCTGCATGGTGCAGGTGAAGGTGGAACAGATCCAACGATTCCGATTTCAGGAAACAAGGCTGTGAACTGGGCTTCTGATGAAATTCAATCATACTTTGACGGTGCTTACGTATTAGCTCCTCAAACTCCAACGTTCTGGATGGACGGTCTCACTGGCTTTGGCGATGGAACGTCAAAATATGAAGAAGCATTAATGAGCTTGATTCAAGACTATGTATCTAGCAATAAGGACATCGACACCGACCGTATTTATATCGGTGGAGACTCAAACGGTGGATACATGACGATGCTAATGATTCGTGATTATCCAGAATATTTTGCTGCTGCTATTCCAACTTGCGAAGCGCTGGCTGACACACTAATTACAGATGAGCAAATTGAAGATATGAAAAACGTACCAACTTGGTTTGTTACTTCTGCAAACGATCCAGTTGTAAATGTGAACAATTATACGGTTCCAACATATGAGCGTTTAGTGGCAGCGGGTGCTCCAAATGTACATTTATCTCTATTCGATAACGTGGTAGATACATCTGGCTTGTACAAAAATGAAGACGGGACTCCATACGAGTACAACGGCCACTGGTCATGGATCTACGTGTACAACAACGACGTAAAAACAACAATCGATGGAAACGAAATCACCCTTATGGAATGGCTAGCAAGCCAGTCTAAATAACAGCTGAAAGCAGTGTGCTTCTAACAAGAATCACACTGCTTTTATTTGGTATAGTAAGTACATAGAATATGAAGAGGGGTGCCTACATGAAATCAGAACAACAATATTTCGAAGAAGGAAAGTCCATCCAAGCATACATGGATGAAATGAGCACATTAAAAGAGGAAAGCTTTGCTGTGTATGAGCAATTTCAATTACCTGAAGATGGGTTGGTAGACAAACTAAAACAACATTCACTTCACTTCTTAACCATTACAGAAGATTGGTGTGGAGATGCTATGATGATCAACCCAGTCATTCGCAAGCTAGCCGAAGCGGCAAACATTTACATGCGTGTCACCTTACGTGACGATGACACCGATTTGATTGACCGTCACCTTACAAACGGTGGACGTGCGATCCCGATGATTTTGATTTTAAATGAACAAGGTGAGCTAGTGGGAAAATGGGGACCACGTGCACCTGAAGTTCAAAAAATGGTTGATGAGCTTCGTGCCACCCTGCCAGCCAAAGAAGACCCATCTTTTGCGGAAAAACAAAAAGAAGTTTTTGGATCATTAAGAAAAAGCTATGTTGAAGACCAGACCCTTTGGTCATACGTGTATGAGAGCTTTAAGCGAAAAGTATTAGAAGTGATTTAAGTTTAATTATTTGATCATCCGGGTACTAGTCTACTACCATCACAAAGGAGGACATACATATGGGATTACTTCTTTATTTGATCGTAGGCGGTATCATCGGGTGGTTGGCGAGTATAATTGCAGGAAACAATCTCCCCTATGGCATCATTGGGAATATCATTTGCGGAATCATAGGTGCTTGGATTGGTGGGATGCTACTAGGAACATGGGGACCATCGTTCGCAGGCATTGCGATTTTACCAGCATTAATAGGTAGTATATTGTTTGTTTTGATATTGCGGGTTATCACAAAGATTCTTTCCAAATAACGAGTGAAGGCAGCCTTAAGGGTTGTCTTTTTTTGTTTTATATAAAGGTATGAAGATCATTTCATCGGAAATTCCTTAAGATAAAGAAGTTCATCAGGGTTATGAAGATCATTTCATCGAGAATTCCTCAAGCTAATGAAGTTCATCGGGCTTATGAAGATCATTTCATCAAATATTCCTCAAGCTAATGAAGTTCATCAGGATTATGAAGATCATTTTATCGGAAATTCCTTAAGCTAAAGAAGTTCATCGGGCTATGAAACTAAAAGATGGATTTTTATGTGGGAAATGGACAATTTAATAAAAATAACTAAAATTGGTTGAGGTGAAATCGTTACATGATCAAGAGGAGACATTTGCTTTTTAATCTAGCAATTATCGCCATTCCGTGGTTATCATTATTGTTTATCGGAAAAAAGAGCTTCAAACGTTATTCTTTCACCGGAATATTTATTGTGGTATTTGAAATCATCAATCATATTTACGGACATAGGAGGAACTGGTGGAAGTTTTACGATGGTTATAAATCTTTCTTTAAGGATGAACTTCCTTTTAGTATCGGTCCTTACATGCCTTTTACGATGTGGCTGTTGAAATACTCGTATGGGAATTTTAAAAAGTTTGTGCTACTTAATGTGATTTCAGATGGTCTCTTTGCATTTGTACTGATGGATATACTGAAAAAATGTAAAATCATTAGTCTAAACGGGTTAACTCGTGTCCAATTTTTCTTCTACCTACACTACAAAGCGTATTTATTGTATGCGGTACAATATTTGATTGAAAAATATAGATTAAACCGCTAGGGGAATATTATCATTCCCCTCTCCTATGTTACTTTAAATAAAAATCAATGATTTGCTTGAGTTCCTCTAAATACAATTTAGCAATCCGGCTAAGTTGTGTTTTTTTATTAACGACGCAGCCAACCGTAATTAGTTCGCCTTCTTCAAGTGGCACAGATACAATATCGGATCCATTTAAATCCTCACTTAAAATGCCAGTGGATATCGTATACCCATTCAACCCAATTAACAGATTAAAAAGGGTGGCCCGATCACTAACCTGAATGCTTTTTTTACAAGGAATGGTGCTAAATAGTTCTTCTGAATAATAAAACGAGTTATACTCACCTTGTTCAAACGTAAGACGTGGAAATTCTTCTAACTCCTCTAATGTAACCGTTGATTTCTTCGCCAGCGGATTTTGAGTACTGACGAATATATGGGGCTTTGCTTGAAAAAGAACTTCAAAATCTAACCCTCGCTCTTTTAGTAACGGCATCATTACTTTTTCATTAAACGAACTCACATACAAAATGCCAATTTCGCTTCGTAAATTTTTGACGTCTTCAATGATTTCATAGGTTCTCGTTTCCCTTAATGTAAATTGGTATTTATCCTCGCCATGTTTCTTAATCATTTCGACGAATGCGTTCACGGCAAATGCGTAATGCTGGGTAGAAACGGAAAAGAGTTGCTCAGAAGGGGCCGTATTAAAGTAACGGCGCTCTAGCAATTCCGCTTGTTCCACCACCTGCCTTGCGTACCCAAGAAACTCAGCTCCATCTGTAGAGAGCGTAATTCCTGTAGATGTACGAGTGAAAATGGTGATCCCTATTTCTCTTTCAAGCTCTTTTATCGCTTTTGATAAACTAGGTTGCGAGAGATATAATCTACGCGCTGCTTCATTAATCGAACCGCACGCAACCACTTCTATCACATATTTTAGCTGCTGTAACTTCATCTTGATTCCCCGTTTTTCGTCTGTATATTTCAGATCGTTATAGCTTTTGGTTATAACGACTGATTACTTTTATCAGTTACACTATAGCACGAAAATCGTGATAGGATACAAACAATAGAAAAACAGAAAAGAGGGTATATGATGACAGTAGAAACAAAGGGTAAGAATCAAACGATTTTTCGTGCCGATCAAGTGGGGAGTTTATTACGTTCAGATGCTATTAAAACAGCACGATTACAGAGTGCAGCTGGTGAGATTACATTAGATGAATTAAGAAAAATCGAGGATAAGGAAATTGCCAGAATCGTTGATAAACAAAAGGAGCTCGGTCTTCAAGCTGTGACGGATGGAGAGTTTCGCAGAGCTTGGTGGCATTTTGATTTCTTAGAAAATTTGGTTGGTGTGGAAGGCTATTGGTCAGGAAACGGAATTCAATTTCACCAAAAACAAACGAAATCTCGTGCCATTAAAGTGACTAGTAAATTAGACTTTGAAAATCATCCGATGTTAGCAGACTATCAATATCTTCATCAAGTAGCAGGAGATCATACAGCAAAGTTTACGATTCCAAGTCCAAGTATGCTTCATTTTCGTGGAGAAGTGGATTCATCGGTGTATCCAGACGAGGAGGAGTTTTTTACCGATTTAGCTGTTGCCTATAAAAAGGGGATTCTAGCTTTCTATGATGCGGGATGTCGTTATTTACAGTTAGATGATACCTCTTGGGCTTACTTATGTTCAGAGGAACAAAAGGAACAGCTTCGGGCCAAGGGATTAAACCCAGATTACTTAATCAAGATGTATTTACAGACCCTAAACACTGCCGTAGCTGATCGTCCGGAAGATTTAAAAATAACAATGCATATTTGTCGCGGAAATTTCCGCTCCACATGGATTTCTTCTGGTGGCTATGAGCCGGTTGCTGAACAATTATTCGGTCACTTAAATATCGACGGTTTCTTTTTAGAATATGATAATGATCGTTCAGGTGGGTTTGAACCACTTCGTTTTGTTACTAGACCGGACCTGCAAGTTGTTTTAGGCTTGGTTACCTCAAAGTTTGGAGAACTTGAAAACAAGGATATTATTAAGAAGCGAATTGAAGAGGCGTCTAAATTTGTCCCATTAGATCAATTATGTTTAAGCCCTCAATGTGGGTTTGCGTCAACAGAAGAGGGAAATCTTTTGACAGAGGAGCAACAGTGGGCAAAGCTTCAGCATGTTGTTGACATTTCTAAGGAAGTTTGGAAATAAACACGAGAAGAGGTGGAATGATATGCGCTTGGTTCAGGCTTCTCAAGTAGTTGCTGAAAGTAAGTTTAATCGATTTCATTTATTAGTATTTTTATGGTGTTTTTATGCCATCGCCTTTGATGGATTTGATATTGCTTTATACGGGATCGGCTTGCCGTCGATGATGAATGAATACGATTTAACCCTTGTTGAGGCGGGTGCGATTGGTAGCTACACGCTAGTTGGGATGATGCTAGGATCGTTTATCCTTGGCTCGCTGTCCGATTTTATCGGTCGAAAAAAGATATTAGCAATTTGTATGATCTTATTCAGTGTGTTTTCATTATTAGCTGGTTTAGCTCCCAATTCACTCACTTTTACTATTATGCGATTTATTGCTGCCTTAGGAATGGGGGGATTAATGCCAGCGGTCATTGCCATAATGACTGAATATTCACCTAAGAAAAAGCGAGCCATGATTGTTGCGACGATGTATTGTGGTTATTCCATCGGAGCGATATTGGCATCACTGATAGGCATGTATGTGATGGAAAGTCTAGGCTGGAGATTCTTATATTGGCTAGGGATTATCCCCTTATTCACACTGCCATTCTTTCTTAAGCAATTCCCTGAATCCCTTTCCTATTTGATCCTTCGTAACCGAGGAAAAGAAATTGCAAACATCTTAAATAAAGTAGATCCAAAAGCGAATTATCAAGCTACAGACGATTTCGAGTATGTGGCTGTAAAAGAGCGGGCAAAAGGGTTGCCTGCGAAAAAATTATTCACCGACAATCGTGTTATCAGTACATTGGCCTTTTGGACGATGGTGTTTAGTTGTCTCCTTATGATTTATGGCTTAAACACCTGGCTTCCAAAAATCATGCAAGGATCTGGATACGGAATTACTTCCAGCTTATCATTCAGTCTCGTGTTAGGAGTCGGGCAAATTGGAGGTTCCTTACTAGGTGGATATTTAGTGGATCGAGTCGGGCATCGAAAAGTCCTATTATTTATGTTTACCATAGGGGCGATCTGCTTCGCTTCTTTAAGTATCACATCAAATACCTATCTTTTATATGTATTAATTGCGCTTGGTGGTGCATGCACGGGCGGAACGCAAAATCTAGTAAATCCTTATATTTCTGAATTTTACCCGCAAGAAATTCGAACGACAGGTCTTAGTGTAACCGTTGGAATTGGAAGAATCGGAGCGATTTTAGCCCCTCTGATCATCGGTCTCTTGCTAACGACTAATTTAGAGCCACAGCAGGCATTTATGGCCTTTGCTGTTCCAAGTATTATTGGTGGAATTGCCCTTTTAGCAGTTCAAGAGAAATACGGCAGTTTTGACATGGTACTAAAAACAACAAAGAAGAGCGCATAAAAAAACAGAGCTAATTAGCTCTGTTTTTTTCTTATGAAGCTTGATGCTCCACATGAACTCTTTTAATGAACATACTAACGATAACCCCGACTACAGCGATAATAATCGCAAAAATAAAGGCATCCTGTACCCCTGAAGTGAAGGCTAGTAATGGATTGAGCGGATTCGTTGCATCTGTCACGTTCTTCAAATAATTTTCCGTGCCAGATGATAAAATCGAAATCGCGATGGCTGTACCAATCGCACCAGCTACCTGTTGCAGGGTGTTCATAATGGCTGTTCCATCTGGATACAGTTCACGTGGCAATTGGTTTAACCCATTGGTCTGAGCCGGCATCATAATCATCGAAACGCCAACCATCATCAAGATATGCATCGCAATCAGAAAGGCAGAAGACGTTTCTAGATCGATAGTTGAGAAGCCGAATAAGGAGCCAGTGACAATCACAAGACCTGGGATAACTAACCATTTTGGTCCAAATTTATCAAATAAGTTACCCATAACAGGGGATAATAATCCGTTCACAATTCCACCAGGTAAAAGAAGAAGTCCGGCAGCAAACGTACTTAATGCAAGAGATGTTTGTAAGTATAGCGGTAATAAGATCATGGACGATAAAATAACCATCATACAAATGAGAACTAATAATAATCCAACCACAAACATCGGGTATTTAAACGCACGAAGATTGAGCATCGGCTGATTCATTTTTATTTGACGGATACAGAATAAGAGAAGTCCAATCAAACCAACTGAAATAGCAGTAATTACTGTTGGATCTCCCCAGCCACCGCCTTCACCTGCATGACTAAATCCGTACACCACTCCGCCAAATCCAATCGTTGATAATACAATTGATAACACATCAATCTTTGGTTTCGTCGGAGTGGATACATTTTGCATATAGAAGTATCCAAAAACTAGAGCAACGATTAATAGCGGAAGGCAAATCCAGAAAATCCAGTGCCATGTAAGATTTTTTAGAATAAGACCAGAAAGTGTTGGTCCAACTGCAGGGGCAAACATGATGACAAGCCCCATGAGCCCCATGATTTTCCCACGTTTATAAGGTGGAACGATTAATAAAATCGTGTTAAACATCAATGGCAACATTACCGCCGTTCCCATTGCTTGCACCACACGTGCTAACATTAAGACAGCGAAGGTAGGGGCAATGGCTGCGATAAAGGTTCCAATAATGGAGAATGCTAGTGAAACAATGAACAATTGTCGGGTTGAAAACCACTGCAGAATAAGACCAGATACGGGAACGAGAATTCCAAGTGTTAGTAGGTAACCGGTCGTTAACCATTGAACCGTCGTTTCCTTGATTGCAAAGTCTTCTATTAAACTACCAAGTGCCATGTTTAAAGCTGTTTCACTGAATAAGCCAATGAATCCAGCAATTAAGAAAGAGACAAGAATCGGGAGTACTTTGTATTCTTCCGTTTCCATGTCCTTCGTTTGGCCCATTTGGGTATCGATATTCATATTTTTATCCTCCTAGTTGTTCTTATTGCTGAGTAAAGTGGGAAATTGGTTAGCAATCAACCGTAAAGTATCCCCATTTTTACTAGTTAATGAAATTGTTGTTGCACCCTCAAGCAGGGCATTGATGGTAACCGCGAGCTCTCGAGCCTTTGTTTTTTCGTAGCCGTATTGCTCAAGCTTTTCTGCGTAAAGATCCTGCCATTCTTTGAAGGTTTTTTCACAAGCAAGCCGAAGCGTTTCATGAGTATTCGCCGTTTCAGCAGCAAGTAGGCCAATTTTTAACCCATCTAGGCTGCATGGTGAATCAAAGAATAAAGCAATATTGTTCACATGTTTTTGAAAGGCTTGAATCACATCATCTGTAGAAGAGAGATCCTTTGCCGTTTGCTCCAGAACATGCTGCTTCATCAGGTTAATCGCTTCTAACGCAATTTCTTCTTTCCCCTTTGGAAAATGGTAATACAAAGATCCTTTGGGAGTACCACTCTCTTCGATAATTTGATTAACTCCGGTCGCGCTATATCCTTGACGTTGAAACAAACGAGAAGCTGTTTGTAAAATAATCTCTTTTGTATGTTCTTTTTTGGTTTTCATCGTATGAAGTCATCCTTTTAGAAATTATAGAGATCGGTCTATATAAATATATTTAGAATTTGAGAGAATGTCAATTAATAAGTTGAGTGTGTTGTTAACTTGGTTTTAAGGGTTGGTGGGGGAGGGTGATTTGAACAGGGGAAGCTGGAAAAAGGAGGAGCAAGTCCGAATGCGAGGGTGATTCGAACAGGAGTTGTAGGAAAAAAGAGGAGCTAGTCCGAATGCAGAGTTGATTTGGACAGGGGACGCGTGAAAAAGAAGGATCGAGTCTGAAAACAGAGTTGATTTGGACATGGGGACGCGTGAAAAAGAAGGATCGAGTCTGAAAGCAGAGTTGATTTGGACAGGGGACGCGTGAAAAAGAAGGATCGAGTCTGAAAGCAGTTTTGATTCGGACAGGAGTCGCGGGAAAAAGAAGGATGGAGTCTGAAAGCAGAGTTGATTTGGACAGGGGACGCGTGAAAAAGAAGGATGGAGTCTGAAAGCAGAGTTGATTTGGACAGGGGACGCGTGAAAAAGAAGGATCGAGTCTGAAAGCAGAGTTGATTTGGACAGGGGACGCGGGAAAAAGAAGGATCGAGTCTGAAAGCAGTTTTGATTCGGACAGGAGTCGCGAGAAAAAGAAGGATCGAGTCTGAAAACAGAGTTGATTTGGACATGGGGACGCGGGAAAAAGAAGGATCGAGTCTGAATGCAGTTTTGATTCGGACAGGAGTCGCGTGAAAAAGAAGAAGAGAGTCCGAAAGCAGAGTTGATTTGGACAAGGGAACCAGGAAACAGAACTACAGAGTCCGAATGCAAGGTTGATTTTAGACAGAAGAATAGAGAAATTGATGGAGCAAGTCCGAATACAAGCACCTAAAAAAGAATGGCACGAAAATAACCATTCGAGCCATCCCCCATATATCAATTAACAACACTTCGTCTGATCTGCACCACCACAGCAAGCGCTATTCTTCTCATCTTTCTCAGTAACTTCTTTAATTTCCACACCACAGCAATCTGAATTCTTATTGTTTCTTACTAGATTCTTCAAAAAGCTCATTTTGGATTCACCTCCTTTCAAAATTAAGCGTTAGCCTGTGTCACACAGCAATTCGGATCTTTACGAGGAGCAGGGATAGAGATTTTTTTCGATTCTTCTCTCTCAAAAAACTTCCAAGCGTGTCTGGCATTTCTTTCTACTTCCTGTTGCTTAAGCTTTGCGATTGCATGATAGTCTTGATAAAACATGTGATCGTCTCCTTTAATCAAAATATATTGATATATTAATCAAAAAAAATTGATTTAATTCTGTAAAAGAAAACCTAACAACAGCTAGGTCTAAATAGGCAGCAAAGCTCAGGGGACAATAGGTGATTGATTTCTTTGGTGTTTACTTGGTAATAGCTCCACGTACCTTTTGTTTCTTTCGTGATTAAACCGGCATCAAGCAAAATCTTTAAGTGATATGAAAGCTTAGATTGAGGCATGTCAATCAACTCACTCAAATCACAAACACAACTCGAGTTTTGTTGAACCAAAAGGTGTAAGATGTATAGGCGTTTTTGATCTGCAAGGGCTTTGAATTTTGCTTCGTATGTCTCAAGCTTGCTTTTTAGTGGGATCTCTTGACTAGTTGCATTTTTTGTACGAGTTACGTCCGTTAAGGGAATGAACTGTTTCACTTTTCGTTCTCCTTTAATCAAAAATACTTGATATACTGTATTATACTTCCAGTGGTAGAGATTGGCAACTGTTTAATCAAAAAAATTTGATTAAACTTTTTACAAAAGCTTAACAAAAAACTGATTGAGCTAGATATATAAGTGTATTATTATATAAGTAATCGATTATATACTTATTTGCATCAAACATTTGGGAAAGATAAACGTATTCTAATGGCCAATTAGGAGGTGTTTCCATGCAACAAGAAACTGTCATTGAGATCGAAGAAATCGCAAATGTCTTAAAGCTATTAGGAGACAAAACACGATTAACGATCGTGAAAATATTAGATTCCCATGATTGCTGTGTGTGTGAGTTTGTTGAGATTTTTAAAACCAGTCAGCCTGCGATTAGCCAGCATGTAAGAAAGCTAAAGGATAAGGGAATTGTAAAGGAATCAAGAAGGGGACAGTGGATTATTTACTCCTTAAATAAGGAAAGTGAGTACTACCCATTCTTGCAGGGTGTTCTTAAACATTTACCAGATCAAGGCTATCGATTGGATGAATTAGAAAAACAAGGTTTACGTATTTCTTGTTGTGAATAAGGAGGTTCATTTGTGACATCTATTGTTTTAGCATCAGTGATTTTTTTGCTGACACTAGTTTTAGTTATTTGGCAGCCGAAGGGATTGTCGATTGGTTGGTCCGCTTGTGGTGGGGCAATTCTGGCGTTGCTTGTGGGAGTCGTGGATTTTAAGGATGTTCTTGATGTAACAAGCATTGTTTGGAATGCGACCTTAGCATTTATCGCCATTATTATCATTTCTTTAATTCTTGATGAAATTGGTTTCTTTGAGTGGGCGGCCCTCCATATGGCTCGTGCCGCAAAAGGAAACGGTGTTCTCATGTTTGTATATGTTTCCATATTAGGTGCAATCGTTGCCGCATTCTTTGCGAATGACGGAGCGGCATTGATTCTTACACCAATCGTCCTTGCGATGGTTCGAAACTTACAATTTAACGAGGGTATGGTGTTTCCATTTATTATCGCTAGTGGATTTATCGCTGACACCACTTCGTTACCACTTGTCGTTAGTAACCTGGTGAATATTGTTTCTGCTGACTTTTTTGGCATCGGCTTTGCGGAATTCGCCTCAAGGATGATTGTTCCAAACTTCTTTTCGTTAGCAGCGAGCATTCTTGTTCTTTATCTTTATTTCCGAAAAAGTATTCCAAAATCATATGACCTTACGCAGCTGAAACAACCGGTGGATGCCATACGAGATCAGAAGATGTTCCGTCTCTCCTGGCTCGTGTTAGGAGTTCTACTCATTGGATATTTTGCGAGTGAGTTTACAGGGATTCCTGTTTCTATTATCGCCGGAATTGTTGCGATCTTCTTCCTCTTTATGGGCAGAAGAAGTCCGGCTGTCAACACTCGCACAGTTGTAAAAGGAGCACCGTGGGCCATTGTATTCTTCTCGATTGGGATGTATGTGGTTGTATACGGTTTGCGAAATGTAGGCTTAACAAACCTATTAGCAGACCTGATTCAGGTGACGGCTGATCAAGGACTGTTTGCAGCTACTGTAGGAATGGGCTTTATTGCTGCGATATTATCGTCTGTGATGAACAATATGCCGACCGTTATGATTGATGCGTTAGCGATTGCTGACACACATACAACGGGAGTCATTCGAGAAGCTCTCATCTATGCGAATGTGATCGGTTCGGACCTTGGGCCGAAAATTACCCCGATTGGATCGCTTGCGACTCTTTTATGGCTACATGTTTTATCGCAAAAGGGAGTCAAAATTTCATGGGGTACTTATTTTAAAACAGGTATCATTCTAACCATCCCAACATTATTCATTACGTTGGTTGGGCTCTATATTTGGTTACTAATCATTCACTAAAAGGAGAAGGAAAACATGACGAAAAAAACAATCTACTTTCTATGTACTGGAAATTCTTGCAGAAGCCAAATGGCTGAAGGTTGGGCGAAAAAGCATTTAGGAGAAGAGTGGGATGTGAAAAGTGCTGGACTTGAGGCACACGGTTTGAACCCTAATGCAGTGAAAGCAATGAAAGAAGCTGAAATCGATATTTCAAATCAAACATCTGACACGATTGACCCTGAAATCTTAAATAACGCGGACTTAGTGGTCACTCTATGTGGACACGCGGCAGACCATTGCCCAGTGACTCCTCCACATGTGAAGCGTGAGCATTGGGGCTTTGATGATCCGGCTAAAGCAGAGGGAACAGAAGAAGAAAAATGGGCATTTTTCCAACGTGTTCGTGATGAAATTGGCGATCGAATCAAAACATTTGCTGAAACAGGTAAATAAGCATAAAACCCGGGGATGAATACATCTCTGGGATGTTTTCTGTCTTGTGTATAAGTATATGCTTATAAATTAAAAGGGAGTGTCTCAAATGACCAAAGTTGAAATCTTTGACCCTGCTCTTTGTTGTCCAACTGGTGTGTGTGGGCCAAGTGTCGATCCTGAGTTAACAAGAATGGCTACTTCTGTGTTTATTTTAGAAAAAAAGGGCTTCGATATTAAGAGATATAACTTAGCGAGTGACCCTGGGAAGTTTGCTGAAAATACGAAGGTGAACCAATTTTTGCATGAAAAAGGTCCGGATTCGCTACCAATTACGTTACTTAATGGGGAAATCAGTCAATCAGGAAGCTATCCATCAAACGAAACTCTTGCTCAGTGGTTTGGTATCGAAATGACAGAATTAGAGAAGAAAAAGGTTACGAATAAAATCAACCTAATTTAACCGATGGAAGGTGTAAGGTGATGTTTCAACCATTTGATCCCAAAACTGCTGTTCATACGCCGTTTCTGTTCTTTACAGGTAAAGGTGGGGTAGGGAAAACATCGACTGCCTGTGCAACGGCTGTCTCGCTTGCGGATGAAGGAAAGAAGGTTCTGCTTGTAAGCACAGACCCAGCTTCTAATCTTCAGGATGTTTTAGAACTCGAACTCACGAATATTCCAGCAGAAATTCCACAGGTGAAGAATTTGTTTGCTTGTAATTTAGACCCGGAACAAGCAGCGAAAGCCTATCGTGAAAAGGTTGTTGGACCGTATCGAGGGGTGCTGCCCGATTCCGTCATAGCAACGATGGAAGAGCAATTATCCGGAGCATGTACGGTAGAAATAGCGGCATTCGATGAATTTACGAGTCTTTTAGCCGATCCAGCGATTGTAGATGTTTTTGACCATATCATTTTTGATACGGCTCCAACTGGACACACGCTTCGGTTGCTTCAATTACCATCAGCTTGGAGTGGCTTTTTAGAGGAAAGTACTCATGGTGCCTCTTGTTTAGGACCGTTATCTGGATTAGGTGAGAAAAAGGATTTATATGCAAAAACGGTTCAAGCATTATCCGATTCTACTAAAACGATGCTCGTTCTTGTTGCTAGACCGGATGAATCATCGCTTTACGAGGCAAATCGAGCAGCAAAGGAACTAAAAGAAATTGGCATACAAAATCAAGCGTTAATTATAAACGGAATCCTCCAAACGTATTTTCCTGATGATAAGATTTCTACGGCTTTTTATAAAAAGCAACGAAACGCAGTGAGTCAGTTACCTGATGAATTTAAGCAAGCGGTCATCTACTCCTTGCCATATGTTTCGTATTCATTAACAGGGTTAGAGCATTTGCGTTACCTGTTGAAGCATTATTCGATTCCACCTGTTCCATTAGGGGGAGAGCTTGAAAAAGGACACACACTTCCTGACTTAGAACAACTAGTGAATCATTTTTCTACTCAACAAACCCGGGTTATTTTAACGATGGGAAAAGGGGGAGTAGGGAAAACGACGATTGCATCGGCCATCGCGGTGGGCTTAGTGGAAAAAGGTCATAAAGTACATGTAACCACAACAGACCCAGCGGCCCATTTGGAGCTAATGTTTGAAAATCAAGACTATCCCGATCTAACCATTAGCCGAATTGATCCAAAGCATGAGGTGGAGATGTATAAAAAAGAAGTGCTTTCAACTGCTGGCCAAAACTTGGATGAACAAGGTCTTGCTTTTTTAGAGGAAGATTTAAATTCACCTTGTACAGAGGAAATTGCTGTCTTTCGAGCGTTTGCTGAAGTGGTGGACCGATCGAAGGACGAAATTGTGGTGATTGATACCGCTCCAACAGGACATACTTTGCTTTTATTAGATGCGGCACAGTCGTATCATAAAGAGCTTTCTCGTTCAACGGGAGAAGTTCCAGAGAGTGTTCAAAAGCTTCTGCCACGACTAAGAAATGATCAAGAAACAGCGGTTGTAATCGTGACGTTAGCGGAAGCAACTCCCGTATTGGAAGCACAGCGTTTGCAAGAGGATTTGAAAAGAGCAGAGATTGTCCCGCAGTGGTGGGTGATTAACCAAAGTCTTTATGCAACGGAAACAAAGGATCCGGTGCTAAAGGGACGAGCCATCGCAGAGGAACAGTGGATTCAAAAGGTAGAAGATATTTCTGCTAAATGTGCCATTGTTCCACTGATGAATGAAGAACGATCCGGTTACGAACACTTAAAAGCATTGGTAGAGTAAAACATATAGAGAGGATGAATACGATGCAAATCACTAATGAAGCACGTGATCAATTAAAGCAAGTATTTGCAGAACAAGCGGCCAATGGTCTCCGCGTTTATTTTGCGGGCTTTGGCTGAGGACGCCCACAAGTAGGGCTGGCTCTGGATGAGCCGGAAGAAAATGATAAAGTAGTCACCATTAATGAGATACAAGTAGCAATCGATCCGCATATTGAGGATCACATCGGAGATCTGATTTTAGGACTTAATGAAGAGCGAACCGCTTTTGTACTTGTTGGAAACGAAAGCGATTGTTGCTAACAGGAGGATACCCAGATGAGTGAAAAAAACTATCAGGCTTTAATCAAGGATCGAATTTTTATCGGTGGAGCGGATCAAGTGGAAGAGGTCATGGAAAATGAGAAAGTCGACGTGATCTATGATTTGCGTGCGGAGGCTCCAACAGAAGAATCTAAATATAACCGAATTCATCAGCCAATTGTGGATGATGAAGAGCACCAAGAAGAGTCTGTAAAACAGGCCATTAATGAAGTGATTTCTTCCTATAACGAAGGCAAGAAAGTGTATTTCCATTGTGGTGGGGGCAGCAATCGTACAGGTACAGTAGCGATTGGTACCTTGTTAGGATTAGGGCATGCTAAGGAAATCGACAAGGCGGAAGAAATGGCTCAAGGAATTCGTTCGAAAATTAAGGTGAAGCCAGAGATGAAGGCGGCATTGAAAAAGATTTACCCGAACGCTTAATTGGTAACGTACAGCTGACGTAAAGTCGGCTGTATTTTTTTTCATTCATTGTGAATTCATTAACAAAAAGTCCATAACTTTGTAGCAATTATTTGAACAATACTTTGAAGTGATGATATTTGAAATTGAGAATGTTAATCTTAGGGCATAGAAATGATACTTTTATTTTTGAAAGGAAGATTCATATGATTAACAAATGGTGGAGAAATAACAACATTGCAGCAGGGATTGTTACTGTGATTCGATTGTATTTAGGATATGGCTTTATAACAGCAGGCTGGGGGAAAATTAGCGGAGGCGCATTTGATGCAAGTGGCTTTATTGGAAATGCCATTAAAAATCCAGTGGCAGGTCCTGATGGAAGCGCCGTGTATGGAGCATATACTTCTTTCCTAGAAAGCGTCGCTTTACCTAATGTGGAGCTGTTTAACTTTATGGTTCCTTGGGGCGAATTTCTAGTAGGCTTAGGGTTAATTTTAGGCTGCTTAACAACAGCTGCTTCTTTCTTCGGAATAGTTATGAACTTTTCATTCTTATTAGCGGGTACTGTTTCTCATAATCCTACAGATATCTTAATGGGCTTTTTAATCATCACTGCCGGTGCAAATGCTGGTTTATTCGGACTAGATCGTTACGCATTACCATATTTACGTAAGTTAACAAACAAGGGAAAAGACAGTAAAACCGTAACAAACTAATGAAAAAGGGTTGCAATCATGGAATTGCAACCTTTTTATTATGCTTCTAACCAGTTCTGTGACCATTTTTCTATATCTCTCATAAGAGGCTCCAAGGCTACTCCCTTATCAGTTAGTGAATATTCAATTCGAACAGGAGTTTCTGGGAATACTTCACGCTTCACAATGCCTTCATTCTCCAGATCCTTTAACCTCTCTGAAAGCACACGACCACTTACACCAATGGATGATTCTAGGCTACAAAAACGCTGCGGGCCGCCTAGTAACTGGTAAATGATTAAACCCGTCCATCTTTGGCTTAATATACTCATCGCTTTTTCAAATCTAGGACAAATGGATTTATCCATGACAATCACTCCTTCCTTCTATTATAACCCTTTTTTTCATAATTAAATTATTTTTTATAAAATACTTACTTGACGTTTGTTTGTTATAAAAATATAATTACTTACATAAAGTAAGTTACTAACAAATATTTCAATCAGGTTTTTAAAAGATAAACAGTAAATGATAAGCATACATGAAGCAACATAATAAAGGAGAGATCACAAATGGGATTTCATCGTGAACCAAATACATTTGTTAGCCAAGTAAACCTAAAAGTAGCAAACCTAGAACGATCGCTTACGTTTTACCAAAAGGTAATTGGACTACAGGTGTTACACCAAACAAACAGTACCGCCGATCTAACAGCTGACGGAAAAACAGTTCTTGTTTCTATTCAACAGCCCGATGATGTTGTGTCAAAGCAAGGGCGAACGACTGGCTTATATCACTTCGCTTTACTTCTACCAACTCGTACGGATTTAGGAAGATTACTAAAGCATTTTCTCCAGGTGCGTTATCCATTACAAGGCGCATCCGACCATTTGGTAAGTGAAGCGATCTATTTAGCTGACCCAGATGGGAATGGAATTGAGGTGTATGCAGACAGACCTGCTTCTGCCTGGAGTTGGAATAATGGAGAAGTGGAAATGGCCACGGTTGCGTTAGATGCGGAAAGCCTTCTTGCTGAGGGAGAAGGAGAAGCGTGGAACGGAATGCCAGCTGGTACGATTATGGGTCATATCCATCTTCATGTGTCAGAGTTACAGAAAACAGAGGAGTTTTATACAAAGGGACTCGGATTTGAGGTTGTTACTCGATACGGAGGTCAGGCATTATTTATTTCTACTGGTAAATACCATCACCATATTGGATTGAACACATGGAATGGTGTGGGAGCCCCGCCTGCTGCTGAAAACAGTGTTGGCATGGAATCTTATACAATGGTGCTTCCTAGTGAAGAAAAGAGAGAGCAGATCATCTCTCAGTTAAAAGAAATGGGCGTAGCGGTTACGGAGGAGAAGGGCGCATTTATTACGGCAGATCCTTCGGGAAATCGAATTCGATTAGAGGTATAATGGTAAAAAGCAGTGAGGTTCTTCTTAGGACTCACTGCTTTTTTGTTGTTTTTAGTTACCGTTGGGCTTTGTTTTTGAATTTGATGGGCACTGAAAGAGGAGTTGAGTGCCCGTGAGCGATTATTTTTGGGTTTGTCGGTAACTGAAAGAACGAGCGACCTAGCAAACATTTATTCTTGACACCAACCTAGTAAATTATTATATTAGTAACATACTTTAATGCTAAAAAGCGTTTAAGTAAAATAGTGACCTTTCGCTTGGAAAGTCTGCTATTCTTATATGAATTAGGGTGGTAACGCAGAGCTCCTTCGTTCCTATCGACGTGAGGGCTTTTTTCTTTGGCTCAAAAACCCTTATTGGAGGAAAACATCATGAATCAAGACAGCGTAGTAAATTTAAAACCAATTGAAGCCTTTATTATCTCCTTGATCGTTATTGGTGGAATTAGCTATTCTCTTATATTTGCAGGTGCAGTTCCTCATATTCCGATTGTTTTAGCGATCATGGGACTGTTTCTTTACGGTATTTATAAGAAGGTATCCGTTAACGAATTGGAAGAGGCGATCATTAATGGAGCTAAATCTGGAGCAGGGGCCGTATTTATTTTTCTCTTTATCGGGATGCTGATTAGTAGTTGGATGGAAAGTGGAACGATTCCAACCTTTATCTATTTGGCGCTTGAAGTAGTTACTGACAAATGGTTCTATGCCATTGTGTTTGTCGTGAGCTCTATTATTGGCATGAGTATCGGAAGTTCGTTAACAACTGCAGCGACAATCGGTGTTGCTTTTATGAGTGTTTCCACTGCGCTAGGCCTTTCAGATGCCATTACAGCTGGAGCCGTGATTTCTGGAGCCTTTTTTGGAGATAAAATGTCACCTCTATCAGATACAACAATTTTGGCTTCATCTACTGTTCACGTAGACTTGTTTGATCACATCAGAAATATGGCATGGACAACGGTACCGGCATTTATCTTATCCTTTCTATTATTTGTTATCTTGTCACCGTCGGAATCTGCTGCGAACTTTGCCGATTTAGATCTTTTGAAAGCAAGTTTGAAAGAACACGATCTTGTTCATTGGTACTCTTTATTACCATTTGTAGTGTTAGCACTGTTAGCTATCAAAAAAGTGCCAGCGATTATCACTTTGGCTTCAGGAATTGGTACTTCTCTTTTTGTTACGTTATTTGTACAAAAGGAGATCCATCTTCAGGGACTAATGAACACCTTATTTGCTGGGTATTCTTCCAATACAGGAGTGGAGGAAATCGATTCCATGCTTTCTAGAGGTGGGATGGAGAGCATGATGTTTTCTGTTTCACTTATTCTTTTAGCGCTAGCCATGGGTGGGTTATTTTTTAAGCTTGGAATTCTTCCAGCTTTACTTGCAGGAATTAGCGGAATGTTGAATAAGGTATGGAGTCTTGTGGTTTGGACGGCAGGAACAGCCATTACCATTAATTTCTTAGTCGGGGAACAATACCTCTCTATCCTTTTAACAGGAAGTTCCTTTAAAGAAAGGTACAAAAAGATGGGTTTACATGGGAAAAATCTTTCTAGAATTCTAGAGGATGCGGGGACGGTAGTCAATCCACTTGTTCCATGGAGTGTGTGCGGAGTCTTTTTGACGGGAGTATTAGGAGTAGAGACATTATCTTATCTTCCTTTTACGTTCTTCTGTTTGTTGAGTCCAATTATTACCATGATATTCGGTTTAACCGGGTTCAAACTTTCAAAGCTCGAAGAATAATCTTACAATGAAGGTATGACTATTTCCTGAGGAGTGTAAACGATGACGAGGAGAGCTTTGATTAATATCGATTATACGAATGATTTTGTTGTGGGTGCTTTGCCATGTGGAGAGCCTGGTACAGCCATCGAAGGAGAAATCACCAAGATTACTGAGGAATTTATCAACAAAGGTGAGTATGTAGTGTTCGCGATTGACCTGCATAAAGAGGGCGATCATTTTCATCCAGAAACGGAACTGTATCCTCCTCACAATATTGAAGGGACAGAGGGTAGGCATTTATATGGGACGTTAAACACGCTGTATCTTCAAAATGAGAAGAAGGAACATGTGTATTGGATGGATAAAACACGCTACAGTGCTTTCGCTGGGACGGATCTAGAAATCAAGCTAAGAGAACGCGGCATCACAGACGTCCACTTGGTTGGTGTTTGCACGGATATCTGTGTGTTACATACAGCTGTTGATGCCTATAACAAAGGCTTCAAAATCGTCATACACGAAAAAGCAGTAGCTAGCTTTAATCAAGCAGGACATGATTGGGCATTAGGGCATTTTAAAGGAAGCATGAATGCACAAATCTTATAATTACTTTTAGGCGTAATCATCATTTTGATGGTTACGCTATTTTTTTCCATTTTAGTTCTTGACTATCGAGCATGAGGAGTATATATTTTAATTAACGATTAACAAATCGTTAATTAAAAGGAGATGGAATACATGACCTTTACAACCCCAGATGGATACACAAGTGATATTGCTGTTTTCACGATCACATCAGAAAGCAATGGAGATTATAAACCACCGATAAAAACATTAAAAATTCTACTAATAAAAAGAAGCGAACATAACCATGAAGGTAATCTCAATATCGAGGCAGGAAAATGGGCTTTACCCGGTGGGTTTGTTCAACCAACGGAAACAGCAATGACAGCTGCCGAACGAAAGCTATATGAAGAAACAGGAATCGACGGGTTAAAGATGAAGCATTTCGGCATGTATGATGACCCCGAACGAGACAAGAGGGGCTGGATCATCTCGAATGCTCATTATGTAATAGCAAGTGAAAAGTCTTTGGAAAAACGGAAAGTCTCAAAGGATGCGTCTGATATTCAATTGTTTTCAATAGAAGAGGCGCTAACATTTGATCTTGCTTTCGATCACCGAAATATCATCGACGATGCCCTTTGGTTTATCAAAAAGGATATGGCCTTGACCACATTGGCACAGCATTTTTTACCAGAGGAGTTTGTTTTGTCAGAGCTTCAAGGGGTGCTACTCACGGTGCTAGATGACCCAGCAATCTCGACTGATGCTGCCTTTTTTAGAAAAGCTCCTACACTTCCGTTTCTTGAAGCGGTGCTTGAGGATGGGAAACCAAAGAAATCAAATCGTTATTCGAAAACACCTGCGCAGTTGTACCGATTTACGGATTTCCAACCGATGGTGTCGGTGTACAACCCAAAATTAAAAGGGTAAGGGGAGAGTAAAATGAAAGATTGGACTCGTTTTGAGATGGGATGGTTGGCTATTTTTACGATGATTAATCTTTACCTTTTCTTTGCTTGGGAGGATTCCTTTATAGGTCTGATATCCTCAATTAGTGGAATGCTGTGCGTTGTGTTAGTCGCCAAAGGGAAAATTTCTAATTATTATTTTGGCATCGTTCAGACGGCAACTTACGCGTATATTGCTTATGGCTATGGTCTTTACGGGGAAGCCATGCTGAATGGGTTGTTTTATTTTCCCATTCAGTTTATCGGGATTTATTTATGGAGTAAAAACAAAACCAAGCATGGAGTGAAAGGGGAAGACGTTACGGTTAAAAGTCTTACCAAGTCAGGCTGGGTTACCACGGTGGTAACAGTAACGATATTCACGATTGTGTATGGGTTTTTCTTAAAATATTTAGGTGGAAACAATGTCTGGACTGACTCAGCAACAAATGTATTGTCTGTGACAGCGCAAATTTTAATGTTAAAACGGTTTGCTGAACAATGGCTGTTATGGATTGCAGTAAATGTATTATCGATTTTCCTTTGGTTGAGCGCCCTTATTTCTCAAGGAGGAAATGATTTTTCGATGCTCGTTATGTGGTCTGCATTCCTTGTTAATAGCATTTATGGATATATTAATTGGCGCAAGCTTTACATGAAGCAAAGTGGGGTGTAAAACATGACAACTGGTTTTATTGGTGGCAAATTTCTTCCTTTACATCTTGGTCATGTGTATGCCATTGTTCACGCATCCTCGATGGTGGATGAACTGTACGTGGTATTATCTCACAGTGAAAAGCGGGACCTGGAATTATGTGAAGGGACAGAAATGAGCTATATTCCCGCACGTATTCGTTTGCGCTGGCTTTCTCAATTAACGAAGGATATGCCCCATGTAAGAGTCATTTCTATTGAAGATGATCAAGGGAATGAAGACTACGATTGGGTTCAAGGAGCTGAGAGAATCAAAGAAGAGATTGGAAAGCCGATTGACTTTGTGTTTAGTTCAGAACTTGAGTACAGCGAGATTTTTGAAAAGTTATATCCTACATCTAAGCATATCCTGATCGATCCTACTCGTAGACAGGTTGGAATCTCAGCGACAAAAATTAGAGAAGAAGGAGTTTTCCACCACTGGGCCTTCCTACCAGATTTAGTGAAGCCTTACTTTGTCAAAAGGGTAGTGATCGTCGGAACGGAGAGTTGTGGAAAGTCGACACTAACGAAAAATCTTGCCAAAATCTATAACACTAGCTATGTGGAAGAATACGGTCGAACGGTGTGTGAGGAGTTAGGTGGCTGTGACTGTATTATTATAGAGGAAGATTATTTAAAAATCGCTTATGGACATAAAATGATGGAAATAGAAGCGATTAAAAAAGCTAATAAGTTGGTGTTTATTGATACGGAAGCAATCGTCACTCAATTTTATTCCCATCTATATAACGATGTGTATCAGCCAGTGTTAGACGAAATAGCTAAGCTGCAAACCTATGATTTATGGTTATTTTTAGAGCCAGATGTCTCATGGGTGGATGATGGGTTGCGCGTACATGGAATTGATTCTGTTCGAAATGAAAACAATCACCACCTCAAAAGGCTATTAGAGCAGCATCAAATTACCTATAAAACGTTATATGGTAGCTATGAGAATCGGTTGAAGAATGCCCTCGTTTTCATTGAAGAGCTATTTTGAGTGTAAAAAGCGTAAGTTCTTTATAAACGACGAAGGTTTCCGATACAAAATCATAAGTAATTGCCCCCTCAAGTTGGGGGTTTTTTCTATGAAACTTTATTCCATATCGAACGTATTAGTTGTTATAAAGCTAGACTCATTGTATAATTCATTTCATAACTATCACGTGACGGTTTGGAGGGACTCCATTGGGACTGAGAAGTTGAAAATTGGGGAATTAGCTGAAAGAGCAAATGTTACAAAGAGAACCATTGACTATTATACGAATCTAGGACTATTGAAAGTAGAACGTTCTACTTCGAATTATCGATATTATGATAAATCGGCGATCGAACGCCTACATTATATTGAACAATGCAAAAAAGATGGAATGTCACTAGAAGAAATAAAAGAAAAAGTGGTAGAAAAAGATGCAGAAGAAATCGATGTTCTTGAACTGAGACTGAAGATTCAAGGATTGGAAAAAGAGGTCACAGATGTATTGGCTCATCTGGATCAAAATAATTTAAAGAATGTAAAAAAGAATGTATCAAATGAGAGTCTTTCATTAATACAGACGCTTTTGTTATTGATTAATTAAACTTTGTTTTACTATATTGGGAGGTGTAGGTCTTACTTAGTAAGACCGATCGTTGACAACTGTAAATTTACTTTTGATTGCTTTATTAATTGCTTTAACTGCTTTTTTCGTAGCTACAGAGTTTGCTATTGTAAAGGTTCGTATGTCGAGAATTGACCAACTGATTGCGGAAGGTAAAAAGGGAGCGCTATCTGCTAAAAAAGTAGTGACCCATCTGGATGAGTATTTATCTGCGTGTCAATTAGGAATTACGATTACCGCGTTAGGTTTAGGGTGGTTGGGTGAACCGACTGTTGAAAAAATATTGCACCCTTTATTTGAGCATTTCCATATAAATGAGTCATTGACGGAAATTTTGTCCTTCGGAATTGCCTTTGCCTTAGTCACATTTTTACATGTGGTTGTAGGTGAGCTTGCACCAAAAACCTTTGCTATCCAGAAAGCAGAGACAGTTACTTTATTATTCGCGGGAGCAATCATTTGGTTCTACCGAATTATGTACCCAATCATCTGGTTCCTAAACGGATCAGCTCGTAAGCTAGTAGGGCTTTTCGGATTAAAGCCTGCTTCTGAACATGAATTAGCTCACTCGGAGGAAGAATTAAGAATCCTCTTGTCCGAGAGCTATAAGAGTGGAGAAATTAATAAAAATGAATTGAAGTACATGAATAATATATTTGAATTCGATGAAAGAATTGCGAAAGAGATTATGGTTCCTCGTACAGAAATGGTATCTATTTCTATTGATGAAACATATGCCGATATATTAGCAACCATAAAGTCGGAGAATTATACTCGTTATCCTGTTGAGAACGGTGATAAAGATAATATTGTTGGCTTTATTAACGTGAAAGAGCTTTTAACTGCTGATATTTCAGAGGAAGAGAAGAGAGAAGGCTTTTCGGTCCAGACCTATATAAACCCAATTATCCGTGTGATTGAGACCGTTCCAATTCATGACTTACTGGTAAAAATGCAAAAGGAACGTACACATATTGCGATATTAATAGATGAGTATGGTGGAACATCCGGATTAGTCACTGTTGAAGATATATTAGAAGAGATTGTTGGGGAAATTCGAGATGAGTTTGATGAGGATGAATTACCTGACATTCGAAAGCTAAATGAAAATCACTATATCGTAGATTCTAAGTTGCTGGTTGAGGATGTAAATCATCTATTGGAAACCACTTTATCAAATGAAGATGTGGATACGATTGGTGGATGGTTCATGACTCAGGATATGGAAGCACAGGTTGGTACTGAGATAAAAACAGAAGGATATGTGTTTAAAGTCCAGAAGAAGGATGGGCACCATATTCAATATTTGGAAATTAAAAGAGCTTAATAGTATAATAATGTAGGGCTTGGATCTTTTCCAAGCTCCTTTTAATTTTGGTTAAGGAGTGAGTCGGTGGAAGAAGTATTAATCATATTAAAATATGCCTTTTTAGGAGCTCTTCAAGGTTTTACAGAACCCATTCCAGTCTCCTCTAGCGGACACTTGGTGCTTGTTCAGGAATTTTTAGGTATTGATGTGGCTGAAGGTGATTTTAGCTTTGAAGTATTAATGAATTTTGCTTCCCTTTTGGCTGTATTACTTATTTATCGAGACGATCTTATTAGATTAGTGAAAAACGGAAGCAAATATATGGTTAAAAAGGATCCAAGTGATAAGGATGATTTTCTCTTTATCGTTTATTTAATAATTGGTACCATTCCTGCAGGTGTGATCGGGATTCTGTTAGAAGATACGATCTCTAGTTATTTCAGGGGAGTTGCTCCGATTGGTGGAGCTTTAATCGTGACAGGGATCGCTCTTTGGCTCATTAGAAATCTTAAGGGAACAAAAGGCGACCGAGGGTTAACGGTTAGAGATGCCCTTATTGTTGGTTTCGCTCAAGCGGTGGCATTAATTCCTGGAATAAGCCGCTCGGGTGCTACGATTGTGGCTGCGATGGGAATAGGGATGAAAAGAGAAACGGCCTTACGATTCTCATTCCTTCTATATATTCCTGTTAGCTTAGGAGCAATTGTGTTAAAAGTAGGCGACATGCAATTGGGAGAACTACTTATTCCTTATATCGTGGCGTTTGTGATGTCACTGCTGTTATCTTATTTCTCATTAAAATGGTTTATGGGGTTAATGGAGCGAGGGAATCTGAAGTATTTCGCTTATTATTGCTTTATTGTGGGACCGTTGGTGTTGGTGTTATCGCAGTTTTCATAATAGGATCTGAAAGACAGAAGGATATTGGTTCTATGAAGTTCATCAGGCTGATGAGGATCAAAAGGAGCAGTGAATCCGGTAGAAATGAAGTTCATAGGGCTTATGAAGATCAAAAGGAACGGTGAATCTGTTGGAAATGAAGTTCATCGAGCTGATGAAGATCAAAAGGAACGGTGAATCTGTTGGAAATGAAGTTCATCGAGCAGATGAAGATCAAAAGGAGCGGTGAATCTGTTGGAAATGAGGTTCATCAAGCTGATGAAGATCAAAAGGAACGAAGAATCTGTTGGAAATGAAGTTCATTGGGCTTATGAAGATCAAAATGAGGGATGAATTAGGAAGAAATGAATCTCATCAGGCTTATGAAGACCAGAGGAACTAGATTAACTAGAATTAACGGTCATCATCACGGGTATCAAGACCCAAACGAGCTAGGAATCTAAGAGAAACAGTCGTCATCCTTCATATCTAGGTCACCCCCAACCCTCAATTGCCCGAAAAAGCCAGCCATAAAAAACGTCCCACCCACAAAAAAAGCATTGGCCCATACAAGTGGACCAATGCTTTCCTATTTATTATAGCTCTTGCCCGTTCGTAGCAATAACATTCTTGTACCAGTAGAATGACTTCTTCTTACTACGCTCAAGAGTACCGCTTCCGTCGTCATGCTTGTCTACATAGATGAAGCCGTAACGCTTAGACAATTCACCTGTTGATGCACTTACTAGGTCAATACATCCCCAAGATGTGTAACCCATTAAATCTACGCCGTCTTCAATTGCTTCGCCCATCGCTTCGATATGCTCACGAAGGTAATTGATCCGGTAGTCGTCGTTGATGCTTCCATCTTCTTCAACCTTATCATATGCACCAAGTCCATTCTCAACGATGAATAAAGGAACACGGTAGCGGTCATATAATTCATTTAATGCAATTCGTAGACCAGTTGGGTCGATTTCCCAGCCCCAATCACTTGCTTTAAGGAATGGGTTTTTTACACCAGACATGATGTTTCCTGCTGATTTTTCTTCTTCTGTTTTCACTTTCTTTTCTGTACGTGACATATAGTAACTGAACGAAATAAAGTCAACAGGATATTGCTTAATCGTTTCTAAATCGCCTTCTTGCATATTGATTGAGATGCCGTTTTCTTTAAAGTAACGCTTAGAAAATGCTGGGTACTCTCCACGAACTTGTACATCTCCACAAATATTGTTAAAGATTTGTGCTTCTTGTAATGCATACAACACATTCTCTGGATTACAGTCGACTGAGTAAACAGGAGCATAAATTAACATACAGCCGATTTGAGATCCAGGAATGATTTCGTGACAAGCTTTAACTGCTAGGCTGCTAGCTACAAATTGGTGGTGCAAGCCTTGGAAGCTCTCCTGTAGGCGAACATCTTCTGTAGCTGGAGAGAAACCAAGACCAAATATTGGCATATGTGTTGCTCCATTAATCTCATTAAATGTTAACCAGTATTTTACTTTGTTTTTATAACGGTAAAATAAAGTCGTTGCATAGCGCTCGAAGAACCCAATCACTTCACGACTTCTCCAACCACCGTACTCTTTAATTAAATATAAAGGCATTTCATAGTGAGAGATGGTTACAACAGGTTCAATTCCGTGCTTTAGGCACTCATCAAAAACTCTTTCGTAGAATGCTAGACCTTCTTCGTTTGGCTCAAGCTCGTCTCCTTTAGGGAAAATACGAGACCACGCGATTGACATACGGTATGCTTTAAAGCCCATTTCAGCAAAAAGAGCGATGTCTTCTTTGTAACGGTGATAAAAGTCAATTCCGTCATGGTTCGGATACGTATATTTTTCTTTATCGATCTCAAAGTCAAAACCAGGAGTCATGATCAACTTCAAACGTACTTTTCCACCAGGCATTACATCTGCAAGGTTCATACCTTTGTTGCCTTCAAGATACCCACCCTCTAATTGATTGGCAGCTGTAGCACCGCCCCATAAAAATCCTTCTGGAAACTGATATTTCGTCATTTGAAAAACCTCCATATATGTTTTTATGGCTACGCTTTCACAGGGGTAAAATAAAAAACCTAAACCACGTAAGGAAGACACACTAGTCTCATAGTTTACGTGATTTAGGTTTTGCCTGCATAACCAGTAACAATCCTAAAAAAGGTTGTTTGTTTAATTGCGTTAACTATAACATGAATATTTTGTCGAAGCAAGAATTTTGTAAACGTTATTTTTAAATTGTCACTTGTGATTCATGAACAAGCCTTTATTACGAAGGAATACCAGCGAAGAGAATGGATCACAAGTGACGTTTCCATTCTAGGTGGAGTAGTTCATGCATTTTTTTTGCATTTTTATATATATATAAGATACAAGTCGGCAATCTATAAAAATATTAAAAAAAATTAAAAGAAAGCGTTGACACCTACCAAATTCCCGTGATAAATTACACGTATCAAATAAAACTTAATAAATTCCTTGAAGGAATGTTACCTTAAGTGGGCATAACCTGATCCGATTAGAAACACGCTATCGCTAGCTGTGTGTGTTCCTAATTGGCTCAGGTTTTTTATTTGGAAAAAATAAATATCATATAAAAGAAGGAAGGGTCAAAAATGAAATACGAGCAATTAGCAAAAGATATTATTGCCAATGTGGGCGGAAAAGAAAACGTTTCCAGTGTGGTCCACTGTGTTACTCGTTTACGTTTTAAGTTAAGAGATGAAAGCAAAGCAAACACAGAAGTGTTAAAAAATATGGATGATGTTGTAACTGTTATGAAAAGCGGAGGACAATATCAAGTCGTAATCGGAAACCATGTACCAGATGTGTACAAAGCAGTTACTACTGTTGGTGGATTCCAAGGTCAAACGCCTGTTGAAGAAGAGGAAGGTCCAAAAGGATCACTACTCAGTCGCTTTATTGATATGATCTCAAGTATCTTTACTCCTGTTCTTGGTGTATTAGCAGCAACAGGGATGATCAAAGGATTAAACGCATTATTTGTCGCATTTGGTTGGTTAGATAATACATCAGGTACGTATCAAATTTTAAATGCAACAGGTGACGCATTGTTTTACTTCCTACCAATCTTCTTAGGTTATACAGCAATTAAGAAATTTGGTGGTAACCCATTCGTAGGGATGGCGATCGGGGCAGCGTTAGTGTATCCAACTTTATCAACACTAACAGCTGGTGAACCTCTTTACACATTATTTTCAGGAACAATGTTTGAATCACCAATTTACGTTACATTCTTAGGAATTCCAGTTATCTTAATGTCTTATTCTTCATCTGTTATACCGATTATTATTTCAGCATTCTTTGCAGCTAAAGTGGAAAAATGGTTAAAGACAGTTATTCCAGATGTAATTAAAGCATTTGTCGTACCAATGTTAACATTATTAATTGTTGTACCACTTACATTTATTGTTATTGGCCCGGTAGCAACATGGGCAGGAAGTTTATTAGGTCAAGGGACATTAGCAATCTATAACGTAAGCCCATTGATTGCAGGTCTACTATTAGGTGGTTTCTGGCAAGTATTCGTTATCTTTGGTCTTCACTGGGGATTAGTACCAATTGCATTCAACAACTTAGCAACACTAGGTTATGACACAATCCTTGCAACTGTTTTTGCAGCATCATTTGCACAAACAGGTGCAGTACTAGCAATCCTATTAAAAACAAAGAACCAAAAGTTAAAGTCACTAAGTATTCCAGCATTTATCTCAGGTATTTTTGGTGTAACTGAACCGGCTATTTACGGTATTACACTTCCATTAAAGAAAGCGTTTATCATGAGCTGTATCGCTGCAGGTATTGGTGGAGCTATTGCAGGTGCTACAAATGTAACGGGTTACATTATCGGTGGTCTTGGAATCTTCGGAATTCCATCTTATCTCAGCCCAGAAGGAATCGATTTAGGATTCTATGGAGCAATCATTTCTATCGTAGTAGGTTTCATCGCAGGTTTAGTTCTTACATTACTTTTCGGTGGAATCAACAAAGAACAACAAGCTTCAAAAGAAACAACGTCTGCAGCTAGTGAAGTAGCAGCGACTAAGGTTCAAAAGGTTCAAAATGAAGAAGTAGTTAGTCCATTAAATGGTGAAGTAATTGCATTATCAGAAGTAAAGGACGCAGCATTTTCATCTGGTGCATTAGGTCATGGTGTAGCGATTGAGCCAAGTGAAGGGAAATTAGTTGCTCCAGTGGCAGGAACAGTTTCCGCACTTTTCCCAACAAAGCATGCGATTGGTATTACAACAGATGCAGGTGCAGATCTGTTAATCCACATCGGTATGGATACGGTTCAATTAGAAGGAAAGTTTTTCACCGCTCATGTGTCTCAAGGTGATTATGTGAAACCAGGTCAATTATTAATTGAGTTTGATATGGATCAAATTAAAGAAGCTGGTAAGCCGTTAACAACTCCAATCGTTGTAACAAACTATAAAGAGTTCGATTTACAACTTGTGGATGTAAAACAAGTGAAAACAGGTGCTCCATTATTTACACTAGATAGTAAGTAATCAACATGTTCAGGAGAAAGGAAAATACGTTTCCTTTCTTCCTGCTGTTTTAAGAAAGGGAGGATATTTATGGCTTTTCCAAAAGGATTTTTATGGGGTGGCGCGATTGCCGCAAACCAAGCAGAAGGTGCGTATCTATCAGATGGAAAGGGTTTAACAACCGTTGATTTAATGCCAACGGGAAAATTACGATGGGAGATCTTGCTCGGTAATTTACCTTCTTATGAACCACTTGAAGGTGAATTTTATCCTTCGCATGAAGCGATTGATTTCTACAATCGTTACAAAGAGGATATCGCGCTATTTGCAGAAATGGGCTTTAAAGCCTTGCGTTTATCGATCTCTTGGGCAAGAATTTTTCCAAATGGAGACGATGCAGAACCAAACGAAGCAGGACTACAATTTTACGATAATGTATTTGATGAATTATTAAAGTATGGCATCGAGCCCGTAGTGACGATTGCTCACTTTGACGTACCAGTAAACTTGGTGAAAAATTACGGTAGCTGGAGAAACCGAAAGCTTGTTACTTTCTTTGAAAACTATGCGACGACTCTTTTCAAACGATATAAAGACAAAGTAAAGTACTGGATGACATTTAACGAAATCAATATGCTCCTGCACTTGCCATTCGTTGGAGCTGGTCTTGTATTTGAAGAAGGCGAAGATAAAAAGCAAGTGAAGTATCAAGCAGCACACCATCAATTGGTTGCCAGTGCTTTGGCTGTAAAAGCAGGCCATGAAATCAATCCTGATATGAAAATTGGCTGTATGTTAGCGGCTGGTCAAACGTATCCATACTCTTGTAACCCGGATGATGTGTTTGATGCAATGGAAAAGGATCGTGATTCGTTCTTCTTTATCGATGTTCAATCTCGCGGTCAATATCCTGGTTATGCGAAGAGATTCTTTAGAGACAATAACTTGAACATTGTTATGGAAGCGGGAGATGAAGAGCTTCTTAAGAATCATACAGTAGATTATCTTGGCTTTAGTTACTATGCAAGCCGTACGACTAGTACAGATCCAGAAATTAATAAGACTACAGCTGGAAATGTATTTGGTTCCATTGAGAATCCATATTTAGAGAAGTCTGAATGGGGCTGGACAATTGATCCGAAGGGCTTCCGTATTACAGCGAACCAATTATATGATCGTTATCAAAAGCCTCTTTTCGTAGTAGAAAATGGACTAGGTGCGGTTGACGTTCCAAACGAAAACGGTGAAGTGAACGACGATTACCGCATTGAATACTTACGTAAGCATGTGTCTGAAATGTCTGAAGCGATTGAAGACGGCGTAGAAATCCTTGGATATACGAGCTGGGGCCCGATTGACCTTGTTAGTGCATCCACAGGTGAAATGAAAAAACGCTATGGCTATATTTATGTTGACAAGGATAATGAAGGCAATGGAACATTGAAGCGTTCTAAGAAGAAGAGCTTTGACTGGTATAAAGAAGTTATTGCTTCAAACGGGGAAAAACTATAAGTTGGATAAAAGTGGGAAAGCTTGTAATTAGCTTTCCTTCTTTTGAATGTCTAAAAGATTTTATAACGCTCACTATTTCCATTATAATAATATTAAGAGAACCATAATAAACTTATAGGTGGTCAAATGAAAATAGCCAAAGTATACAATAACAACGTCATCAGTGCGTTTAATGAAAAAAATGAAGAGCTAGTGGTTATGGGGAGAGGTCTGGCGTTTCAAAAAAAGCCAGGAGATTCTATAGATGAAGACAAGATTGAGAAGATTTTTGCTCTTAAAAATAATGATATGTCAGAAAAATTTAAAACTCTTTTATATGAAGTTCCGATCGAATACATGGAAGTAACAGAGGATATTATTAAGATTGCCAAATCTAGACTAGGAAGAAACCTAAACGATAGCATCTATATTTCTTTAACCGATCATATTCATTTTGCGGTCGAGCGTAATCAAAAAGGGTACGACATTAAAAATGCACTTTTATGGGAAATTAAGAGATTTTATAAGCAAGAATTTGTCATTGGTTTGGAAGCCTTGAAGATCATTCAGGAGAAACTTGGTGTCCTTTTACCAGAAGATGAAGCAAGCTTTATCGCCATGCATATCGTGAATGCTGAGCTTAATCAGGAAATGCCGAATGTCGCAAATATTACTAAAGTCATGCAGGATATTTTAAATATTGTTAAATATCATTTTAAAATGGACTTCGACGAGGAATCATTAAATTATTTTCGATTTATTACGCATTTAAAGTTTTTTGCCCAAAGATTATATAGCAAAACGTATATCGAAGATGACGATCCGTTCTTATTCGAAACCGTGCGTGAGAAGCATAAAGCAGCTTTTGAATGTACGGAGAAAATTAATGAATATATCGAAAATCAATTTGACTACAGGCTTACGAATAACGAGAAATTATACTTGATTATTCATATACAAAGAGTCGTGAATCGCTAATTGTATAATTGAGATCCCACATGGAAAAAATCTAATTATCACCTTAGAAAGGGGTACTTAGATGAGTGTGTATGAAAATTTCCCTGTAGCCAATCTAGATAAAGGTCAATTAGACAAAATTACCTCACTTGAGAAGGAATTGCGGAAGGAAACAAACGAAAATATCGTGTTAATCGCCTATGATGAAAAAGATGAATAGTATAAAAGGAGGGGAGAATGACTAATCGATGCCATTCTCCCCTCTTGTTTATTATAAAATCCTCACATTTAACGGAAATAGATATGGTTCGGTTGGTTCCTCAATCGTTTTCCAGTCGGTAATTTTGATAAAAGGCATCTCCGTCCCGTTATAGGTTGTCACATCTAGTACACCAGTGGCTTCCACCCATGTGTCTTTTTCAAGAGTCGCTGCTTCATCAAATTGTGTTAAAAAACCGATAATACTAGCATCTGCCACACAGTGAGTGATCAAGAAACGGGAGATAACGAGCTGATCCGTTTGAAAGCCATCCTCTTTATAAACGAAGCCTTTTAAAGTAATTTCTCTTCCTTTATAAGAAGCTACGTCCTTACTAATTTCTTCATAGTTTAAATAATACACATAGTCATCCATGTCAATCGGGTCACTTTGCTTTAGTTTTTGCACAAGTGAATTCATCTCATCTTGAGTGATTTCTCCATACGGATTTGGAAGTACCTCCGTGTCGGATGGTTGAACTACTTCTTCATTTGTTGACTCAGTGGTTGGAGATTTTTCACTTTTTCCTGTAATCACCGCCATTCCGCCTTTTTTCTCTGCGATAGAGGAATCGAGCACTTTTGCTGGTATGGTAAAACCAGTCACGAGTGGAAAGGCGATAATGACGTACGATACCACTTTTTTAAGTGTCATCGGCGTATTTCCATGGTCATGGTTATGATCACAGTCATGATTATGGCTGCACTCATGATCGTGATGATGGTGATGAGTCTTTTTCTCCCAAATTCGCGTAATCTGGATGAAGAACAAAATAAGGAACAGAACAGATGCGATCTGACTGAGTCCGATGTATTTTGGATTAATAAATTTTGTAATCTCACCCGTATAGTGAAATTTGAAAATTAACAACGTGAAAAAAAGCAATATGGCTGCACGTACAGCTTGTTGGGCTTGGAAGACCACCTATAATCCCTCCTTATAAAAAGCTCTGCACGAGCACAATGGATAAAAATACAGTCGTTGCAACAAAGAACAGTACACTAAACACAAATTTTGCACGAAATACACTTAGCATCATAAGCGTGTTTTTTAAATCGATCATCGGTCCGAATATAAGAAAGGCTAGGACAGATGGTGTTGGAAAAATGCTATTAAAAGATGATCCGATAAAAGCATCTGCTTCCGAGCAAAGAGATAACACATAAGCAAGACCCATCATGACAGCGATGGAGGAAAAAGGACCATCTCCTGCTTCTAATAAGGATTTTGCTGGCATATACGTTTGAACAGCGGCAGCAAGAAATGCTCCAAAAATTAAGAACTTCGCCATATCGAAAAATTCATCGATGGAGTGGGTAAGCATCGAGAAGAACCGCTTCGTAAAAGGTTCTTTCTTTCTACTTGCTGAAAGGGTTTGTGTGCTGACCAAAGCCTCCTTGAATTGATGTCCTCTAAAGAAAAAGCTCACTAGAAACGCAACAATGAGAGCAACCGCAAATCCAAGTCCCATTCTCCACCCAGCTATGGCCGCGTTATTTCCAAAAGCCATATACGTGGATGCAATCACGATCGGGTTAATAAGTGGTCCAGTCAGCATGAACCCAATGGCTGCATAGAGAGGAACTCCTTTTGATACAAGTCGTCTAACGATTGGTACAATTCCACATTCGCAGGCAGGGAACAATGCACCGACTACACAACTCATGATAATGGCCTTCGTCCTGCTTTGAGGAATCCACCGTTGAATATGTTCTTCTGTTACAAAGATTTGAATCACACCTGCAATCAGAACACCAATAAGCACAAAAGGAAAAGCTTCAATTAGTATGCTTAGAAAAATGGTATTAAGATTTAAAAATGAGGAGGGAAGAACGTCCCCAACGTCTAATTTTAATGATAGTAAAAGAAAAGCAGCAGCTAATAAAATCAATCCAGTAATATCAAACAAGTTCGTTCGAACAATTCGATTCATATGTCCCTCCTATGTATTGGTTAAACCGTAACAATTACGTTTTATATTCTACCTTAAACTATATGGGCTTGTACATGGGAATATGTCTCTCTTTTTTGAATAGGCCATCTGTGAATAAAGGAGAGGGTGCGGTGAGGAACATCACTGCGATAATGATGCATTTCACGCATAATTAACATATTAGACTGTTTTAACAAAAGAAGGAGGTTATCCATTGTATAAAAATATCATCCTAGCCACGGACGGATCAGATCATGCGAAAAGAGCGGCAGAAAACGCCATGCATATGGCGAAGTGCACTCCAGGGTCATTAGTAGAAATTGTCTTTGTCGTTGATGCTGATAAAGTGAAATCAGAAGTACTGAGCCATTGGAACTCAGCAGATTTAGACGGAAAGCGCAAGGAACGAATAAGGGAAGTCGAAAAAATGGCCAGAACGTATGAGGTATCCTATAAGGTCACGATTCTTTCAGGTGATCCAGGCCCTGCGATTGTTGAATATGCAAACAATCATCACGCGGATATTATCGTGATTGGCAGCAGAGGATTAAGCGGATTACAGGAATTTGTTCTCGGAAGTGTGAGTCATAAAGTAGCCAAACGAGCAAACTGTCCGGTGTTAATTGTGAAATGAACATCAAGCATGTAAGAAATGCTTGTTGTTTTTTTGTACTTACGGAATTAATTTAGAGAAGATTTCTAGATGAAGCGGCCTTATGACTCGTGGCATTGGTTTTACTTGTGTATCAGGTTATAAAGGAGAGTTTATGACCTGTGGTGATTGATTTTAATTGGCTTACACGTCATAAAGTCAGGTTTATGACCCTAGAATAGCTTGTTTTTAAGGGAGTAAGGTCATAAAAAAATGTTTATGACCTCAGGAGCTGGTTTTCAAGGGGGAGTGAGTCATAAGAAAAAAACTCTCCAAACACCCATTGACAATATCTCGAATTCGTAATATTATTATCTCATATTCAAGATATTTGAATCAGAGATAAAAAGACAAGGGGGTGAGCATATGGATAAGATTTGTTCTAACGAACCTTTTCTGCTCCTCATGCAAACAACAAAGGCGATTCAAGAATGTATAAAGGCAAATGTGACAAAACATGATCTAAGCGTGACAGAATTTTCGGTTCTTGAAGTTCTTTACCATAAGGGGACTCAGACGATTCATCAAGTGGGGATCAGCATTCTAGTGGCTAGCGGTTCGATGACGTATGTGGTTGATAAGCTGGTACAAAAGGGTTTTTTAGAGCGAAATATCTGTCCAGGAGATCGACGAGCTTTTCATATTTCTTTGTCGGATAAAGGGAGAATATTAATGGATGTCCTTATTCCGGAGCATCAAGTACTGATTGATTCCATGTTTGCTTCATTAGATCGTCATGAGGTAAACAGTTTAATAGATGTACTAAGAAAAACGAAGAAGAAAGTAGAAGAACTATCAAATTAACAAACAACTAGGAGGAATTACATTATGTTAGATTTAGGATTATTATTGATTCGTTTGGTTATCGGGGTATTATTCATTGGTCATGGTGCTCAAAAATTATTTGGTTGGTTCGGCGGTTACGGACTGAAAGGAACAGGTGGCTGGATGGAGTCTCTTGGATTAAAGCCAGGTGTAACAATGGCTCTTCTTGCTGGGTTAGCTGAGTTGGTAGGAGGATTATTCTTTGCTGCTGGATTCTTAACTCCACTTGCAGGTCTACTTATTGCTGCAACCATGATTATGGCCATTGTAAAAGTTCACGGTGCTAATGGGTTATGGTCAACAGCAAATGGGTATGAATATAACCTAACATTATTAGTTGTAGCCATTGGTGTTGCATTAACAGGTCCTGGAGCATACGCAATCGACGCATTTATTTTCTAAATATCTCGATTTTGAGAATCATGAAACTAGAAAAAGATCCTCCTCCAAAACAGGTGGGTCTTTCATTCGTAGATCGAATAAATAATCCTTTTTCCCTGCGAAAATAGTAGGATATTACTGTCGAATCATGGTAAAATGGAGTCCACAGTAGGTCGGAAAAGGGCAGTCTACTGAATTTTGCTCTGGGATGAGGGGTTACTTTGCTTGGGTCTGCCACATTTTATGTGTTCAATTTAAGCGATGTGTTGATTGCTATCTTCATTTCGATAATATGCTGTACATTAGGGGCAGAATTTTGTCGTCGGTTGAAGCTAGAAAATTATACGTTTACGAGAAGATTATTATACTCGTTAATGCTAGGCTTTACTTTTTGGTTAGCATTGTTATTGGTTTGTTTTTCAATTGAATTACCTTACTCTACAGGGAATATCAACTTATACTTTCAATTAAGTTTTTATTTCTGCTTTATCGGATCTTATATTGCTCTTGGGGTAACGAAGCAGCGACTAAATAGCTCAATTCAATACCTATTTGCAGGACTATTCATTACGCTTTGTATTTTAGGTACACTTGGCCTTGGCTTTTATCTTCTTTACTCAGACCATCTTGATATAAAGCCGATGCTTGCGATCATGACTGCATTTCTTACATTAGCAACGATGTTTTCCTTGCTTCGGTTCCTTATTCAAATAACGAACTCAGATATTTATCAATTTCTGTCTAGATGGAAGCTTGTTGGCAGTATTCTTGGTGGAGCTGCTTTTGCGGGAATTCCTTTTATGGTCGTTGTATCCATGCTGAATCTTGAAGAAATTGGAGCGGGTAATACAAAACCGTTGGTCATGCTTTTGCCTTTTACATACAGTGTCATTACGAATCTTTCCTTAATGCTTGTTCCTGACCTGTTTGGCGAACGTTTATTGATGCGTAATATTCAATCGTACTTATCGTTATTTAATCATAATCCTGATGCCGTATTTGCCGTAAACTTGTCTGGGAACATCTTGCATGCGAATAAGGAAGCCTTTAAGCTTACCGGCTATGATCAGGAAGCGATTAAGGGACTGCATTTTAAAGAGCTATTAATCTACGATGAAGACGAAATTAACGGTTATTTAAAAAGTATTCTTCAAGGAGAAATACAATCGGTTGAAGTAAAACTTCGACATCGAGATGGCTTTTTTATTGATGTAAGAATTACGCCTGTTCGAATAATCGTGAAAGAAGAACTGATCGGAGTATATGGAATTGTCCGAGATATTACGGAGAAGACGCATGCCGAGGAGACGATTCGCTACCTCGCTTATCACGATGATTTAACCAACTTACCGAATAAACGTAAGCTTGAAAAAGTGGCAGCAGAGGCGATTGGTGAAAATAAACCTTTTTATCTTTTTTATATTGATTTTGATCGCTTTAAACGGATTAATGATACTTTTGGTCATTTTTTCGGTGATAAAATTCTTCAAGAAACCGGGAAAAAACTTGAGGAGCTCATGCCTGAAAATTGTACGATTGCAAGGCTTGGGGGAGATGAGTTTGCAGCATTACTTCCTCATCCAGCAGACTATGATGAGATTGCGCAAAAAATTATCGAAGGTTTTCGTACCCCCATCGTACTCGATGGCTTTGACTTTTTACTTACAGCGAGCATCGGTGTTGCTTATTTTCCAAAAGATGGAGAGTCGATTTTGGAATTATTAAAGGCAGCAGATCTTGCGATGTATCGAGCGAAAAATCAAGGGTCAAATCGATATGTGGTGTATGAATCTTCGATGAAGGAGCAATCACTAAATAAAATTAAGATCGAAAGTGATCTTCGCAGGGATATTGCGAATCGCAAGCTAACGGTGTATTACCAACCGAAATTTGATACAGGTTCAAACCAATTGGTTGGGTCCGAGGCACTTATTCGTTGGAAACATGAAGAGAACGGATTTATTCCGCCAAGTAAGTTTATTCCAATCGCTGAAGAAAGCAATTTAATTATTGATCTTGAGAGATTTGTGATTACGGAAGTATTTGAGACGATTGGGCAGTGGAAGCGGAAAGGTATGCCGGTGCCAAGAACTTCTATTAATATTTCCGTCATTCATTTTTACCAAGAAGACTTTGTCGATTTTATCATTAAAAATTTAGCCACCTATGAAATTGACGGTAGTGATATTGAGATTGAAATTACGGAAAGTGTTATTATGCGTGGGGAAGAGCGAGTGAATCGAAATCTGCTTGCGCTAAGAAAAGTCGGGGTTGAAATCAGTGTCGATGATTTTGGTACAGGGTATAGCTCCTTAAGTTATTTACAAAAGCTATCTGTCGATCGTTTGAAAATTGACCAATCCTTTATTGCTGATTATGAAAGCAATAAAGAAATCATTTCTGCCATCATTTCGATGTCTCACAACCTAAATCTGAAGGTCATTGCGGAAGGTGTGGAAACATCGAATCAAATCGGTTTCCTACAAAATATGAATTGCTTCGAGGTGCAAGGTTATTTTTATTCACCTCCAGTCGAGCGTTCTAATTATGAAGATATTTTAACGAAACACGGTGCTGCTAGCTAAAAAATGCCTCTAAATTTAGAGGCATTTTTTATGTGTTCGTGCTTCTATTCTAACGATTCATTTCTCATTCTTTCTTGTGCAAGTCGGACCATTTCTTTGACCATGCTTCCACCAATTTGACCACCGATCTTTCCTGCTTGATGGGAGGTAAGATTTCCGTTATTGCCTCTACTAAGTGGAATATGCATATCCGCTGCCACTTCGTATTTAACCTGATCCGGGTTATCTTTTGACACCACATATCCTCTCTGTTTCATGACATCTGCTTTTAGTGAATCTAATGCCTCTCTAGCCTCCGGGATTAATGGACGTCTTTTTCTAGCCATATTCGTCATGCCCCTTTCATTTTCTTCTTAGTATGCACTTTCCTTAAGTGAAATACTTGTGCATCAGGAGTTGACCATATATTCTAGAAATATAAGTGGTAACAAAGAGGGGTTGAACGAGATGAAGTATGTATTGGGTCTTTTTATCCCTGGTGCTCTCGTTATTTTTTTCACAAGAGTTACATACAGCCATGTGATTGGTTTATTGCTGACAGTTGCACTAATAGCTGCATCGGTTTATAAGGGTTATACCGATTCCTTATCGCTCATTATTGTAGATGCATTGTCTTTAACGGTGGGGTTTGCCTACTCGAAAATGGTTCGAGAGAGGGCAAAAAAACGATCGTAGGTAGAAGCTTGTCGATGAAATTTTCGACAAGTTTTTTTATGCGCTTTTTACTTATAGAGGGTGTTTGGGTCACTTCAATCAAACGTTTGATTGACCTTTTTTCGACTAGGACTGACAGACTTCATCGCTAAAAGAAAAAACATCGAATATTTGTTCGTATATTGTTGGTTTGTTTTCCCTTATTTGTGGTAGAATGATTAATATGAAAATATAGGTTATTTGCTCAGCTAGGTCCGTCGCAGCTAGTTACTATAGATGAAATTCTAATTGATACTTTTAATAGGAGGAGTACTTGTGAAGGACCAATTTGAATTAGTCTCTAAATACTCACCACAAGGAGATCAGCCAGCAGCAATTCAAAGAATTGTTGATGGAATACATAACGGTGAAAAACGTCAGACGTTGCTCGGAGCAACAGGGACTGGAAAAACATTCACGATCTCCAATGTCATTAAAGAAGTAAATAAGCCGACACTTGTGATCGCTCACAATAAAACGCTTGCTGGCCAGCTCTATAGCGAGTTTAAGGAGTTTTTTCCGAATAATGCCGTCGAGTATTTTGTTAGTTATTACGATTACTATCAGCCAGAAGCGTATGTTCCTTCAACGGATACATTTATAGAAAAAGATGCTAGCATCAATGACGAAATTGATAAGCTTCGTCACTCGGCTACATCCTCTTTGTTTGAGAGAAAAGATGTCATCATCATCGCGAGTGTTTCTTGCATTTACGGTCTCGGTTCTCCTGAGGAATATCGAGATCTTGTGCTGTCACTAAGAACAGGGATGGAAATTGAACGAAATCAACTCCTGCATCGCTTAGTAGATATTCAATATGAAAGAAATGATATTAATTTTCAGCGCGGAACGTTCCGTGTTCGTGGCGATGTGGTCGAGATTTTCCCGGCTTCACGTGATGAGCATTGCTTGCGTGTGGAGCTATTTGGTGATGAAATTGATCGCATTCGAGAGGTTGATGCATTAACAGGGGAGATTCTTGGAGAAAGAGAACATGTTGCTATTTTCCCAGCTTCTCACTTCGTTACACGTGAAGAAAAGCTCCTTGTTGCCATTGAAAATATCGAAAAGGAGCTCGAAGAACGTCTAGCGGACATGCGTGAAAACGGAAAGCTTCTTGAGGCCCAGCGATTAGAGCAACGAACACGTTACGATTTAGAAATGATGAGGGAGATGGGCTTCTGTTCTGGAATTGAGAACTACTCCCGACATCTAACTCTAAGACCACCTGGGTCAACACCGTATACATTGATCGATTATTTTCCAGAAGACTTCTTGATTGTCGTCGATGAGTCGCATGTAACGTTGCCTCAAATACGTGGGATGTTCAACGGGGACCAAGCGCGTAAGCAGGTTCTCGTGGATCATGGATTCCGTTTGCCTTCAGCGATGGATAACCGACCGTTAACGTTTACAGAATTTGAGGAGAAGATCAATCAAATTGTGTTTGTATCGGCAACACCGGGACCATATGAGCTTGAGCATACGCCAGAAATGGTTCAACAAATCATTCGTCCAACAGGATTGCTTGATCCAACGATTGACGTTCGTCCGATTGAAGGGCAAATTGATGACCTCATTGGCGAAATTCATGAGCGGATTAAGAGGAATGAACGCGTTCTTGTCACAACGTTAACAAAAAAGATGTCCGAGGATTTAACAGATTACTTGAAAGAAATTGGTATCAAGGTACAATATCTACACTCTGAAGTAAAAACGCTCGAAAGAATTGAAATCATTCGTGAGCTACGACTAGGAAAATATGATGTTCTCATAGGGATTAACCTGTTAAGAGAAGGACTTGATATTCCTGAGGTTTCGTTAGTAGCCATTTTGGATGCAGACAAGGAAGGCTTCCTTCGTTCAGAACGTTCGTTAATCCAAACCATTGGTCGTGCAGCACGTAATTCCCAAGGTCATGTGGTTATGTATGCGGATCGAATGACAAATTCTATGGAGCTTGCGATATCAGAGACCAAACGCCGTCGTGCCATCCAAGAAGAGTACAATGAAAAGCATGGTATCACACCAATGACGATCCAAAAAGGTATTCGAGATGCCATTCGTGCGACGCATGCGGCTGAGGACGAAGCAGAGTATAAGACAACAGAAAAGCTTACAAAGCTTACGAAAAAAGAGCGTGATAAGCTGATTGAGGATATGGAGAAGGAAATGAAAGAAGCTGCGAAGGCGCTAAACTTCGAGAGAGCTGCAGAGCTTCGCGATTTAATATTAGAGTTGAAAGCGGAAGGATGACGAACCAATGGCAATGGAAAAGCTCATAGTTAAAGGGGCTAGAGCTCATAATTTAAAGGATATAGATGTGACCATTCCGCGAGATAAGCTCGTCGTACTGACTGGACTTTCAGGCTCGGGGAAATCCTCTCTTGCATTTGATACCATTTATGCAGAGGGGCAGCGACGTTATGTAGAATCACTATCAGCGTACGCAAGACAGTTTTTAGGACAAATGGATAAGCCTGATGTTGATATGATTGAAGGACTATCACCCGCTATTTCGATTGACCAGAAGACAACCAGTCGTAACCCGCGATCGACTGTAGGAACAGTTACCGAGATTTATGATTATTTACGTTTATTATATGCAAGAGTGGGTCGACCGACCTGTCCGAATCACGGGATTGAAATTAGCTCACAAACGATCGAGCAAATGGTCGACCGAATTATGGAGTATCCTGAACGAACAAAGCTCCAAGTGCTTGCCCCAATTGTTTCTGGTCGCAAGGGGACACATGTAAAGGTTTTTGAAGATATTAAAAAGCAAGGCTTTGTTCGTGTACGTGTAGACGGAGAAATGCTTGATCTTTCAGATGAAATTGAGCTGGAGAAAAATAAAAAGCATACGATTGAAGTGGTAGTTGACCGTATTGTCGTCAAAGAGGGAGTCACTGCCCGTCTCGCTGATTCCCTTGAAACCGCTCTTGGCCTTGGTGAAGGAAAAGTGATTATTGATGTTATTGGCGAAGAGGAGCTGCTATTCAGCGAACACCATGCCTGTCCATTATGTGGCTTTTCAATTACAGAGCTTGAACCTCGTATGTTCTCCTTTAACAGTCCGTTCGGTGCATGTCCTGACTGTGATGGATTAGGATCAAAGCTTGAAGTGGATGTGGACCTTGTTGTTCCGAATAAAGAGTTATCCTTAAAACAGCATGCCATCGCACCGTGGGAGCCGACAAGCTCTCAGTACTATCCACAGCTATTAGAAGCAGTGTGTAACCACTTTGGAATTGATATGAATATTCCTGTGAAGGATATTCCAAAGCATTTGTTTGAAAAAGTGCTATTTGGATCAAAAGAAGATGATATATACTTCCGTTACGAAAATGACTTCGGTCAAATCCGTGAAGGCTATATTCAATTCGAAGGTGTCATTCGAAATGTGGAGCGCCGTTACAAGGAGACAAGCTCTGATTTTATTCGTGAGCAAATGGAAAAGTACATGGCTCAGCATCACTGTCCGACTTGTAAAGGGGACCGCCTGAAGAAGGAAACATTAGCGGTGCTAATCAACAACCACCATATTGGTAAAGTGACGTCCTTCTCGATTCAAGAAGCTAATAATTTCTTTGACCATCTCGATTTAACGGAAAAAGAAACAAAAATCGCTAACTTAATTCTTCGTGAAATTAAAGAGCGTCTAGGTTTCTTAATCAATGTAGGACTTGATTATTTAACATTGAACCGTGCGGCGGGAACTTTATCTGGAGGAGAAGCACAACGGATTCGTTTAGCCACACAAATTGGTTCAAGATTAACCGGTGTGTTGTACATTCTAGATGAGCCATCCATTGGTCTTCACCAACGAGATAATGACCGATTAATTGATACGTTGAAAAATATGCGTGATATAGGAAACACACTGATCGTTGTTGAGCATGATGAAGATACGATGCTTGCTGCCGATTACCTAATTGATGTTGGCCCAGGGGCAGGAGTTCATGGAGGACAAATTGTTTCTGCTGGAACACCGCAGGAGGTTATGGACGATCCAAACTCGCTAACCGGTCAGTATTTAGCAGGTAAGAAATTTATTCCGCTACCAATTGAGCGGAGAAAAAGTGATGGTAGATACGTCGAGATTAAGGGCGCCAAGGAAAATAACTTGAACAATGTGAATGTAAAGTTCCCGCTTGGGATGTTCATTGCGGTAACAGGTGTTTCTGGTTCAGGAAAAAGTACATTGATTAATGAAATTCTTCATAAATCATTAGCTCAAAAGCTGAATCGCGCAAAAACAAAACCTGGTGAGCATCGAGAAATCAAAGGGATTGAGCATCTTGATAAGGTCATAGATATCGACCAATCACCAATTGGTCGTACACCAAGATCCAACCCAGCGACATATACTGGGGTGTTCGACGATGTTCGTGATGTGTTTGCAGCAACAAATGAAGCAAAGGTTCGAGGCTACAAAAAAGGTCGCTTTAGCTTTAACGTCAAAGGTGGCCGATGTGAGGCATGCCGCGGAGACGGAATTATCAAAATCGAAATGCACTTTTTGCCGGATGTTTATGTCCCTTGTGAAGTGTGTCACGGCAAACGCTACAATCGTGAAACGCTAGAAGTAAAATATAAGGGCAAGAATATTTCGGATGTACTAGATATGACGGTGGAAGATGCACTCGTTTATTTCGAAAATATCCCTAAAATTAAGAGGAAGCTTCAGACCATCCACGATGTGGGTCTTGGTTACATTACGCTCGGTCAACCTGCCACAACTTTATCTGGTGGGGAGGCGCAAAGGGTAAAGCTTGCGTCTGAGCTTCATCGCCGTTCTACTGGTCGCTCGTTCTATATTCTCGATGAGCCGACCACAGGGTTACATGTAGATGATATTTCACGATTACTTGTCGTCCTACAGCGCCTGGTGGAAAACGGTGATACGGTGTTGGTCATTGAGCACAATCTCGATGTCATTAAAGCGGCCGACTATATTATCGACCTCGGACCAGAGGGTGGCGATAAGGGCGGTACCATTATTGCGATGGGAACCCCGGAACAAGTAGCTGAAGTACCAATTTCGTATACAGGGAAATACTTAAAGCCGATTCTCGACCGTGATCGTGAGAGAATGAAGAAACAAATTCAGCAAAAGGAAGAGCAAGTAACTAATGTGTAAGGGTGGGGAGTAGTTCCGAATAGGGAATTGCTCCTTTTTGTATCCATCTCCTCAAAATTCATGAAACTTTTATTTATTAAGAACGTACATATGAGCAGAGGAGATGAAGGAAAATGAATACGAATAAAGTTTTGGCCGGTATGAGTTACTTGAGTATCTTTTTCGCTGGGTTTATTTTTCCATTGGTCGTATTTTTAGTTTCATCCAGTTCTTATGTCAAACAGCATGCGAAGAAAGCCTTTTTGTCGCATTTAATTCCAATTGTTCCCGTTCCGTTTCTAGTCGGTTCAGCGGTTTACCTAGATATGACCAACCAATTAACAGACACAGCACCGATTGCTATTATTGTCGGCGCGCTTTTAACTGGATTAATTGCCATCATCGTTACCATTTGGAATCTTGTAAAAGCGATTAAAGTCTTTGCGAATGAAGATTATTAGTCCATTGGGGAGGGTATAGACATGAAAGAAGAGAGAAAACGAATCTTACAGATGGTAGAGGAAGGAAAGCTTAAGGTAGATGAAGCGTTGCTACTATTAGAAGAGTTGGAGAAATCCAATACTTCCATGGAAGAAAAGCAACAAAAATTATACAATGAGCTTTCAACGGTTGTGAATTTTGAGGAAGGGAAAAAGTCATCAGGTTTCTCTTATCAAAAGGCTCAATCTGCTAAAGAAAAAATACTAGAGTTTGTTGATGTCGCGTTTAAAAAGATTAAAGATTTTGATCTTGATTGGAATTTTGGTCAATCAGTAGATGTTTCTCATATTTATCAACAAACCCACGCGAGAGTAAAGGATATAGATATTGACGTAGCAAATGGCTCGGTGACCCTTATTCCGTGGGATCAATCGGATGTTCGTGTCGAATGTGAAGCAAAGGTGTACCGTGTGGAATCACCAGAGGAAGCGAAAAGCCTTTTTATCAAAGATGTGTTATTTTCGGTGGAAGGGGATAAACTACGTTTCGGGGCACAACAAAAATGGATGAAGGTTCAGGCAAAGGTATACGTGCCTTCAACTGATTTTGACCATATTCGCATTCGCATGTTTAACGGGCCGATTACAAGTGAGAACCTTGTGGTGGCGTCGTTTAAAGCAAAAACAGCAAATGGAAAAGTAGATGTATCGAACATTAAGGCATCAAAAGCAGAACTGGAAACAGCAAATGGGCAAATTTCCGTTCAACAAAGTCAAATGGAAGACTTTGAAGCGGAGACGATTAATGGAGCTATTAGAGTGGATGGTACTTATAAAAAGCTCGACCTCCAATCCTTTAACGGAAATATTGAATGTGAGCTGGCTGGAGACCAAAGTGATGTGGTGGTAGCCAAAGCAACAACAGGCTCCATCAAGGTGAAGGTACCCGCTTCATGGTCACTAAGTGGCGAACTAAAGTCCAATCTTGGTGGGTTCCAAGTAGACGTTGACGATATTTCAGTTGTAGAAAATAAAAGTGAAGTCGTTCAAAAAATGTTTAGTTTTAAATCTACAAGACCGCTGGATACCTTTACAACGATTCTTGCAGATACAAAGACCGGTTCGATTTCGTTGAAAAAAGTGAAATAAGAATGGATGATTGCGATGAGATGGCTTATAGGAATACTGATTAATGCGATTTTGTTTATCGCACTGGCAGGCTATTTTGAAAACTCCTTTTATATAGAAGGCTTTGGGGCGGCATTGGCCGCGAGTTTCATATTAGCGATCCTAAATATGCTGGTAAGGCCTATTTTAATCATATTAACTCTGCCGATCACGATTGTGACACTTGGCGCGTTCTTGCTAGTAATCAATGCATTGACGCTTCTGCTCACCGATGAATTGGTCGGTTCCTCCTTTGAAATCGAAGGATTCTGGATGGCCTTCTTCATCGCGCTCATCATGTCGATCGTAAATGTCATCCTTCAGAAGACTGTTTTTCGAGAAAAGAAGGAAAATGACTAAGTTTTCACCCTCCTTTAAAAGCAAAGGAGGGTTTTTATATGGAAAAGGGGGGATTTTAGTAGTAATCAATGGTTTTTACGTTCACTTCAGAAGTTCAATGTGATTTTACTTGCGATTCTAGAGATATATTTGCTATTTTAAAAACTTTTTTGCGATTCTAAAAATTTATTTGCTATTCCAAAAATATATTAGCGATCCCAAGTACATATTTGCGATTGTGAGGAATTACTTGCGATTACAAGAGGATATTTGCGATTAAGAGGAATTACTTGCGATCCCCAGAGGATATTTGCGATTAAGAGAATTTACTTGAGACCCCGAGTACATATTAGCAATTCTAAAAATTCATCCACTATTCCCCGAAAGTTCAAGTTTTCCATCACGAATTTTCATTTTCCCGTTTACTTTCCAACAACATGAGTAAAATAAACAACGATTGGGAAGGGAGGCTTTTATGAGCAAGAAACTGTTAATCACAACCTTAGCGTGTATTTTATTACTTGGGAGTGTAGGTTGTACAGAGATGAAAGCCCAGCAGCCGCATACTGAGTCCCCGAGGAATGTAATTATGATGGTGATGGATGGAACAAGTTCGGGAGCGGTCGCATTAGCCCGTTGGTATAAAGGAAGAGATCTTGCGTTAGATCAAATTTTAACGGGAGGCGTGCGAACGTATTCCGCAGAGTCTGCGATCACAGACTCTGCCGCTGCGGCTACCGCTCTAGCGACTGGAAACAAAACAGATGAGCATTATATTGGGCTTCTTCCATCGAAAATTACGACACCAGGCAAGCAGGACGAGAACCCGAAGCATGCGCTCATGCCGGTAGCCAATGTCCTAGAAGGAGCAAAACAAGTAGGGAAAGCGACGGGTATTGTTGCTACCTCTGAAATTCAACACGCCACACCGGCTGGATTTTCCACACATGTTCTGAGCCGAAAGCAACAAGAAGATATTGCTGAACAACAGGTGTATCAAGGAATCGATGTCGTACTTGGTGGCGGAAGTGTCCATTTGACGAATCGGAACGACCAAGAAAATCTACAAAAGGTCATAAAAGAGAAAGGCTATCAATGGGTCGACACGAGAAGTGAATTAGAAAAGGCAAACGGTACAAAGATCTGGGGAAGCTTTGCGGAGGAGTCGCTTGCCTATGATATAGACCGTCCGGCAACCAAACCTTCCGAGCCCACTCTTGCCGAGATGACAAACAAGGCGATTCAAACCCTTTCAAAAGACAAAGATGGATTTTTCCTATTTGTTGAAGGAAGCAAAATTGATTGGGCTGCTCACAAAAATGATATTGTTGGCATGATTAGTGATGTGTTAGCCTTCGACGAGGCGGTAAAGGAAGCAGTTGCGTTTGCTGAAAGAGATGGAAATACGATGGTGATTGCCGTGACCGATCATGGAAATAGTGGAATCTCAATAGGTAATCGGCAAACGTCTAGATCGTATGCGCATACTCCTGTTGAAAGCTTCATTCAGCCATTGAAAAAAGCCAAGCGCACGGTAGAAGGTGCACTACAGGATCTAAAGAAGGATCGCTCCAATATCAAACAAGTGGCGAAGTTGTATGGTTTGGATGATTTATCAAACAACGAAGTAAGAATGCTGACATACTCCAATCATGTAGGCGCCGATCTATCAGCTTTGTTAGCGAAAAAAGCGAATCTTGGTTTTACAACAGGTGGACATACGGGAGAAGATGTATTTCTATACGCCTACGGTCCATCTCATCCTACAGGCTACCTGGAGAACACGGAGTTACCTGAGATAATGGCAGAGTTCATGGGGGTTAACTTAGAAAAGTTGAGCCAATCGTTGTTCATAAATGCAAAGGAATCATTTGAGAAGCAAGGCTACGTCACAAAAATGGTTCAAAAAGAACAATATAACCATGTGTTTACGGCTACCAAAGGAGAGGTATCCATTGAAATCCCTACTAATAAAAATATCATTACGGTTAACGGAAAGTCACATTCACTGAATGGGATATCGATTTTCAATGGAAGAGACTTTTTTGTAAGTGAACAAGTAAAAGAGTTTCTCCCTTAATTTCTAGCCCTTCTCAATTTTGAGGAGGGTCATTTTTTTGACAAAATATGAGGATCAAATTTGGTTCTTTAAAAAAAGATGGTAAAATAGATAGGAATTGTCTCTTTACATACAGAGGAGGAAGACGACCATGGCGAAAGTTCGTACGAAAGATATTATTGAAAAATTTGACCTTGAGTTAATTAGTGGAGAAGAAGGAATAAATCGCCCGATCACGATGAGTGATATCTCTAGACCGGGTATTGAAATAGCAGGTTTTTTCGATTATTATCCAGCCGAGCGGATTCAACTGCTTGGGAAAACAGAGCTAACCTTTGCTGAAAAATTGTCGCCAACGGAGCGTGCCATTCGTATGGAAAAGCTTTGTACGGATGTAACTCCCGGAATCATTGTAACAAGGGAGCTTGACGTACCTGAAGAGCTGATCGAAGCGTGTGAACGTGAGGCTGTGCCACTTATGCGTTCTAGACAGAAGACGACTCGTTTTTCTGGACGTTTGACGAACTTTTTAGAAAGTAAGCTTGCGCCTACAACTGCTGTTCATGGGGTTCTCATTGATATTTATGGAGTAGGGGTTTTAATTACGGGAAAAAGTGGAGTCGGGAAAAGTGAAACAGCCCTTGAACTTGTCAAACGTGGACACCGATTGGTTGCAGACGATTGCGTAGAAATTCGTCAGGAGGATGAAGATACGCTCATTGGTAATTCTCCGGAATTGATTGAGCATTTACTTGAAATCCGTGGATTAGGAATCATTAACGTGATGACACTGTTCGGAGCAGGAGCGGTTCGAAGTCATAAACGCATTACATTAGTAATTAACCTAGAGTTATGGGATCAAAACAAGCAATATGATCGCTTAGGATTAGATGAAGAAAAGTTGCGTATCATTGACACAGATTTAACAAAGTTAACGGTTCCCGTTCGACCTGGTCGGAACTTAGCCGTTATTATTGAAGTAGCAGCGATGAACTTCCGTCTGAAACGAATGGGAGTGAACGCAGCGGAGCAGTTTACGAATCGTCTAGCTGATGTGATTGAAGAAGGCGAGCATGACGAAGAACATTAATCCTAAGGGGGATGAGCTGTAATGGAATCAACTATTCAACCGATTGACCCAATTGCGGTGTCACTCGGTCCAATCCAGATCCATTGGTACGGAGTGATCATTGGGGTGGGTATTGCACTTGCTTTATTTTTAGCGATGCGAGAAGGAGAAAGAAGGGGACTACATAAAGATATTTTTCCTGATTTGATGCTTTGGGCGATACCTATTGCGATCATTTCGGCTCGTATTTATTATGTGGCGTTTGAATGGGATTATTACTCGCAAAATCCAGGTGATATTATTAAGATTTGGAACGGTGGAATTGCGATTCATGGAGCACTAATCGGTTCGGTTATTACAGCGATTGTGTTTTCAAGGAATAAAAATATTTCGTTTTGGAAGCTTGCAGATATCGCAGCACCGAGTATTATTCTTGGGCAAGCCATCGGTCGTTGGGGGAATTTTATCAACCAAGAGGCGCATGGTGGAGAGGTAACAAGAAGCTTTTTAGAAGGCTTATTCTTACCAGAGTTTATCATTAATCAAATGTATATTGATGGGGTCTATTATCATCCAACCTTCTTGTATGAATCGATCTGGAACATTGTAGGATTCGTCCTTTTAATGTCATTAAGGAGGGTGAATTTACGACAAGGAGAGATTTTCCTTTCGTATGTGATTTGGTATTCCATCGGCCGCTTCTTTGTGGAAGGAATGCGTACGGACAGCTTGATGCTAACAGAATCTTTACGTATTGCCCAAACGATTTCAATCGCTTTAATCGTTTTAGCGGTTGGATTAATCGTTTATCGAAGAGTAAAAGGATACGCAAAGGTTCGGTATTTGGACCAGAGTGTGTAAAATATAGAGAGAAAAGGGTGTAATTTCTCCTGGTGTTGCTATGCAACAAAGGCTTTCTTCAGGAGAAACTCCGCCTAATATGAAATAAGGGAGAGGGACAGTTTCCCCTTCCGCTAGCTGGTGTTCCTTTGCAACAAAGGCTAGCTTCTGGGGAAACCACCCTCATCCTAATACAAATAAGGGAGCACGGAGAGAAGATGCTACAATCTACGAAAGCAGGTTTTTTCGTCGGTTTGAAGACCGTTTGGGCATTGGGGAAAATTATATTTCCGGTTGCCCTTATTGTTGCTTTGCTGCAGCACACCCCTGTTCTGCCATGGGTGATTGAGTTAATTACTCCTTTGATGGGGATTTTTGGACTTTCTGGTGACGCAGCGATTCCTCTCGTACTAGGAAACTTTCTAAACTTGTACGCGGCAATCGGTGCCATGCTAACGATTGATTTATCGGTAAAAGAAGTGTTTATCATCGCAGTTATGCTTTCTTTTTCACACAATATGCTCGTGGAATCAAGTGTCGCGATAAAAGTAGGAGTAAAGCTTTGGATTGCGCTAACCGTGAGAATTGGGCTGGCCATTTTTTCAGGAATTGTTATTAATCTAGTATGGCAAGGTGGAAGTGAGCGTGCCCAATACGGGTTGGTGGCAGCGAAAGAAGAAACGGTGAGTGGCGTCATTCCGGTCCTTCTCGATGCTTTGCAAACAGCCGCGCTTGGAATTGTTCAATTAGCCATGATTGTGATGCCGTTAATGATTGTGATTCAAGTATTAAAGGACTTACAATGGCTTCAAGTGTTTTCGCGTTGGATGGCACCAGTGACAAGAGCATTAGGAATGAAGGAAAATACGTCAACGACTCTTGCGGCAGGATTGATTTTTGGCCTTGCGTATGGAGCCGGCGTCATGATTCAGGCCGTAAAAGAGGATGGAGTGAGCAAGAAGGACGTAACGATTGCTTTTATTTTCCTCGCAGCATGCCACGCCGTTGTGGAAGATACCCTCATCTTTTTACCATTAGGAATTCCTGTCCTTCCTCTGCTACTCATCCGATTGGTGTTGGCGATCGTCCTGACCGCCATCGTGGTGAAAATATGGAAGAGAGTCGAGTTCTCAAAACGAAAGGAAGCAGTCTATGACCACTAAAACGACAACCATCTTATTTGATTTAGACGGAACATTAATTGATACAAACGAACTGATTATTCAGTCCTTTCTACACACCTTGCAGCACTACTATCCTGACCAATACAAGCGTGAGGATGTGATCCCGTTTATGGGGCCAACGCTTGTTGAAACATTTGGCGGAATGAATCCGGATAGTGTCGAGGAAATGATAAAGACGTATCGTGCCTTTAATATTAGCAATCATGATTCGCTTGTGAAAGAGTTCGAGGGTGTAAAGGAAACCATAATTGCCTTAAAGGAAAAAGGTTTTAAAATTGGAATTGTAACGTCGAAAATGTCTGACGTCGTTATGAAAGGGTTGAAGCTAACTAAGCTAGATCCTTATTTTGAAATCATTGTGGCACTTGATCACGTGGAAAAAGCAAAACCAGACCCAGGTCCGGTACGTATGGCTTTAGAAAAACTGCATTCTTCTCCAGGGGAAGCGATCATGGTTGGAGATAACCATCATGATATTTTAGGAGGGAAAAATGCCGGAGTAAGAACGGCTGCGGTTGCTTGGTCGATTAAAGGTCGTGAGTATTTAGCCAAGTACAATCCAGACTATATGCTTGAAAACATGACCGATTTACTGGCTATTTTAGAGGCAGAAGGTCAATGAGAAGGACGACTCGCTACCCGGTCGAAGGAGCGAACTCTCTCTGGCATGTATACAAAACCGTCCCATTTGTAAAAGTCGTTAAAAACTTCATCGTCATACAACTGGCACGATATACACCGTTTTTAGGAATGAAAAACTGGTTGTATCGAACCTTTCTAAAAATGAATATTGGTGACCAAACCTCGTTTGCTCTTATGGTCATGCTCGATATTATGTTTCCGGAAAAAATCAGCGTGGGAAAAAACACCGTCATCGGTTATAACACCACGATTCTTGCACACGAATACTTAATCAGAGAGTATCGGTTAGGAGAAGTACAAATCGGAAGCGAAGTAATGATCGGGGCGAATACGACGATTTTACCTGGCATCACCATTGGGGACGGAGCCATTGTATCAGCGGGAACGCTCGTCCATAAGGATGTTCCAGCAGGAGCGTTCGTTGGTGGCAATCCCATGCGGGTAATTTACACAAAGGAAGAACTCGCAGAAAGATGGGAACAAGATCCGATTTACGGAAATAATAAGCTTCATTAACGCAAGTTAGTGAGGCTTTTTTGTATATTTTGATCGGTTGGTGCCCATAATCGAGCCTTTATTGCGCTAGCAATAACAGCGAAGAGACTGGGCACCAACCGACAATTTATCCAATTTTTCAGTTGACGACCTCCTTGGGAAAGGAGTAAACTACATATAACTTCATTTTGCTAACATATTAGCGAACTAAAGGATTCGGAACATTTAGATATAGAGGTGATTGTCTTGAGTCGTTTGTTTATGTTCGAAAAACCGCTTGGAATGAGAGATACCCTTCCAGGATTATATGAAACGAAAAGCATTGCTAGAAATGCAATAAAATCAGAAATGAAGCGCTGGGGTTTCCAGTTTATTGAAACGCCAGCACTTGAATATTATGAAACGGTTGGAACGGCTTCCGCTATTCTTGACCAGCAGTTGTTTAAATTATTAGATTCACAAGGACATACACTCGTGCTGAGACCAGATATGACCGCGCCGATTGCGCGTGTGGCAGCGTCAAAGCTGTTGAAGGAAGACTTGCCGCTACGTTTAGCTTACTCTGCGAATGTATACAGAGCGCAGCAAAGAGAAGGGGGCAGACCTGCAGAGTTTGAGCAAATCGGTGTGGAGTGTATTGGCGACCATACGATTAGCGCAGATGGAGAGGTCATTGCTCTACTAATCTCATCATTACGCGAGGCTGGACTACCAAAGTTCCAAATTTCCGTAGGTCATATCGGCTTTGTACAGACATTGTTCCAGCAAATTCTTGGAACTGAAGAGCGTGCCCAAGCATTAACGAAATTTTTATACGAAAAAAATTACGTAGGATACCGTGAGCATGTGAAAAACCTCGCGTTATCTTCTATTGATAAGCAAAGATTATTAGACTTCCTCAAGCTTCGCGGAGGCGAAGAGGTACTAAGCTTTGCCAATGATATTATCGAAAACGAAAGTGGTCGTGAAGCACTTTCTCAGCTTCAGCAATTGTGGGAGATTGTCGTAGCCTTCGGTGAGGAAGATAAGCTAAAGTTTGACCTGACACTTATTAGTCATATGAGCTACTACACGGGAATCGTGTTTGAAGTATACTCCCATGCGGTAGGAACACCGATTGGAAACGGCGGCAGATACGATCTTCTTTTAGAAAAGTTCGGGAAGGCAACCGGAGCGACCGGATTTGCTTTATACTTAGACCGCCTAATTGAAGCGCTTGGTGGATTATCAGAAGAAACACCGATGACATGTATTTTATTCAGTGATGAACGACGACAGGAAGCGTACGAGGTGGCAAAAGAAAAGCGCGCCATCGGAGAAAAAGTCGTGTTACAAGATATCAATGGTGTGAAAAATATTGATGCATGCACGAATCAATATACAGATATCGTCTTTTTAATCGGAAAAGCAGGCAGGGGGTCTTAACAGTGAAGGAAATGCTAACAATTGCAATGCCGAAGGGGCGGATTTTTGACGAAGCAGTCGAGCTTCTTCGTCAAGCGGGCTTCAATCTTCCACCAGAGTTTGAAGACTCTCGCAAGCTTATTATCGATGTGGAACAAGAACAGTTTCGCTTTATTTTAGCAAAGCCGATGGACGTCCCTACTTATGTAGAACACGGCGTGGCTGATTTAGGGATTGCAGGGAAAGATGTTATGCTTGAAGAAGAGCGTGACGTGTATGAACTATTAGATTTGAAAATTAGTGCCTGCTACTTGGCTGTTGCAGGTTTACCAAATACAAAGATGAACGATGTCGCTCCAAAGGTGGCTAGCAAGTATCCGAATGTGGCAGCGGCCTACTTCCGTGAACAAGGGGAGCAGGTGGAGATTATCAAGCTAAATGGTTCGATCGAACTTGCACCGATTATCGGATTATCTGATCGCATCGTAGATATCGTGTCTACAGGAAAAACATTGGTCGAAAATGGACTAGTAGAATACGAGCGCATTGCCGATATAACCTCTCGTCTGATCGTGAATCCGGTCAGCTACCGAACAAAGGATGAGCGAATTAGTGAGATCGTTGATAAGTTAACAGACGTGATTCACGGTGTAAGGAGCTGAACAGGATGAACATTCAAAAGGTGAGTGAGGCGGTTTCCATTAAGCGTTCGGTGGATGCGGGAACCGAGGAGCAACGCCAAACGGTAAAGGCAATTATTGAAGATGTACGAAAAAATGGAGATACGGCTCTGTTTGCCTATACAGAAAAATTTGATCTTGCCACGTTAACTTCGATGCAGGTTTCTGAAGAAGAAATCCGTGAAGCATACGAGGAAACAGGTGCGGAATATGTGGCGATTATTAAGGAAGCGGCTGAGAATATTCGCTCGTTTCACGAAAAGCAGGTTCGTAATTCATGGCTGACGACAGAAGCGAATGGAACGATTCTTGGCCAAAAGGTAACTCCGCTTGATTCCGTTGGCGTGTACGTACCAGGTGGAACAGCGGCATACCCATCGTCTGTCCTTATGAATGTGATGCCAGCAAAAGTGGCTGGGGTTGAGCGCATCGTCATGGTGTCTCCTCCAGGTGCCAATGGGAAGTTACCAGCAGCGGTCGTTGTTGCGGCCCAAGAAGCCGGTGTGAAGGAGATTTTCAAGGTAGGGGGGGCACAAGCAGTGGCAGCCCTTGCTTACGGCACTGAAGCAATTAAGCCGGTTGATAAAATCGTCGGACCAGGAAACATCTATGTGGCCCTAGCCAAGCGTGAAGTGTTCGGTGACGTGGATATTGATATGATTGCAGGTCCGAGTGAAATTGCTGTTTTAGCAGATGACACGGCACGAGCAAGCGAAGTGGCAGCTGATCTTCTTTCGCAGGCGGAGCATGATGAGAGAGCGTGTTGTGTGCTTGTTACCACCTCGCAAAAGTTAGCGGAACAGGTTTCTAAGGAGGTTGTTCGTCAGCTAGAAACACTTCCTCGTAAGGCGATTGCCGAACAATCAATCGCTGATTACGGAGCGATTTACGTGGCAGACACATTAAAGGAAGCGATTGCTACCATTAACACATTGGCGCCAGAGCATTTAGAAGTGATGACAGCTAACCCAATGGAGCTTTTAGGGCAAATCAAGCATGCGGGTGCGATTTTTATCGGTCGATTCAGTTCCGAACCAGTCGGAGACTATTTCGCAGGCCCAAACCACGTGTTGCCAACAAACGGAACCGCCCGTTTCTCAAGCCCATTAAATGTTGACGATTTCCAAAAGAAATCAAGCATTATCTCATACAGTGAAAAAGCATTACAACAAAACGTAGAGAAAATCGCCGCCTTCGCAAGACTCGAAGGCTTAGAAGCCCACGCTAGAGCGGTAGAATCGCGATTTAAATAAATGGAATAGGGGCGTTTCCACCCGAAGAAGCCTTTGTGCGTAGCAACACCAGCGCACGGAGGGTGAAACGACCCCTTGACCAACACTTTTTTGAACAGGAGGATTCGGGATGACAAGGTCAGCAAGCATTACAAGAAAAACAGGTGAAACAAATATAGAACTTGCTTTAACAATTGATGGAGAAGGGAAATCAGAACTAGAGACGGGCGTTCCTTTCATGACACATATGCTTGATTTATTTACCAAGCACGGTCAATTTGACTTAACCATCAACGCTAAAGGTGACACAGAGGTGGATGATCACCACACAACAGAGGATATCGGCATCTGCTTAGGACATGCCCTTCGTGAAGCATTAGGTGATAAAAAAGGGATCAAGCGCTACGGAAATGCCTTTGTACCAATGGATGAGACACTTGCGCAAGTAGTCGTTGACTTAAGCAACCGTCCGCATTTAGAAATGCGCGCGCAATTCCCAAGTCAAAAGGTAGGAACCTTTGACACAGAGTTAGTTCACGAATTTCTTTGGAAGCTTGCCCTTGAAGCACGAATGAACCTCCATGTAATCGTTCACTATGGTCAAAATACACACCATATTATCGAAGCGATTTTTAAAGCATTAGCTAGAGCATTGGATGAAGCAACAACGATTGACCCAAGAATAAAGGGCGTTCCATCAACGAAAGGAATGTTGTAAATGATCGGAATTATTGATTACGGAATGGGGAATTTGTTCAGTGTTTCCAAGGCCCTCGAACGACTCGAAGCTCCTTACTTCATTTCAGAGGATGCTAGCGAACTGCTACAAGCTGATAGCTTAATCTTACCAGGGGTTGGATCGTTTAAGGATGCTATGGAAAAGCTGAACGAATCAGGTCTGACTGCAATGATAAAGGAATACGTGAAAACTGGAAAGCCTTTGCTAGGCATCTGCCTTGGGATGCAGCTGTTATTTGAGGAAAGTGAAGAGAACGGCCTAACGAAGGGATTGGCGTTATTACCAGGAAACGTGATTCGTTTTCCAGGAGTAACTCCTGAGGGAGAGGCGTACAAGGTTCCGCATATGGGATGGAACAACATTCACTTCTTCCGATCGTCGCCGATTTTAGAAAATATCCATGAAGACTTTGTTTATTTTGTTCACTCGTATTACGTAAACACGCCGGATCATGAGGTTGTAATCGCTAGCTGCGATTATGACGTTGAAGTACCTGCTGTAGTAGGCCGTGGAAATGTTTTCGGAATGCAATTTCACCCGGAAAAAAGCAGCAAGCTAGGCATGGAGCTATTGCGTAATTTTACTCAGCTAACGAAAGAAAGGGTGGCACGATGAGCTTTACTATTTATCCAGCGATTGATATGCGCGGAGGCAAATGCGTCCGCCTTTTACAAGGAGATTATAATCAAGAAACTGTGTATGGAGATTCACCATTTGATATGGCGAAAAGCTTTGCTGATGCAGGAGCCGAGTGGATACATATGGTCGACCTTGACGGAGCAAAGGATGGAAAGCGTGTGAACGACCGCTTTGTGATCGAGGCTGCTCAAAAGCTTGATGCGAAAGTGCAAATTGGTGGAGGTATTCGTACCGAGGAAGATATTCTTCATTACTTAAATAATGGCGTGTCTCGTGTCATTATCGGGAGTGTGGCAGTGTCTAACCCAGAGTTTGCCATTGAAATGATTCAAAAGTACGGAGAAAAGATTGCGATTGGGCTCGATGCGAAGGATGGCTATGTGGCAACGCACGGCTGGCTCGATACCTCTTCTGTCACAGCGGTTGAGCTTGGAAAGCGACTTGCTGAAGCGGGTGCAGAGACGTTTATTTTTACAGATATCGCAACAGATGGGATGCTTTCAGGCCCGAACTTATTGGCTGTAGAGAAACTAGCGGTTGAAACAGGAAAAAGCGTCATTGCCTCTGGTGGGGTAAGTGAGTTGGCTGACTTGCGTGCATTGAAGGAGCTTGTAGGAAAAGGCGTGAGCGGTGCGATTGTCGGAAAAGCCATTTATGAAGGACGATTCTCTGTTCCTGAAGCGTTGAAAGAGGTGAAGTAACTTGCTAACAAAGCGTATTATTCCTTGCCTGGATGTGAAGGACGGTCGTGTGGTAAAAGGAATTCAGTTTGTACAGCTGCGCGATGCTGGAGACCCTGTGGAACTGGCTCGTTTTTACGATGAGCAAGGAGCAGATGAGTTAGTCTTTTTAGATATCTCTGCTTCACATGAAGGTCGCGGAACGATGGTGGATGTGGTGAAATCTGTTGCATCCGAGCTAGCGATTCCGTTTACTGTAGGTGGAGGAATCAATTCCCTAGAAGATATGAAGCGCATTTTACGTGCGGGTGCGGATAAAGTGTCATTGAATACAGCAGCTGTGCTTAACCCTGAGCTCATTACAGAAGGAGCGAACTTCTTCGGGACACAATGTATTGTCGTTGCTATTGATGCAAAATACGACGAAGAGCTTGGTTCGTGGCGTGTTTTCACGCATGGTGGTCGAAAAACTACCGAATATGAAGTTATACAATGGGCAAAAGAGGCGGTTCGCCGCGGGGCAGGAGAAATTCTGTTAACAAGCATGGATAGTGATGGAGAGAAAAAAGGCTTTGATGTGGCACTAACTCGTGCTGTGAGCGAGGCGGTATCGGTGCCGGTCATTGCTTCTGGTGGAGCAGGAAACTCTGAGCATTTTGCGGAAGCCTTTTTAGAAGCAAAGGCAGATGCAGCATTAGCGGCATCAATTTTCCACTATAAGGAAACATCAGTTGAAGAAGTGAAATCATTTTTAAAAGAAAAAGGGGTGAATGTACGATGAATGTAAAATTTGATGAAAACGGCTTGCTGCCGGCAATCGTTCAGGATGCAGTGACGAAGGAAGTATTAACCCTTGCGTATATGAACAAGGAATCTTTAGATAAATCCATTGAAACGCGTGAAACATGGTTTTACAGTCGTTCACGTCAGGAGCTTTGGCATAAAGGAGCAACAAGCGGGAATACACAGAAAATCGTTGATATGAAGTTCGATTGTGACCAAGATGCAGTGGTTGTATTGGTAGAACCAGCTGGTCCTGCGTGCCACAACGGAACAACAAGCTGTTTTACAGAGAGTGTGTTCACAGGTGAGGAAGCAGCGTCTGGTGCGGAAAGCCTAGCAGACTATCAAATATTGTTTGAGCTTGAGCAGTTGATTCGCAACCGTGAAAAGGAACGTCCAGAAGGAGCATACACGACGTACCTGTTTGAAAAAGGCGTCGATAAGATTTTGAAAAAGGTCGGCGAAGAAGCATCTGAAGTCATCATCGCTGCGAAAAACCGTGATGCCGAGGAGCTAAAGTGGGAAGCAGCCGATTTATTGTACCACTTATACGTATTGTTGGTGGAGCAAGGCTTGCCAGCTAGAGACGTATTGTCCGTATTAAATAAGCGACATGAAAAATCAGCAGCAAAATAACCAGCCGAGGGGCTGGTTTTTTGTTTTTGGACAAAGCTTCCTCGATAGGCTTTCTACATTCATGGTTTCAGCCACATAGGACTTATGATATAATAATTAGGTTAATCATATTTTTTATAACTTACTTCATTACATCTAAGAAGTGCTTGTAAACACGTTAAATGGAGGATTTCATGAGCAAAGACTCTAAAGCATATCAACCTAAAGGTAAATTGTTGTCTTTTCATCCAACTGGTGAATACTACTTTGCGAAAGGCTTAAAGGCGTATCAACGGAGGGATTTTTATAAATCAAAAAAATATTTGGAGCGTGCGATTCAGCTAGAACCGGGCGAGCCGATGATTTATTGTCAGCTGGCGATTGTTTGTACAGAGCTTGGTGACTATCAGCAGTCCAATCGTTATTTGCACGAAATTTTAGAAGAGCTGGATGAGCATATGCTGGAGTGCCATTATTTCTTGGCTAACAACTACGCACATCTCGGCCTTTTTAAAGATGCATACACACACGCGTCGCTGTATTTAAAGCTGGATCAAGACGGAGAGTTTGTTGAGGATACGGAAGAATTAATCGACTTACTAACCCTTGAAGCGGAGGAGCTTGAGGAGGACCTGTACGAAGAGGATGACTTAATCGTGAAGCAGGATGAGGCGCGCCGTTTATTAGAATCGGGACATTTTCCAAGAGCCGTTGACCTATTAGAAGAGGTGATCGAGGAATTTCCTGAATATTGGTCAGCTTACAACAACCTAGCCCTTGCTTATTTCTATCTAGGAGAAACAGAAAAGGCGGACGACATTCTTGAAGATGTACTCACGAAAAATCCAGGCAACCTGCATGCGTTGTGCAACAAGCTTGTGTTTGCTTTTTATCTGAAGGATAAAGAGGAATTGAACAGCCTGAAAGAAGTGTTGAAAAAGATTAAGCCGATGCTGCAAGAACATCAATTCAAACTTGGTGCGAGCTTTGCGCTTGTTGGAGAGTATGAGCTGGCTTACGGTTGGCTAAGAAAGCTGCAACGAGTAGGCTTTGAAGGGGACGGACCGTTTTATTACTGGCTATCTTACTCTGCGTACCATACGGATCGTCAATCCATGGCTGAGCAAGCATGGAAAAGAGTTCTTGAATTCAGCCCTGAAAAAGAAGGGCATGAGCCATGGGAAAAGAATAAGCCAGAAGCAGCTGGCTTTGAGCATATTCCAAAAGCGATCCATCAAAAGCTAGAAAGCAACTTTATTGAGGAGCGTTTATTCGGGTTATTCCTTGCTTCTTTATCGGGAGAAAAAGAGAAGCTTTTAACTTCTATGAAGCCAAAGTATTTGATAGAAAAGGAATATGTCGATCTTTTAAGCATGAAAACATGTGAAAAACCTATCATGCGTTCCGGTCACGAGGCAGCAATGGAGCTTTATAAACAGCATCAACCGATTGGAACGACACAGTCGAGCTTGTTTTTATTATGGTTTACCATTTTGCCAGGTCTTATGAATGAAAATGTGCAAGCAAACAACTCGAAGGCTTTGGCAGCTGCAACCGAATATATGTGGAGAAAGCAACGTGGGGAGCGAACATCACAGCAGCAGGTGGCAAAGCTCTACAGTCTATCCAGCTCCACCCTTCAGAAATATGTCAAAATTGTAAAAGGGCTCATTTAATGAGCATATATTTGGACTCCACTCACTTTGTTTTATAGGATAAGGGTAACAAGGAAATACTAATACAAGTATTGTTTTCTTTTTTAAAAGGAGTGAATAAACGTGTCTGAAGAAAAAATTTATGATGTCATTATTGCTGGTGCTGGTCCTGCTGGGATGACGGCCGCTGTGTATACATCACGTGCGAATCTTTCTACATTAATGATTGAGCGCGGTGTACCAGGTGGACAAATGGCGAACACTGAAGAGGTTGAAAACTATCCAGGTTTTGACCATATTTTAGGACCTGAGCTTTCTACAAAAATGTTTGATCATGCGAAAAAGTTTGGTGCTGAGTACGCTTATGGCGATATAAAAGAAGTAATTGATGGTGAAGAATATAAAACAGTTGTAGCTGGTTCGAAGCAGTACAAAGCTCGTGCAGTGATTATTACAACTGGTGCTGAATATAAGAAAATTGGCGTTCCTGGTGAAAAAGAGCTTGGTGGCCGTGGGGTTTCTTACTGTGCGGTTTGTGACGGCGCATTTTTCAAGGGGAAAGAACTTGTCGTTGTTGGTGGAGGAGACTCTGCGGTAGAAGAAGGAGTGTACTTAACACGCTTCGCTTCTAAAGTAACGATCGTTCACCGTCGTGACGAGCTTCGTGCCCAAAAAATTCTTCAGCAACGTGCGTTTGACAATGAAAAAATTGATTTCATCTGGAATCACACAGTGAAGCAAATCAATGATAAGGACGGCAAAGTTGGAAGTGTTACTCTTGTGTCAACACAAGATGGTGCAGAACAGGAATTCCAAGCAGATGGCGTATTCATCTACATCGGAATGGTTCCTCTATCAAAACCGTTTGCGAACCTGGGTATTACTAACAGTGACGGATACATTGAAACCAATGACCGTATGGAAACGAAGGTTCCTGGTATTTTCGCTGCTGGAGATATTCGTGAAAAAACACTTCGTCAAATTGTTACTGCAACAGGTGACGGAAGTATCGCCGCTCAAGCTGCGCAACACTATGTAGAAGAACTAATGGAATCATTAAAGCAAAAAGCATAACATAGGAAAAGCTAGCCTTTTGGGGTTAGCTTGTTTGCTTTTTAGGGATAAAGGATCTAGGATTTAGGGTGAAATGAAGTTCATCGAGAAACATCTATAAATCAAATTGGTGCATCACTTCATCCATTCTTAACAAAACGTAATCTCCAATTAATTATACTGTAACAGTAGTGAAACATTGTTCGTGTAGAATAAGAATTGAAATTGACCCCCTTTTAAGATATATATCTTTGGCACAGGAACATGTCCTGTGCTCTTTTTTTATATTTGTCCATTTCCTATTCATTGTGAGCCCCTTGTAAAAATAGTATAATAGTAAGAATAAAAGTCGTTAATTCTAGTCCCTGAGGTGATTGAAGCGTGCAACGAGTGACAAATTGTGTATTGGTAAAGGATAATAAAGTCTTGCTGCTCCAAAAGCCTAGACGTGGCTGGTGGGTGGCTCCCGGTGGAAAGATGGAGCCCGGTGAATCAGTGAGAGACTGCTGTATTCGAGAGTACCGTGAAGAGACGGGTATTTACTTGAGAAACCCAAATATTAAGGGCATTTTTACATTTATCATGAAAGATGGAGACCAAGTTGTTTCAGAATGGATGATGTTCACCTTTTTTGGAACAGAAGCTGATGGAATCAATCTGGATGAGTCAGAGGAAGGAAAGCTTGCTTGGCATGACTTTCATCAGATTAAAGATTTACCGATGGCAGACGGGGATTATCATATATTGGACTACATGATCCACGGTCAAGGAATCATCTATGGCACTTTTACATATACAACCGATTTTCAGTTAATTCAATATCGTCTTGATCCTAGCTAAGGAGGAATTTTTATGAGTACTGGAGCGACACAAGATACACAAATGGTGATTATAACGGGGATGTCTGGTGCAGGGAAAACAGTCGCCATTCAAAGCTTTGAAGATCTAGGTTTTTTCTGTGTGGATAACCTGCCACCAACCTTATTGCCAAAATTTCTTGAACTTATGAAAGAGTCCGGAAATAAGATGAATAAGGTAGCGCTTGTAATGGATTTAAGGGGGAGAGAGTTTTTCGACCACTTATTCAAAGCACTAGATGATCTTGCAGAAACATCATGGGTTACTCCGCAAATTCTATTCTTAGATGCGGACGATTCCACGCTTGTTCGTCGCTACAAAGAAACTCGACGTACTCATCCGCTTGCTCCGTCCGGACTTCCGTTAGAAGGTATTCAGCTAGAGCGAGAGCTGCTTGAGGAATTAAAGGGAAGAGCACAACTAATTTACAATAGCTCGCAAATGAAGCCGAAAGAATTGCGTGAGAAAATTTTAACGGAGTTTTCAGCGAATAAGCAAACGATCTTTACGGTCAATGTGATGAGCTTTGGATTTAAGTACGGAATTCCGATTGACGCAGACTTAGTTTTCGATGTTCGCTTTTTACCGAACCCGCACTATATTGAGTCGATGAGACCAAAGACGGGTCTTGATGAGGATGTTTCAAAGTATGTACTGAAGTGGAATGAGACGACGAAGTTCTTAGAAAAAGTAACGGAACTGTTAGCCTTTATGCTTCCTCATTACAAACGCGAGGGGAAAGCGCAGCTCGTGGTGGCCATTGGATGTACAGGTGGGCAGCATCGATCTGTGGCATTGACTGAAACCATTGCACACCACTTCGAAAAAGACTATGAAACTCGAATCACTCATCGTGACATCGAAAGGAGAAAGGAACAAACTACATGACGAAGATTCGACAGCCTCGAATTGTGATTATTGGGGGCGGAACAGGGCTACCGGTGTTACTTCGCGGATTAAAGAAGTTTCCCGTGGATATTACGGCCATCGTTACGGTTGCTGACGATGGCGGTAGCTCTGGACGCCTTCGAGATGAAATGGACATTCCTCCTCCGGGAGATGTTCGCAATGTACTAGCGGCATTATCTGATGTTGAACCGTTAATTGAGGAAATGTTTCAGCACCGTTTTGCAACAGCTAACGAGTTATCTGGCCATTCGCTTGGTAATTTGATTTTAGCAGCAATGACATCCATCACAGGGAATTTTACTCATGCCATCCAAGAGATGAGCAAGGTATTGAACGTGCGTGGGAAGGTGCTTCCAGCTGCCACACAAAGTGTGGTGTTACATGCAGAAATGGAGGACGGCACGATCGTTTCAGGAGAATCGAAAATTCCTTACTCCGGAAAACGGATCAAGCGGGTGTTTTTAACACCTGGTGATGCGACTCCGCTGCCAGAAACTCTTCAAGCCATTCGAAAAGCGGATTTAATCGTAATTGGACCAGGAAGCTTATATACTAGTATCTTACCTAATCTTCTTGTACCAAAGCTTGGCGAGGAAGTGTGCCGTGCAAAGGCGAAGAAGGTGTATATATGCAACTTAATGACTCAAGCGGGTGAGACGCTTGATTATTCCGCAAGCGACCATGTGAAAGCGATTTACGACCATATGAAGAGTGATTTTATGAACACCATTTTAGTAAATAGGGAACATATCCCAGAAGAGGTTCTTACTCGCTATAGCGAAGAGCTAGCAAAACCTGTACACTTTGATTTAACTACTCTATATGATTTAGGACTTGAAGTGGTAGAGGGAGAAATCATGAGCCTTGAAAATGGAGTGATTCGCCATGACACAAGGGAAGTAGCAAATATTTTATATTCTTTATTAATAAATGAAACCCGCAAGCGGTCTAAAGCGTAGAAAAACTTAAGCAACCGTTTGTGTAGGAGGTGAAGATGTGTCATTCGCTTCGGAAACGAAAAAAGAGTTAACGAATATTGAAGGAAAAGAATGCTGCGGGAAAGCGGAGCTGTCCGCTTTGATTCGAATGAATGGCTCATTGTCCTTCTCTAATCGAAAACTAGTGGTCGATATCCAAACGGAAAATGCTGCGATTGCACGAAGAATTTATACGTTGGTAAAACGATATTACGACGTTCAAGTAGAACTTCTAGTTCGAAAGAAAATGAGATTGAAAAAGAACAATGTGTATATTGTAAGGCTATCACAGGATGCAAAGATCATCTTAGAGGATTTATTTATCCTAGAAGAAGGATTTGTGTTTGCTCACAATATTGCTGAGGTACTTATTAAAAAGAAATGCTGTAAGCGCTCCTATTTACGTGGAGCATTTTTAGCAGGAGGTTCGGTGAACAATCCGGAAACTTCCTCTTATCATCTCGAAATTTTTTCACTTTATAAAGAGCATAACGACTCTTTATGTGAATTGATGAATACATTTGGTTTAAACAGCAAAACGCTGGAAAGAAAAAAGGGCTTCATCACGTACTTAAAGGAAGCTGAAAAAATCACCGAATTCCTAAATATTATCGGTGCCCATAATGCACTGCTAAGGTTTGAGGACATTCGGATCGTACGTGACATGCGTAACTCGGTGAACCGGTTGGTCAATTGTGAAACGGCGAACTTAAACAAGACGATTGGTGCGTCTTTACGACAGGTTGAAAATATTCGGTTTATACAAGATACCGTAGGTCTTCATATTTTACCTGAAAAGCTGAGAGAAATTGCAGAACTTCGTATTGCATACCAAGATGTCACGTTGAAGGAGCTAGGAGAAATGGTATCTGGAGGGAACATTAGTAAATCAGGTATCAATCACCGTCTTCGCAAAATTGACGAAATTGCCGAAAAGCTCCGAGTCGGGGAAAACGTGAGTAAAACCATGTAATTATATAGATAAAAAGATAAGGATAGGGGAGGAAAGCTAGTATGGTGGAAAAACAAGTGGTAGTAAAGTTGAAGACTGGTTTACAGGCACGCCCTGCAGCGTTGTTTGTACAAGAAGCAAATCGTTTTTCGTCAGAAGTATTTTTAGAGAAAGACGGCAAGAAGGTAAATGCAAAGAGCATCATGGGGCTTATGAGCTTAGCTGTTAGCTCAGGTTCATCTGTGAATTTGATCGTTAATGGAACGGATGAAGAAGCAGCACTTGAAGCATTAGAAAAATATGTTCAAAAAGAAGCATAATAAAGAAAACTCGCTCCAGTATATGAGAGCGAGTTTTTTACTGTTCAAATATTATTTTTCTTCCTTCTTCGTTTCAAGCGTGTTGCGTGAAATGATATGGTCAACTAGGCCATATTCCTTTGCACGATCAGCTGTCATGAAGTTGTCGCGGTCTGTGTCTTTAGAAATGACTTCCATTGGTTGACCAGTACGCTCAGCAAGAATGCCGTTTAACTTTTCACGTAGGAAAAGGATGCGCTTCGCAGCGATTTCGATTTCCGTTGCTTGACCTTGTGCTCCACCAAGCGGTTGGTGAATCATTACTTCTGCATTTGGAAGAGCATAACGCTTTCCTTTTGTACCAGCAGCAAGAAGGAATGCACCCATAGATGCCGCCATACCGATACAAATTGTTTGAACGTCAGGCTTAATGAACTGCATTGTGTCGTAGATTGCCATACCAGCCGTAATGCTGCCGCCTGGTGAGTTAATGTAGATGGATATGTCTTTTTCAGGATTTTCCGCTTCTAAAAATAATAACTGAGCGACGATTGAATTAGCCACATTATCGTCAATTCCACTTCCAAGCATGATAATGCGGTCTTTTAATAGGCGTGAGTAAATATCATATGCACGCTCTCCACGGTTCGTTTGCTCAATAACTGTAGGGATTAAATTCATTTCTTTTTCCTCCTTTAAATGAGAGTCAAACATACAATTGGTTAAGTATGTTTAAAGTGTAACTGTATGTATTTTCATGATACACTCATGGTCAATAAAGGTCAAACAAATAGCTGCAGAATTGTTCGACACAAATTGCTATGTACTTTTAAACCCACTTTCCATCATACCCACTGGGCAGTTTTTTAAACAAGAAGTTGAGCTTTTCCGCTATACTGAAAATGGGAACTGTTGTAAAATGTAGGGTAATGATTAATGAGGGAATTGGTTAGTGGTGGATGGGTTTGGAGTAGTGGGATCGGTTGAATGCGAATGAGGGTTAGTAATCGCAAATATTGTCTGGGAATCGAAAGTAACTTTTGTGAATTGCAAATAAAGACAGAGGATCGCAAGAAAAATTTCAGAATCGCAAATAAAAGCTGAAGAACGCAAGTAAAATCCTAGAATCGCAAATAAAATCTGAAGATCGCAAGTAAAATCATAGAATCGCAAATAAAATCTCAGAATCGCAAGTAATATTTCATAATCGCAAATAAATTCACAGAATCACCAAACAAACTCTATGAATCTGAAAGAATCACTCTCTTATTCGCGAAAAAACCATCAAAAACACTCTCAGCCCCACGAAATCCAGCAATTCAACATCATAAAATGTAGAAAAATTAGCAGAGGAGTGGGAAACGTGGAAACGAAAAAGACCTTCAAACTAAACAAAATACAAATCGCAGCAATTAGTGCAGGCCTCGTAATTATGGCTGGTTTTGGTGTGTTTTCGTATTGGACAAATGCCACTCCGTCAAGCGGTGGGACGGACCGGGTGCTCAAGCAGGCAGAGGAAGCGGAGGCATCCGTTGAAGAAGGAGGACTTGAAATCCAAATAGATGAAAACGTGGAGCAAGTATTTCCGAGTGACTTAAAAGAATTTGAAGTGCAATCTGCTATTCACCATATGTCACATCAAAAAGTAGAAGCAGAAAAGAAATGGGGAGCCATCCTTATTACGGAAGAGCGAGTCAAGCGCCTTTACGATGTGGTGGTCGCCAATCAAAATGAATATAAGTATGCGAACACGTACATCAAGATTCTAGAAAGATGGCTTGAAGGGGATTTTTCACAAGCAGTCAGTGACCATAATGCGATATGGGAATTACAGGACGGAAATGTTGGAAAAGCGACTGGCCTGTTAAGCATGAAAGAAGAAGAGAAATTTATAGAGAAGTATATGAAGTAGAGTAGGAACGAGGGTTGACTAGTCGTTGACAGCATTACGAATCATCTAGTATGATGTAAGAGCGCTTATTTTGCATATAAGCACTTTTCTGCCCTCGTGGTGCAACGGATAGCACGTAAGATTCCGGTTCTTGAAATGGGGGTTCGATTCCCTCCGAGGGCGTCATAAATATAAGAAAACACTTGTCACTATAGACAGGTGTTTTTTTATTTACTACCCATTCAATTCCCTCTTATCTTCATGTAAAATAGATAGTGGGGGTGAGAAGATGAACTTAAAAGCAGGTTTGTGGCAACAGCAGACATTAAAATTAAAGATGACGCAAGAGCTTTCTCAGGCGATTACGCTTCTTCAGTATTCTTCCCAGGAGCTTACGGCTTTTTTAGAAAGCAAAGCATTGGAAAATCCCCTTATCCAGATCGAAACCTCCCATGTTAAAACGATGGATCCCCGCAAAGATAGACCGAAAAAAACGAGAGTCATAGATAAAGATCAGCAAAACTGGATTGAGCAAATTGGTAAAACTGCCACTACCTTATATGACCATCTTTATGCGCAAGTGATAAACCACTCGGAAGTGAAGCTACTTAAGACTTTTTTAGAATGCATTGATGGAAACGGTTACATCGGAGTGAGCAACGAATCTCTTGCCACTGCATTAGGCGTTTCACACGAGAAAGTAGACTCAGTAGTTTCTATCATCCAAGACCTTGAACCAGCAGGAGTAGGCGCGAGGTCATTAGGGGAGTGTTTATTCTTACAGCTCGTCCGTATGCCGAACCGAAATCCTTTAGCGGAAAAATTGGTCAATGATCATTTTGAGGAGTTTGCAGAAAAGAAATGGAAAACAATATCCAAACAACTAAACGTAAGTCTTTCTGATATTCAAGCGGCTTTTGACTTGATTCAAACATTAAATCCGCGGCCAGGGGCTGACTTTCATGATGAAGCATCGTCTTATGTGATACCAGATGTCTCGGTCAAATGGGACGGGAAACATTTTGAGATCAGTGTGTTCGATGACGTGCTCCCTAAGCTTACGTTTCAGCAGGAGTATTATCAGCAATTTTCATCCGTAAAAGATGCAAGTCTCAACAAATACTTGCAAGAAAAGCAACAGGATTACTCATGGATTGTCAGAAGCTTAGAGCAACGAAGGGAAACGATTACTAAGGTGTCGCTTGCGATTGTGCAAAGACAGCAGGACTTTTTTGAAAAAGGGCCATTACACTTAAAGCCGATGACGATGAGAGAAATTGCAGAGGAGATAGAGGTTCATGAGTCCACCGTTAGCCGGGCGGTCCGTGAAAAGTATATGCAAACCCCGTTTGGAACGTTTGAGCTAAAATCATTCTTTACAAACATGGTTTCCACGACCAACTCAGAGGCTACTTCGTCAAACCAGGTGAAGGATGCCATTAAGAAATTGGTTAATGGGGAAGATAAAGCAAAGCCTTATTCCGATCAGGAAATTTTAGATATATTAAAAGAAAACGATGGATTTGTGATATCCAGAAGGACGGTAGCCAAATACCGGGACCAGCTCGGAATTCCATCTTCATCAAAGCGAAAGAGATTTTAAAGGAGATTGTCTAATGATTATTGAGTTTTATACTAGAAAAAGATGCCCTTTATGCGAAAAGGGAAAAGCGATCTTAACCGAACTCCAGGAAAGCTGGAAGTTTGAAATTATCGAAAAAGATATTGATACGAATGATGAATGGACCGAGCGGTATGGATTAATGATCCCTGTTGTGGTTTTGGACGGAGAGGAGCTTCAATATGGACAGTTAGACAAAATGTTCATAAACGAAGCGCTTACAAAAAAAATACACCGTATATGAGTTGAAAAGGGAAATCGCACCTGTTAGAATAAGTTTTGTAGCAGGGGTGATTTTTTTTACCTTCAGCGGGACACATTATGTCTATGAGGGACATATAATGTCCATATAGGATGAAGGAGACATCAATATGCAGTCGATCATTGATATCCAAAAAAGATTATTACCTGATTTGCTCTCTGTTATGCAGGAACGTTTTCATATTTTACAGTACATAGGTTCCATGGAGCCAGTAGGTCGTCGAAGCTTATCTGTCAGTCTCGGTGTAACAGAACGAATCCTCAGAAGTGAAGTTTCCTTCTTAAAAGAACAAGATTTAATCACTATATCAAGTGTAGGAATGAGTCTTACTGAAGATGGAAGGGAATTACTAGAGGGATTAGAAGCAGTTATGCGTGAGATATCAGGTATCGACAAAATGGAAGAAAGACTCCGAAGGAAACTTGGTATTCAGCAAGTGATCATTGTAGCGGGTAACAGTGATGAGTCACCATGGGTAAAAAGCGAATTAGGAAGAGCTTGTGCTCTTTGTATGAAAAATTCGTTGCAGGGAAAAAATATCATCGCAGTTACTGGTGGTACAACAATGGCAACTGTAGCAGAGATGCTAACTCCAGACCTCGGCAAAGATCTTCTTTTTGTACCGGGACGCGGGGGAATTGGGGAAGATGTTCAAAATCAAGCCAACACCATTTGTGCCAAAATGGCTGAAAGAACCAAATCAAGCCACAAGGTGCTCTATGTCCCTGATCAAGTAAGCAGTGAAACGTACCACATGATGTTGAAGGAACCTCATATTAAAGAAGTTCTTGGTTTAATCAAATCTGCAAGCATGGTTTTACACGGAGTAGGAGACGCTATGACAATGGCCCAACGCCGGCGAACAAGCGCGGAGGACTTACGTAAAATCGAAGAAAGGCAAGCGGTTGGTGAAGCATTCGGGTATTACTTTAACGAAGCGGGAGAAGTGGTTCACAAAGTTAGAACAGTTGGACTTCAGCTCGATGATCTAGCAAAGACAGGGCATGTGCTCGCCGTTGCTGGAGGAGCTTCAAAGGAAAAGGCAATTCGCTCTTATATGAAGCAAGCTCCCAAAAACACAGTATTAATTACGGATGAAGGAGCCGCAAAACAGTTATTACAGGGTTAACCCCCTTAAATAAAAAATATCCTTATTCAATTAAAGGAGGAAACAAATCATGGCAGTAAAATTAGGTATTAACGGATTTGGTAGAATTGGACGTAATGTTTTCCGCGCAGCATTAACAAACCCTAACGTAGAGGTTGTAGCAGTAAACGATTTAACTGATGCAAACACACTTGCTCACCTTTTAAAATATGACACAGTTCACGGTAAGCTTAATGAAGACGTAACTGTTGACGGCGACTACCTAGTAGTTGGCGGAAAGAAAGTAAAAGTTATCGCTGAGCGCGACCCAGCTCAACTTGGATGGGGAGACCTTGGAGTTGAAGTAGTAGTTGAATCTACTGGTCGTTTCACTAAGCGTTCTGACGCTGCTAAGCACTTAGAAGCTGGCGCTAAGAAAGTTATCATCTCTGCTCCTGCAACTGATGAAGATATCACAATCGTTATGGGTGTTAACGACGACAAGTACGATGCAGCTAACCACCACGTTATCTCTAACGCATCTTGTACTACAAACTGTTTAGCTCCTTTTGCTAAAGTTCTTAACGACAACTTCGGTGTTCGTCGCGGTATGATGACAACTGTTCACTCTTACACGAATGACCAACAAATCTTAGACTTACCACACAAAGATTTACGTCGTGCTCGTGCAGCTGCTGAAAACATCATCCCTACATCTACTGGTGCTGCTAAAGCTGTATCTTTAGTTCTTCCTGAGCTTAAAGGTAAGTTAAACGGTGGAGCTATGCGTGTTCCAACTCCTAACGTTTCTTTAGTAGACTTAGTTGTTGAACTTGACAAAGATGTAACAGTTGACGAAATCAACGCAGCTCTTAAAGCAGCATCTGAAGGTGACTTAAAAGGAATTCTTGATTACTCTGAAGAGCCACTAGTTTCTACTGACTACAACGGTAGCCCAGCTTCTTCTACAATCGATGCTCTTTCTACTATGGTTATGGAAGGCAACATGGCGAAAGTTATCTCTTGGTATGACAACGAGTCTGGTTACTCTAACCGCGTAGTTGACCTTGCTGAATACATCGCTTCTAAAGGCCTTTAATCTTAAGGGAAAAAAACTTCAATTGCTACAATAAATGGATTATGGGTTTAACTCTTTCCATTTTGAAGCAAAATAGGTGTAAAAAGGGGAGAGGGGAACAAAATCCCCCTCCTTTTCTAATGTTCAAAGCTTATGCTAAATAGGAGGATTTTCCGATGAACAAGAAAAGCGTAAAAGACATTGATTTAAAAGGTAAAAGAGTATTTTGCCGTGTGGATTTCAACGTACCTATGAAGGATGGACAGATTACTGACGAAACTCGTATTCGTGCAGCTCTTCCAACAATCCAATACCTAACTGAGCAAGGCGCAAAAGTTATCCTTGCTAGCCACCTTGGTCGTCCAAAGGGTGCAGTAGTAGAAGAAATGCGTTTAACTCCAGTGGCTGGTCGTTTATCTGAACTTCTTGGTAAAGATGTTAAGAAGGCAGACGAAGCTTACGGAGATAGCGTAAAAGCTTTAGTTTCTGAAATGGCTGAAGGCGATGTTCTTTTATTAGAAAACGTACGTTTCTATGCTGGGGAAGAAAAGAATGATCCAGAATTAGCAAAAGCATTCGCTGAGCTAGCTGACGTATACGTGAATGATGCATTCGGAGCAGCACACCGTGCTCATGCTTCAACAGAAGGGATCGCTCACCACCTACCAGCTGTATCTGGTCTATTAATGGAAAAAGAACTTGATGTTCTTGGAAAAGCTCTTTCTAATCCGGAAAGACCATTCACTGCAATCATCGGTGGAGCAAAAGTAAAAGACAAGATTGGTGTAATTGACAATCTTTTAGATAAAGTAGACAACCTAATTATCGGTGGTGGCTTAGCTTACACATTCATTAAAGCTCAAGGTCACGAGATTGGTAAGTCACTATTAGAAGCTGACAAAATGGATTTAGCTCTTTCTTTCATTAAGAAAGCGGAAGAAAAAGGCGTTAAGTTCTATATGCCAGTTGATGCTATTGTTGCTGACGACTTCTCTGATAGTGCAAACAAAAAAGCAGTTGGAATCGATGAAATCCCTGCAGATTGGGAAGCGCTTGATATCGGACCAAAAACAGCTGAGCTTTACAGCAATGTAATTAAAGAGTCTAAGCTTGTTATTTGGAACGGACCAATGGGTGTATTCGAATTAGATTCGTTTGCAAACGGAACAAAGGCAGTAGCAGAGGCATTAGCGGCATCTGAAGGTACATATTCTGTTATCGGTGGCGGAGATTCAGCTGCAGCCGTTGAAAAATTCAACCTTGCTGATAAGATGAGCCATATCTCTACTGGTGGCGGAGCTTCTCTTGAGTTCATGGAAGGTAAGGTTCTTCCTGGAGTCGTTGCGTTAAACGATAAGTAATATTTTTAGAGAGGATGAAAACCATGCGTAAACCTATTATTGCAGGTAACTGGAAAATGCATAAAACTCTTTCAGAAGCAACGAGCTTTTTGAATGAAGTAAAGTCAATCGTTCCTTCTTCTGAAAAAGTGGATTCTGTAATCTGTGCTCCAGCATTATTTTTAGAGCGTTTAGTTGACGGAGCAAAAGGAACAGAAGTTAAAATCGGTGCTCAAAACATGCACTTTGAAGAAAGCGGAGCATTCACAGGTGAAGTTTCTGCACCAGCTCTTGCTGATCTTGGTGTTCAATATGTGATCATCGGTCACTCTGAGCGTCGTGAAATGTTCAATGAAACAGACGAGTCTGTAAATAAGAAAACTCTTGCTGCATTTAAGCATGGAATTACACCAATCGTTTGCTGTGGGGAAACTTTAGAGCAACGTGAAGCTGGTGAAACTAACACGCTTGTGGGCGATCAAGTGAAAAAAGCACTTGTTGGCTTAACAGATGAGCAAGTAAAGCAAACGGTTATCGCTTATGAGCCAATCTGGGCAATTGGAACAGGTAAATCTTCCACTGCTGAAGATGCAAACGAAGTATGTGCACATATTCGCCAAGTGGTTGCAGACAACTACTCTAACGAAGTAGCAGCTGCTGTTCGCATTCAATACGGCGGAAGTGTAAAACCAGGTAACATCGCTGAGTACATGGCACAGCCAGATATCGACGGCGCTTTAGTTGGTGGAGCAAGCTTAGAAGCTGATTCGTTTGTACAATTATTGGAGGCAGGTAAGAATGAGTAAGTCTCCTGTTGCGTTAATCATCCTTGACGGCTTTGCACTTCGCGGCGAGCGTATGGGAAATGCAGTTGCACAATCGAACAAACCAAACTTTGATCGCTTTTGGAACAGCTATCCACACGCACAGCTAACTGCTTCTGGGGAAGCGGTAGGATTACCTGAAGGTCAAATGGGAAATTCAGAAGTGGGCCACTTAAACATCGGTGCAGGACGTATTGTGTACCAAAGCTTAACACGCGTGAACGTATCGATTCGCGAAGGCGAATTCGAGCGTAATGAAACATTTTTAAATGCGATCAACCACGTGAAAAAGAATGGAACAAACCTTCACTTATTCGGATTATTATCTGATGGTGGAGTTCACAGTCACATTCAGCATTTATTTGCGCTACTAAAGTTAGCTGCTGGGGAAGGTGTGAAGAACGTATACGTTCACGCATTCTTAGACGGCCGCGACGTAGCACCGCAGTCTGCTGGTGACTTTATCAAACAAACAGAAGAAAAGATGAAGGAATACGGTGTTGGTCAATTTGCAACGATTTCTGGTCGTTACTACTCGATGGACCGTGACAAGCGTTGGGAACGTGTAGAAAAGTCTTACCGTGCAATGGTGTATGGAGAAGGTCCTGCCTACTCAAACGCTATGGATGTTGTAGAAGACTCTTACAACAACGGGATCTTCGACGAATTCGTTCTTCCGTCTGTTTTGAAAAAGGAAAACGGAGAGCCGGTTGCAACGATTTCTGATAACGACGCAGTTATTTTCTACAACTTCCGTCCAGACCGTGCGATCCAAATTTCTAACACGTTTACAAATAAAGATTTCCGTTCGTTCGATCGCGGCGATAAGCATCCACAACACTTAAACTTCGTGTGCTTAACACACTTTAGTGAAACGGTTGACGGATATGTTGCCTTTGCGCCAACGAACCTTGATAACACACTCGGTGAAGTGTTATCTCAAAATAATCTGTCACAGCTTCGTATTGCTGAAACAGAAAAGTACCCACACGTAACGTTCTTCATGAGCGGTGGACGTGAGGCGGAATTCCCTGGTGAAAAGCGTATCTTGATCAACTCACCGAAAGTTGCAACATATGACCTTCAACCAGAAATGAGTGCTTATGAAGTAACAGACGCGTTAGTAAAAGAGATCGAGGAAGATAACTTCGATGCGATTATCTTAAACTTCGCTAATCCTGATATGGTAGGTCACTCTGGAATGTTAGAGCCAACAATTAAAGCGATTGAAACGGTGGATGAGTGCCTTGGTCGTATTGTTGATCTCATCATTAAAAAAGGTGGAACAGCGATAATCACAGCCGATCATGGGAATGCTGATGAAGTAGTGACATTAGAGGGTAACCCAATGACTGCTCACACCACAAACCCAGTTCCAGTTATCGTTACAAAGGAAGGCGTAGAGCTTCGTGAAGACGGAATCCTTGGCGACCTTGCACCAACGATGCTTGAACTATTAAACGTAGCACAACCAGCTGAAATGACTGGGAAGACATTGCTTAAGAAATAATTTAGTATCGATTGTGGATGCCGGACCTGCTAGCACATGGCGGAAGCAAGCGTTACTGACCATTTTTCAAAAGTAAAAAGGCAGTTTACGCTAAAGGTGAAGCTGACCATATTCCAAATTAGTAATGTAAGGGCAGTTTCCGCCTATAGTATGCCTGTGTTGCAAAGCAACACCAGCATGCGGAAGGCGAAACTGACCTGAATTTAATGCAAAATATAAATTTTCTATAATAAGGAGAGATTTTATCATGCCATATATTCAACATGTATACGCTCGTGAAGTATTAGATTCTCGCGGAAACCCAACAGTAGAAGTAGAAGTAATCACTGAGTCTGGTTCATTCGGACGCGCTATCGTTCCATCTGGTGCATCAACCGGTGAGCACGAAGCAGTAGAACTACGTGATGGCGACAAGTCACGCTACCTTGGAAAAGGTGTTCAAAAAGCTGTAGATAACGTAAACAACATTATCGCTGAAGAAATCATCGGTATGGACGTAACTGACCAAGTTGGAATCGACCGTACTATGATCCAATTAGACGGAACTGACAACAAAGGTAAGTTAGGCGCTAACGCAATCCTAGGTGTTTCTATGGCTGTTGCTCATGCTGCTGCTGAATTTGTAGGTCTTCCATTATACCGTTACCTTGGCGGATTCAACGCGAAGCAACTTCCGACTCCAATGATGAACATCATCAACGGTGGATCTCATGCTGACAACAACGTTGACTTCCAAGAGTTCATGATCTTACCAGTAGGAGCTCCTACTTTCAAAGAAGCAATCCGTATGGGTGCTGAAATTTTCCATTCATTAAAGAAAGTTCTTTCTGACAAAGGTCTTAACACTGCTGTAGGTGACGAAGGTGGATTTGCTCCAAACCTTGGTTCTAACCGTGAAGCTCTACAAGTTATCATGGAAGCAATCAAAAACGCTGGTTATGAGCCTGGAAAAGACATTTTCTTAGGTATGGACGTTGCTTCTTCTGAGTTCTTCAACAAAGAAACAAAGCAATATGACCTAGCTGGAGAAGGCCGCACTGGTTTATCATCTGAAGCAATGGTTAACTTCTACGAAGAATTAGTAAACGAATTCCCAATCATCTCAATCGAAGATGGTTTAGACGAAAACGACTGGGAAGGCCACAAGCTATTAACTGAGCGCATCGGTGACCGCGTTCAATTAGTTGGTGACGACCTATTCGTTACAAACACAAAGAAGCTTGCTGAAGGTATCGAAAAAGGAATTGCTAACTCAATCCTTATCAAAGTTAACCAAATCGGTACACTTACTGAAACTTTCGAAGCAATCGAAATGGCGAAGCGCGCTGGTTACACAGCAGTTGTTTCTCACCGTTCTGGTGAAACTGAAGATGCTACAATCGCTGACATCGCAGTTGCAACAAACGCTGGTCAAATTAAAACTGGTTCTATGAGCCGTACAGACCGTATTGCTAAGTACAACCAACTTCTTCGCATCGAAGACGAGCTTGGCGAATTAGCTGTATACGATGGAATGAAATCACTTTATAACTTAAAGAAGTAATTTGAGTTGACAGGGCGGGCCTTTTATTGGGCCCGTTTTTTGCGTTGTGGGAATCGCTTTTCTTTGGGAGGGCTGGTTTTGTTTTTGTGGAGAAAAAGTGACAGCAAATTGTGACAATAAACGTACTTATAAGTAATATTTGTATAGTATTTTTCTTTCTATATTAAAATTTGATACATATTTACCAAATTTTATTGGGTTAATAGGAGGAATTACATTGTCTAAGTTAAAGAATTGTAAAACATGCGGCAATCAAGTAGCAAAATCAGCAAAACGCTGCCCTCACTGTGGGGAAAAGTTAAAGATGGGTATTTTCATGAAAGGGTTAATCGGTTTGGGGATACTCATCCTACTAGGTGTTGTGGCTAGTTTGGGTGGAGGAGAAGACTCAGTTGAGCCTGCAACTACGACTACTACTAGTACAAATGATAACGAGGAGGAAAATAAGAAAGAAACCAATGAGGATCAACCTCTATCTAATGAAGGTATTTCCTCAGATGTTACAATTAAAGTCCTAGGTGTTGAGACATTGTCAGAAGTTGGCGGTGAGTTTACGAAGGAAACAGCTCAAGGAGTATTTAAGGTTGTTACTATTTCTTTAACTAATGGTCAGAAAGATGCCATAACAGTAGATGCAAATAGTTTTAAACTAGTAGACAGTCAGGGGAGAGAATTTACTTACTCATCTTCTGCTCAGATTTCAATGGATGTTGAAGAAGATAACGGCTCTGATTTCTTCTTAAAGCAGCTTAACCCTGGTTTAACTCAGGAAGGAAAGATTGTTTTTGATGTACCAGCTGATGCATCAGGACTAGTGTTAAAAGCTACTGGTGGGATGATGGGAGAGGAAATAACGCTGAAAGTTGAATAAGAACTAGAGGGTGGCCATTGCCACCCTCTTTCATTTTTACAGTCGCGGATAGAAGAGGGAAACTCGCGGATAGGATGCCAAAAGTCGCGGATTGAACATCAAAAGTCACGGATTGAACGCTTAATCTCGCGGATAGGACTTATTTCTATCTCCCAATTGACTCAATTTCTGTTGGTGCATAGTAAATTCGGTGCCTATAAACGCCTGTAAAACTCAAATTCATCTTATTTAATAGCCTGTGAGCCACGTCCGGAGACTCCAACAACATAAAATCCCGAAATTCCTGGTTCGTTATCGTCGGTTTTATTAAATAAAAGTAGTCCTTCAGTGCAGTAATATGTGCATTAGCATCATTATTGCCGCAATCCGCACAATACCACTTCCCATACACTCGCTCCATCCGCAATTTACCACAAGCACCGCATTGCACCCCAATACAAATATCAGAAGGAGATAACCCAAATCGACCAAGTGCATCATATTCAGCAGGGGGATGACTCTTCAAAAGCAGTTTACATACTCTTTTAACTCCACGCTGATCCAAAATATCCAATTTAAACTTGCTATTCAGTCCGTTAATCCGCTCTGGTAATTTATCACCATGAATAACACGCTGAAACAAGTATGCTTTACCAGGATCAGTTCGTATAATGGAAGCTGGATTGCTTACCACCACAAAGTACTCTACTGAAATACGCAAACCACAATGTTTTAACAGCCACCCTCCCAACTTCTCTTGTTGTCTCTTCGCCTGTGTTATAGGGTCATGAAATCCGTTTTCCTCACCATCTTTCATACGAATCAGTTGACCAAACGTTGAATCAAAAAACAACGTACCCATAATGTTTTTCGTTTCAAGTATCAACGCAAATCTAGTAGTAAGTAAAAGAAAATCAATCTGAAAGTAGAATTCTCCTAATAGGAGACGTAAATTGTGGAAAATAAAGTAATCTTTCTCGGGGAGTTGTTGAAGATAATACAAGAGGGATTGCTCACCTTTATGGCCAGCAAGTCTTCTAGCTAATTCACTCTTCACATCAGGTTTTGCACTGTGACCCATATTTAACCGTTTTTCCAATGCCTTTAACTTATAAATCGCCAAAGGCATCTCAAAGCCCTTTACAATCAATCCAAAATCACTCCTAACTAAATAATCTACTCTACCTTTTCTCCCAACAACCCCTTATTTCCTCCTATTAGGAAAACTATTGTTTATCAAAGCTGGTTATGGTACATTAAAACTACTGCAATGTGCGTTTTAGGAGGTGGACTTTTTATGGAAACATTAGTTACTGTATTACTTGTGGTCGTTTCGATCGCTTTGATTGTGGTTGTGCTTCTTCAGTCTGGTAAAAGTACAGGTCTTTCTGGTGCTATCTCGGGTGGAGCGGAACAGTTATTCGGGAAACAAAAGGCACGTGGACTTGACCTATACCTCCACCGTGCGACGATCGTTCTGTCTGTATTATTCTTTATCTTAACGATCTTACTAGCGTACGTTATATAAGAGTCTACAAACCTGGCCACTTTCGGGGTCAGGTTTTTTTGTGGCTGTTGTGACATATTCGAACTTATCATTGGAATGTCTTCGCAAACTATGATTACAATAATTAAATAGATACGAATAGTTTAAAGGAGTTTTACATATGAAAATTGCTATGCCAAAGCCGTTTACCTTTGAAGGGGGACCAAGAGCGGTACTGCTCCTGCACGGTTTTACAGGTAACAGTGCAGACGTCCGAATGCTAGGTCGTTTTTTAGAGAAAAGAGGCTACACCTGTCATGCGCCGCACTACAAAGGACATGGTGTTCCACCGGAAGAGCTTGTCCATACGGGACCTGAAGACTGGTGGCAGGATGTGACAGAGGCGTATGAGTATCTGAAAAATAAGGGGCACAAGGAGATTGCTGTAGCCGGGCTCTCTCTAGGTGGCGTATTTTCACTGAAATTGGGTTACACTGTACCTATTAAGGGAATTGTTCCAATGTGTGCCCCGATGTACATAAAAAGTGAAGAAGTCATGTATGAGGGAATACTTGATTACGCTCGTGAATTCAAAAAACGTGAAGGAAAATCAACCGAGCAAGTCGAAGCAGAGATGGATGACTTTAAAAAGACGCCAATGAACACGTTGAAGGCACTGCAAAACCTAATTGCCGATGTTCGTAATCATGTTGATCATATTTACGCTCCAACGTTTGTTGTTCAAGCGCGCCATGATCATATGATTAATACAGACAGTGCCAATATTATTTACAATGGAATTGAATCTGACGAAAAGTCTATTAAATGGTACGAAGAATCCGGACACGTCATCACACTAGATAAAGAAAAGGAACAGTTACACGAGGACGTTTTTCAGTTTTTAGAAAGATTAAATTGGGAAGAATAAATGAAAAGGAGGGTTTACTATGGACGAAAGTATTAAACAACACGTCGATAAACTTCTTCATTATATGAAGGATGAAGCCTACAAGCCTCTAACCGTACAGGAGCTAGAAGAAGCATTTGGGATCCAGGACTCTGGTGACTTTAAAGATTTCGTTAAAGCACTTGTACATATGGAAGAAAAGGGACTTGTCGTCCGAACAAGAAGTAATCGTTACGGTCTGCCAGACAAGATGAACCTAATAAGAGGAAAATTAACAGGGCACTCGAAGGGATTTGCATTCGTTATTCCTGAAGAACCGGGAATGGATGATATTTTTATCCCGCCAAATGAAACAAATAATGCGATGCACGGTGATACCGTATTAGCACGTGTAAACTCAGAAACATCTGGCCAGAGACGAGAAGGAACGATCGTAAGAATTCTTGAGCGTGGGATTCAGCAAGTGGTTGGAACATATACAGAAAGCAAGCACTTTGGCTTTGTGATTCCAGATGATAAAAAGTTTACGAGTGATATTTTTATTCCTAAAGCTGCTGCAAAAGGGGCAGTGGAAGGACATAAGGTTGTCGTGCATCTCACGATGTATCCAGAAGGAAGAAAAAGTGCAGAAGGTGAAGTTATTGAAATTCTTGGTCATAAAAATGATCCAGGGGTTGATATTCTTTCAGTCATTCATAAGCATGGACTTCCAGGGCCATTTCCGGAAGAAGCGATCAAGCAAGCAAATGAGACTCCAGATGAAATTGATGAAAAGGATCTCGTAGGTCGCCGCGATCTTCGAGACCAAGATATCGTTACCATTGACGGTGCTGATGCAAAAGACCTGGACGATGCTGTAACGGTTACAAAGCTTCCTAATGGAAATTACAAGCTGGGCGTACATATCGCTGACGTATCACATTATGTAACGGAGGAGTCTCCGATTGATCGTGAAGCAGCGGATAGAGGGACGAGTGTGTACCTTGTGGACAGAGTGATTCCGATGATTCCGCACCGCCTGTCAAACGGGATCTGCTCTTTGAATCCACAGGTTAACCGTCTAACGCTTTCTTGTGAGATGGAGATAACATCAACGGGTGAAGTCGTTAATCACGAAATTTTCCAAAGTGTGATCAAAACAAAAGAACGTATGACCTATAGTGATGTGAATAAAATCTTAACCGACAAAGACGAGGAGCTCTTGAAGCGTTACGAGCCACTCATCCCAATGTTTGAGATGATGGAAGAGTTGGCAGCTATCCTACGTAATAAGAGGATGACTAGAGGAGCTATTGACTTTGACTTTAAAGAAGCAAAGGTTCTTGTTGAAGAGGATGGCAAACCAACGGATGTGGTCATTCGTGAGCGTTCCGTTGCTGAAAGGTTAATCGAAGAATTCATGCTTGCGGCGAACGAAACAATTGCTGAGCATTTCCACTGGCTGGATGTGCCATTTATCTATCGTATTCACGAAGATCCAAAGGAAGATAAACTGCGTAAGTTTTTCGAGTTTATCACGAATTTTGGCTATATCGTAAAAGGAACAGCGAATTCGGTTCACCCTCGTGCGCTTCAGGAAATCATTGAAGAAGTACAAGGAAAGCCGGAAGAGATGGTTGTTTCAACCGTCATGCTTCGCTCGATGCAACAGGCGAAGTACGATCCAGAAAGTCTCGGTCACTTTGGATTATCAACGGAGTTTTATACGCACTTTACGTCACCAATCCGTCGATACCCAGACTTAATCGTTCACCGACTCATTCGAACGTATCTCATTGAGGGCAAGCTGGATCAAGCAACGCGTGAAAAATGGGATGCACGCTTACCAGACATTGCAGAACATACATCTAAGATGGAACGTCGTGCGGTTGATGCTGAGCGTGAGACGGATGAGCTGAAAAAAGCGGAATATATGATGGATAAAATCGGTGAGGAATACGATGGAATGATTAGTTCGGTGACAAACTTTGGAATGTTTGTTGAACTGCCAAATACGATTGAAGGTTTGGTTCACGTTAGCTATATGACGGATGATTATTATCGCTTCGATGAGCGTCACTATGCGATGATCGGTGAACGTACCGGGAAGGTCTACCGAATTGGAGACGAAATTACCGTGCGTGTAGTAAAGGTTGATAAAGACGAGCGTTCCATCGACTTTGAAGTCGTTGGTATGAAGGGAGCTCGTCCAGTTGATCGCGATCGTACACCAAGGGTATTTAAAACAGGTAGTACCGAGAAAAAGCCTCGCAGAAAAGCAGGTGCTGGGGACTCAAGAGGCGGATCTGGTGGCTCGAAGCCGCGGAGTGGATCAGGTTCTGGCCCTGGCTCTGCCCGTAAGAAAAAGAAGCATTTTGAAAATGCACCAAAAGCGAAGCGTAAGAAAAAACGGTAATCATACAGAGAGAGCCATTCAGCATGGCTCTCTTCTTCCCTCTATTGGGGAATTTTGCTACAATAGAGAAACAGACGAGCACGAAAGGAGGAGAATATCGTGCCAAAAGGAATGGGGAAGGTCGTTGCCCAAAACAAAAAGGCAAACCACGACTACTTTATTGAAGAAACATATGAGGCAGGAATGGTTCTCCAAGGAACGGAAATTAAATCGATTCGTAATGGTCGTATAAACTTAAAAGATTCGTATGCAAGAATTCAAAACGGCGAAATCTATCTATTAAATGCTCATATTAGCCCATACGAGCAAGGAAATCGCTACAACCATGACCCTCTTCGCCAACGTAAGTTATTGCTTCATAAGAGAGAAATTGATAAACTATTAGGCGAAACAAAGGAAGCGGGTTACGCGCTAGTTCCTCTAAAGGTATACTTGAAAAATGGCTATGCAAAGATTTTAATTGGTCTTGGAAAAGGGAAGAAGAACTACGATAAGCGTGAAGATCTGAAAAAGAAGGAAGCAAAACGTGATATCGAACGAGCTTTCCGAGAAAGGCAGAAATAAGTTGCTTACAAAAACTTACAATTGAAATCATAAAGAAGTATGCTATAATAACTTATGTCGGGTAACTGACAAACATAATCTTAGCTCTGAAGCTTACCTTCAGACTTTCCTAACGTACGCTAGCGTGAAATACCGATAGCGCACCTTTAATTGAGGGGACGTTACGGATTCGACAGGGGTAGTTCGAGCTTAGGTTGCGAGTCGAGGGGATCGGCCTCGTTAAAACGTCAAAGCCTATAACTGGCAAAACAAACAACAACTTAGCTTTCGCTGCTTAATAGCGCGTAGCTGTTCCTCCCTCCATCGTCCATGTGGTAGGGTAAGGGACTCACTCTAAGTGGACTACGCCGGATCCCACCGTCTGAGGGTGAAGGAAGAGAACAACCAGACTAGCTGACCGGGCGCCTGTCGATAGGCAGATGGTTCAGCGAAATACGAATATGTCGACTACACTCGTAGACGCTTAAGTGCCGATATCTTTGGACGAGGGTTCGACTCCCTCCGTCTCCACCAAATACATATTTGGTGGTTTTTATTTTGTCTAAAAAGCTATAACCGAAAAAAATCCTCTTCAAATTGAAGTTTTTGTTTTAATAATGTGGGAGTATATTTCCCGTTTCTAACGGCTCCTACACACTAACATCTTAAAAAGAAAGAATGTACTCCAAAACGATCGTCATTAAAGTCGATCGTTTTTCTTTGTCATTTATTCAGAAACAAATTTAAAGTGATAATATTTTATGAATTAGAAGAAAATAGTTGTTAGGAAAGGAGGGATTTTCTATGAAAATGAGGTTAACAGGGTTAGTCGTTTTGCTTTCGATGATTTTGGTTATAACAACACCATTTGGTGTGTTTGCCAAAGTCGGTGACGTGACGCAACCTATGGAAATGGAGAAAGCGATTGAGGTCGAGTTAAACGATGATTACTTTAATCCGAAAGCCATTACTATCCCCAATGGAAAAACGACAACGTTGATATTGAAAAACAAAGGTAAGAAAGAGCATACCTTTACAGCGGAAAAGCTCGGAATTGACGCAGAAGTTCAGCCGGGTAAAGAAAAAACAATTACTGTAAATCCGAAAACCCCTGGTACATACGAACTAATATGTAGGTACCATGTCAAGGAAGGTATGGTTGGAAAAGTAATAGTCAATTAACTAGCAGGGCCATTCGTGCCTTGCTTTTATATTTGACAACTTTAGCTGTTTATTATTTTAGTTGTACAAATATATGATAAACCTCTTGTTTTTTATAAAAGAATTATGTAATATGTAATCCTTGGCTTCAGATGTTGAAGCCTCTTGAAAAAATAATTTTAAAACAGAAGTTGACTTCTGCGAATTAAGATGATATAGTATTACTTGTAGCCGACAACAGTGACTTGAAAAAAACTTTTAAAAAAGTTTTTTCGCAGAAGTTGACAACGGTGAAAAGATACTGTAAGATAATCAAGTGCTTAATTGAACCTTGAAAACTGAACAAGACAACAAACGTCAACGTTAATTCAAAGTTTTAACTTTTAAGAGCTAATCTTACTCTTTATTGGAGAGTTTGATCCTGGCTCAGGACGAACGCTGGCGGCGTGCCTAATACATGCAAGTCGAGCGGATCTTTGGGAGCTTGCTCCCAAAGATTAGCGGCGGACGGGTGAGTAACACGTGGGCAACCTGCCTATGAGACTGGGATAACTCCGGGAAACCGGGGCTAATACCGGATAATTCTTTTCTACACATGTAGAAAAGCTGAAAGATGGTTTCGGCTATCACTCATAGATGGGCCCGCGGCGCATTAGCTAGTTGGTGAGGTAACGGCTCACCAAGGCGACGATGCGTAGCCGACCTGAGAGGGTGATCGGCCACACTGGGACTGAGACACGGCCCAGACTCCTACGGGAGGCAGCAGTAGGGAATCTTCCGCAATGGACGAAAGTCTGACGGAGCAACGCCGCGTGAGTGATGAAGGTTTTCGGATCGTAAAACTCTGTTGTTAGGGAAGAACAAGTACCGGAGTAACTGCCGGTACCTTGACGGTACCTAACCAGAAAGCCACGGCTAACTACGTGCCAGCAGCCGCGGTAATACGTAGGTGGCAAGCGTTGTCCGGAATTATTGGGCGTAAAGCGCGCGCAGGTGGTCTCTTAAGTCTGATGTGAAAGCCCCCGGCTCAACCGGGGAGGGTCATTGGAAACTGGGAGACTTGAGTGCAGGAGAGAAGAGTGGAATTCCACGTGTAGCGGTGAAATGCGTAGAGATGTGGAGGAACACCAGTGGCGAAGGCGACTCTTTGGCCTGTAACTGACACTGAGGCGCGAAAGCGTGGGGAGCAAACAGGATTAGATACCCTGGTAGTCCACGCCGTAAACGATGAGTGCTAAGTGTTAGAGGGTTTCCGCCCTTTAGTGCTGCAGCAAACGCATTAAGCACTCCGCCTGGGGAGTACGGCCGCAAGGCTGAAACTCAAAGGAATTGACGGGGGCCCGCACAAGCGGTGGAGCATGTGGTTTAATTCGAAGCAACGCGAAGAACCTTACCAGGTCTTGACATCCTTTTGCCTTCCCTAGAGATAGGGCGTTCCCCTTCGGGGGACAAAAGTGACAGGTGGTGCATGGTTGTCGTCAGCTCGTGTCGTGAGATGTTGGGTTAAGTCCCGCAACGAGCGCAACCCTTGATCTTAGTTGCCAGCATTCAGTTGGGCACTCTAAGGTGACTGCCGGTGACAAACCGGAGGAAGGTGGGGATGACGTCAAATCATCATGCCCCTTATGACCTGGGCTACACACGTGCTACAATGGGTGGTACAAAGGGCAGCAAAACCGCGAGGTCGAGCCAATCCCATAAAACCACTCTCAGTTCGGATTGTAGGCTGCAACTCGCCTACATGAAGCTGGAATCGCTAGTAATCGCGGATCAGCATGCCGCGGTGAATACGTTCCCGGGCCTTGTACACACCGCCCGTCACACCACGAGAGTTTGTAACACCCGAAGTCGGTGGGGTAACCGTAAGGAGCCAGCCGCCTAAGGTGGGACAGATGATTGGGGTGAAGTCGTAACAAGGTAGCCGTATCGGAAGGTGCGGCTGGATCACCTCCTTTCTAAGGAAATATGCTTGCCGAGGCAATAGCTGAAGCATGCCATAAATACAGACGTGACGATTTGTTCTTGTTCAGTTTTGATGGTTTAATAAGGTTTTTTTGCGAAAGCAAAAATAACCTTCCTTAATTTGCGACAGCAAAATAACCCTCCATCAAGTTGTTCTTTGAAAACTAGATAAAGTATAAAAGTCAAGAAAGAAACTGAGTATCGCCATTTTAGGTTTTCTCTCTTATATGAGAAGAAACATTATTAACCGTAGGTTAAGTTAGAAAGGGCGCACGGTGGATGCCTTGGCACTAGGAGCCGATGAAGGACGGGACTAACACCGATATGCTTCGGGGAGCTGTAAGTAAGCTTTGATCCGGAGATTTCCGAATGGGGAAACCCTCTATCCGTAATGGGATAGAATCTTTACCTGAATACATAGGGTATTGAAGGCAGACCCGGGGAACTGAAACATCTAAGTACCCGGAGGAAGAGAAAGCAAACGCGATTCCCTGAGTAGCGGCGAGCGAAACGGGATTAGCCCAAACCAAGAGGCTTGCCTCTTGGGGTTGTAGGACACTCTATACGGAGTTACAAAGGAATGAAGTAGACGAATCGATCTGGAAAGATCAGTCATAGAAGGTAACAACCCTGTAGTTGAAACTTCGTTCCCTCTTGAGTGGATCCTGAGTACGGCGGAACACGTGAAATTCCGTCGGAAGCAGGGAGGACCATCTCCCAAGGCTAAATACTACCTAGTGACCGATAGTGAACCAGTACCGTGAGGGAAAGGTGAAAAGCACCCCGGAAGGGGAGTGAAAGAGATCCTGAAACCGTGTGCCTACAAGTAGTTAGAGCCCGTTAATGGGTGATAGCGTGCCTTTTGTAGAATGAACCGGCGAGTTACGATTACATGCGAGGTTAAGTTGTGAAGACGGAGCCGTAGCGAAAGCGAGTCTGAATAGGGCGCTTTAGTATGTGGTCGTAGACCCGAAACCAGGTGATCTACCCATGTCCAGGGTGAAGTCCAGGTAACACTGGATGGAGGCCCGAACCCACGCACGTTGAAAAGTGCGGGGATGAGGTGTGGGTAGCGGAGAAATTCCAATCGAACTTGGAGATAGCTGGTTCTCTCCGAAATAGCTTTAGGGCTAGCCTCATGTAGTAAGAGTCTTGGAGGTAGAGCACTGTTTGGACTAGGGGCCCTCATCGGGTTACCGAATTCAGACAAACTCCGAATGCCAAAGACTTATCCATGGGAGTCAGACTGCGAGTGATAAGATCCGTAGTCGAAAGGGAAACAGCCCAGACCACCAGCTAAGGTCCCAAAGTATACGTTAAGTGGCAAAGGATGTGGAGTTGCTTAGACAACCAGGATGTTGGCTTAGAAGCAGCCACCATTTAAAGAGTGCGTAATAGCTCACTGGTCGAGTGACTCCGCGCCGAAAATGTAACGGGGCTAAACGTATCACCGAAGCTGTGGATTGACATCTTAGATGTCAGTGGTAGGAGAGCGTTCTAAGGGCGTTGAAGCTAGACCGGAAGGACTGGTGGAGCGCTTAGAAGTGAGAATGCCGGTATGAGTAGCGAAAGATGGGTGAGAATCCCATCCACCGAATGCCTAAGGTTTCCTGAGGAAGGCTCGTCCGCTCAGGGTTAGTCGGGACCTAAGCCGAGGCCGAAAGGCGTAGGCGATGGACAACAGGTTGATATTCCTGTACCACCAAATTACCGTTTGAGTGATGGGGGGACGCAGGAGGATAGGGTAAGCGCGCTGTTGGATATGCGCGTCCAAGCAGTTAGGCTGCAAGTGAGGCAAATCCCACTTGCATAAGGCTGAGCTGTGATGGCGAGGGAAATATAGTACCGAAGTTCCTGATTCCACACTGCCAAGAAAAGCCTCTAGCGAGGTAACAGGTGCCCGTACCGCAAACCGACACAGGTAGGCGAGGAGAGAATCCTAAGGTGAGCGAGAGAACTCTCGTTAAGGAACTCGGCAAAATGACCCCGTAACTTCGGGAGAAGGGGTGCTCTTCAGGGTGAATAGCCCAGAAGAGCCGCAGTGAATAGGCCCAGGCGACTGTTTAGCAAAAACACAGGTCTCTGCGAAGCCGCAAGGCGAAGTATAGGGGCTGACGCCTGCCCGGTGCTGGAAGGTTAAGAGGAGGGGTTAGCTCACGCGAAGCTCTGAATCGAAGCCCCAGTAAACGGCGGCCGTAACTATAACGGTCCTAAGGTAGCGAAATTCCTTGTCGGGTAAGTTCCGACCCGCACGAAAGGCGTAACGATCTGGGCACTGTCTCAACGAGAGACTCGGTGAAATTATAGTACCTGTGAAGATGCAGGTTACCCGCGACAGGACGGAAAGACCCCGTGGAGCTTTACTGTAGCCTGATATTGAATTTTGGTACAGCTTGTACAGGATAGGTAGGAGCCTGAGAAGCCGGAGCGCTAGCTTCGGTGGAGGCGTCGGTGGGATACTACTCTGGCTGTATTGAAATTCTAACCCTCACCCCTGATCGGGGTGGGAGACAGTGTCAGGTGGGCAGTTTGACTGGGGCGGTCGCCTCCTAAAAAGTAACGGAGGCGCCCAAAGGTTCCCTCAGAATGGTTGGAAATCATTCGTAGAGTGTAAAGGCACAAGGGAGCTTGACTGCGAGACCTACAAGTCGAGCAGGGACGAAAGTCGGGCTTAGTGATCCGGTGGTTCCGCATGGAAGGGCCATCGCTCAACGGATAAAAGCTACCCCGGGGATAACAGGCTTATCTCCCCCAAGAGTCCACATCGACGGGGAGGTTTGGCACCTCGATGTCGGCTCATCGCATCCTGGGGCTGTAGTCGGTCCCAAGGGTTGGGCTGTTCGCCCATTAAAGCGGTACGCGAGCTGGGTTCAGAACGTCGTGAGACAGTTCGGTCCCTATCCGTCGTGGGCGTAGGAAATTTGAGAGGAGCTGTCCTTAGTACGAGAGGACCGGGATGGACGCACCGCTGGTGTACCAGTTGTCTTGCCAAAGGCATCGCTGGGTAGCTATGTGCGGAAGGGATAAGTGCTGAAAGCATCTAAGCATGAAGCCCCCCTCAAGATGAGATTTCCCATAGCGCAAGCTAGTAAGATCCCTGAAAGATGATCAGGTTGATAGGTCAGAGGTGGAAGCGCGGTGACGTGTGGAGCTGACTGATACTAATCGATCGAGGACTTAACCAAATTTAAATGATACTCATTCTTTTGACTTTGACTCTTTATCTAGTTTTGAAGGAACAACCTTCAAATTAAATAGTCTGGTGGCGATAGCGAAAAGGTCACACCCGTTCCCATACCGAACACGGAAGTTAAGCTTTTTAGCGCCAATGGTAGTTGAGGGTTTCCCTCTGTGAGAGTAGGACGTCGCCAGGCAAGTCCCTATTGGGACTATTATTTTTGTCTAAAATATTAATTTAGGCCCCTTGGTCAAGCGGTTAAGACACCGCCCTTTCACGGCGGTAACACGGGTTCGAATCCCGTAGGGGTCACCAAAGTTTATTCTAGAAAGAAAATAACTTATCTATTTCGGAGGATTAGCTCAGCTGGGAGAGCACCTGCCTTACAAGCAGGGGGTCGGCGGTTCGATCCCGTCATCCTCCACCATGATTTTTTTCACAAAGTGAAAAATAATCATCCATAATAAACTCGCGAAGCTGAAATATTATCCTTTTTAAGCCGGCGTAGCTCAATTGGTAGAGCAACTGACTTGTAATCAGTAGGTTGGGGGTTCAAGTCCTCTCACCGGCACCACTTATACCGAGCCATTAGCTCAGTCGGTAGAGCATCTGACTTTTAATCAGAGGGTCGAAGGTTCGAGTCCTTCATGGCTCACCATTTAGTTACAATATGCGGGTGTGGCGGAATTGGCAGACGCACTAGACTTAGGATCTAGCGCCGCAAGGCGTGGGGGTTCGACTCCCTTCACCCGCACCAAAGTTTTTTGCGCTAGCAAAATAACTTACCATATGCGGAAGTAGTTCAGTGGTAGAATACAACCTTGCCAAGGTTGGGGTCGCGGGTTCGAATCCCGTCTTCCGCTCCAAGAACTTCTTTTGCCGGGGTGGCGGAACTGGCAGACGCACAGGACTTAAAATCCTGCGGTAGGTGACTACCGTACCGGTTCGATTCCGGTCCTCGGCACCAAGGATTTTTACGAAGTAAAATATCCAAAGCTTTTTGCGCAAGCAAAATAACTGTCCTTAACACACTAATATAAGTAACATTAAAATGCATGCGCCCGTAGCTCAATTGGATAGAGCGTCTGACTACGGATCAGAAGGTTATGGGTTCGACTCCTTTCGGGCGCGCCATATTAGATTTAATCGGGGAGTAGCTCAGCTTGGTAGAGCACTTGGTTTGGGACCAAGGGGTCGCAGGTTCGAATCCTGTCTTCCCGACCATCTAACACAATATTTATGGGGCCTTAGCTCAGCTGGGAGAGCGCCTGCCTTGCACGCAGGAGGTCAGCGGTTCGATCCCGCTAGGCTCCACCAAGATTTTTTCACGGAACGTAGTGTAGTGAAAATAATCTTCATTAATTCACGGAACGTAGTGTAGTAAAAAAATACTTTAAATTAACTTTGGCGGTGTAGCTCAGCTGGCTAGAGCGTACGGTTCATACCCGTGAGGTCGGGGGTTCGATCCCCTCCGCCGCTACCAAAGATACGGAGGTATACCCAAGTCCGGCTGAAGGGATCGGTCTTGAAAACCGACAGGCGGGTCAAACCGCGCGGGGGTTCGAATCCCTCTACCTCCTCCATATAATTTAAAATTGTCGCGGGGTGGAGCAACGAGCGTTACTTCATCGAAAATCTGCGAGTTGTACCGATCGAGCTGCTGCTTGAATAGCTTCCTGAGATCGAGACAGTCATTGCTCTCTTAGAGCATGTGCAACATAGTTTTTTCTTTTAATATCGTCGCGGGGTGGAGCAGTCTGGTAGCTCGTCGGGCTCATAACCCGAAGGTCGCAGGTTCAAATCCTGTCCCCGCAATTAATGTAAGTTTTTCTTCAAGTTTCACTTGAAAAAAACTCTGGTCCCGTGGTGTAGCGGTTAACATGCCTGCCTGTCACGCAGGAGATCGCCGGTTCGATCCCGGTCGGGACCGCCATTTTAAGTGGCTCAGTAGCTCAGTCGGTAGAGCAAAGGACTGAAAATCCTTGTGTCGGCGGTTCGATTCCGTCCTGAGCCACCATTAATTTTATTGCTCATTTATTCCAATATGGAGGGGTAGCGAAGTGGCTAAACGCGGCGGACTGTAAATCCGCTCCCTTGGGTTCGGCGGTTCGAATCCGTCCCCCTCCACCATAGTATAATGGCGGTTGTGGCGAAGTGGTTAACGCATCGGATTGTGGTTCCGACATTCGTGGGTTCGATTCCCATCAGTCGCCCCATTATATATAAAATTCTCCATTGGGCTATAGCCAAGCGGTAAGGCAACGGACTTTGACTCCGTCATGCGTTGGTTCGAATCCAGCTAGCCCAGTCATGGCAGCATAGCCAAGTGGTAAGGCAGAGGTCTGCAAAACCTTTATCCCCGGTTCAAATCCGGGTGTTGCCTCCAATTTAATATTTGCGGGTGTAGTTTAATGGTAAAACCTCAGCCTTCCAAGCTGATGTCGTGAGTTCGATTCTCATCACCCGCTCCAAATAAGGGGCCTATAGCTCAGCTGGTTAGAGCGCACGCCTGATAAGCGTGAGGTCGATGGTTCGAGTCCATTTAGGCCCACCAGATTTTTTACGATAGCAGAATAATTTTTCAATGTTCCGCAGTAGCTCAGTGGTAGAGCAATCGGCTGTTAACCGATCGGTCGTAGGTTCGAGTCCTACCTGCGGAGCCATTTTTATGTCTATGGGGAAGTACTCAAGAGGCTGAAGAGGCGCCCCTGCTAAGGGTGTAGGTCGGGTAACCGGCGCGAGGGTTCAAATCCCTCCTTCTCCGCCAGTCTATATATGCGCCTTTAGCTCAGCTGGATAGAGCATACGCCTTCTAAGCGTACGGTCAGAGGTTCGAATCCTCTAAGGCGCGTAATATAACAAAGTAAAAAAACGCTTATTGAGCGTTTTTTTTTGTGCTTTTTTATCTTTTAAGAAAATAATAACTTTAGGCTTTACAGTCAACCTAGAAGAGTTGCAGGTAGGTGGATGGTTTGAACTCACTTCCATAAAGGAGGTTTTTTGAGTAAGATAAAAATAAATCAGTAGAATAGAAAGAAGTGAACGTTTTGATTAAATATAAAAGTCTTCATCATGTAAGTCTTACTGTTACAGATTTGGAAAGAGCAAAAGATTTCTATGGGAAAGTTTTATGTTTAAATGAAATACCACGCCCAGATTTTGATTTTTCAGGTGCCTGGTATGAAATAGAGGGACAGCAACTCCACTTGATCGTTGATCCTTTTTCACAGACGATTCGTCAGGATAAAAGCTTATCTAGCAGAGAAGGTCACTTTGCCCTTAGAATCGAGAACTACTATGACACACTTACATGGTTAAAACAGAATAAAGTTGAACTCCTTGAAAAACCATACGGAAAAAGTGGATTTGCGCAAATTTTCTGTGCTGATCCGGATGGTAATTTAATTGAATTAAATGTTAATCAAAAAGAATTATAAAAGTATCTCTCTATAGGAATAAAGCTTCAGGAATAATCAGTAACCATATAATAAATAATATGTTTATGAAAACACTTATTCTTATAATTTCCACAGTTTTTTTACTAATATTCGCTAATGAAGTGCAAGCGGAAGAGATGATTTCAGTGAGATTAAGAAATTATATCGGAGACACCTCTAAATTACCATTTCACATAAAAGGAGCTTATTCAACTTTAGATCCAGCATTGATGGTAAATGAAGGGGATGAATATACACTTTCGTTTAAAGGTGGGAAAATGTTTCTTACTTGTGGAGAGTCAACAACGGAAATAGATAGTCCGTTTATTTTATATCCATATGCTTATGATGAAAAGCACCTAATATACATTGATGGAAGACCTTATATGGGTGCGGTAGAGTTTAATATAGAAGAAAAAAACATTAGACCAGTTAATCAAATACTTTTAGAGGATTACTTAAAGGGTGTAGTCCCATTTGAAGTGTTTCCCGAATGGAATATAGAGGCCTTAAAAGCACAAACGTTAGCTGCTCGTACTTATACAATCACCCATAAGAATCCCAAACTAGACGATACCATTCAATATCAAGTCTACGGAGGGTACAATCAATTCAAGAAAACCAAAAAGGCTGTAATTGATACGAAAGGAGAAATCATTACGTTTCAAGATAAGCCCATAAGTGCTTTTTATTCTGCGAGTAATGGTGGAATAACAGAAAGTAATAAAAATGTATGGGGTGGCAGTCCAAGCCCATATTTCCCTATCAAACAAGATCCTTATGATCCCATTAAACCCTGGGATTTTACATTACATAAAACACAAATAGATTTGGAAGAAATCAGATCGAAGGGTTGGAACGAGTTAAAGGAGAAAGATGGTAAAATTAGTGTATCTATTAAAAAATGGCTTAATCGAAATGGGTATGAAGGTGACATAAAAATTTTAAGTATTCCTTATTTTGAAGTCGATAATATTAAAAATGAATCAAAAAGGTCAATGAAAGGCTCAATCCAAATCGAATTCATGAGAAGGTTGATTGATGGCACTATTTTATTCGAAGAAGTCTCAATGGATCATGTTGAATTAAAAAAAATACGACCGATGATAGGTGGAAGCCATTTTAGAAGTTATCTAATAAGTTCGTTTGAAATGACCCCAACTTCTTATAAAGTAAGTGGCAAAGGTCATGGCCATGGAGTTGGGATGAGTCAATGGGGTGCAAACGAAATGGCAGAGAAGGGGAAAACCTACAAAGAAATTTTAGGGCACTATTATCCTGGTACTCAAGTTAAAGTCACCAAAACCTTTCCAGATAATTAAAATGATGATATCTTTCAGGTATCATCATTTTTTTGCCTTTAGAAAAAATAAATAATCAAACTAGACCTGTAGATAAAAATTACACTAAAAAACTTTAGGAGTTGAACCTAATGGGAAAAGTTACACCATTCTTAATGTTTCAAGATGGTAAAGCAGAAGAAGCAATGAATTATTACATATCAATCATAAAGGATTCAGAGATTACAAGTATTGTTCGCTATGGAGCGAATGAATCTGGAGATGAAGGAACAGTAATGCAGGCTACTTTTTCTTTAAAAGGGCAAGAATTTATGTGTATTGATAGTAATCTGAAGCATCAGTTTTCATTTACTCCTTCCATTTCAATTTTTGTTACTTGTGATAGTGAAGAGGAAATTAATAGCATTTATCAGAAACTTATCGAGGGTGGACAAGCGCTTATGCCAATTGGGGATTATGGTTTTAGTCAAAGGTTTGGTTGGTTAAATGATCGCTTTGGTGTGTCGTGGCAACTAAATCTTCCTTCGTGAAAGTCCTATAAACGAATAGCATAGCAGCCGATCGAAAATTGAAAAGAGGTACCTTGGTGACAAATAGTAGAATCAATCCAAAAGTTGATGATTATTTAAGTAAAACTAAAAAATGGAAGGAAGAATCTGAGAGGTTGAGACATATTGTTCTTGACTGTGATCTGACTGAAGAGTTTAAGTGGATGCATCCGTGTTATACGTTTGAGAAAAAAAACATCGTTTTAATACATGGATTTAAAGAATATTGTGCGCTTCTGTTTCACAAGGGTGCCTTATTAAAAGATCCCCATGGAATTCTTGTCCAACAAACCGAGAATGTACAGGCGGCACGCCAAATTCGATTCACCAATCTTCAAGAAATAGTTGAACTAGAACCCATTTTGAGAGAATACATTCTTGAAGCCATTGAAGTTGAAAAAGCCGGTTTGGAAGTGACTTTAAAAAAGAATACAGAATTCATCATTCCAGAAGAACTTCAAAATAAATTCGATGAAACACCAGACTTGAAAACTGCTTTTGAAGCATTGACGCCAGGACGGCAAAGAGCATACATTCTTTATTTTTCTCAACCGAAACAATCCAAAACTCGAGTGTCAAGGGTTGAAAATTGTATGGAGAAAATTCTCAGTGGAAAGGGATTAAAGGATTGCACTTGTGGACTATCTCAAAAAATGCCCTCCTGTGACGGCTCGCACAAGAACATTCGATAAGCAGCATATCATTAATTGAATTTTAGGAGATAATTAATTTGGATTTTTTAGGTTTTATTACATTGATAATAGCTGGATTCACTGCTTGTGCTGAGTTTACTTCATTTGCCTTAGTACATCCAGTTATCCGTCATTTACCGCAAAAGTACCATATACGTTTTGAACAAGATTCACTGAAAACATATGGACTCATTATGCCCATATTAATGCCTTTAAGTGTAATTCTAACCGTAATATACGCATTATTTACTAATCAAATAGGTGGTTTCGAACTTACTATCCGTTTTTCTACTGCTACGATGTTTATTTTAGCAACAGTAATAACTATTAAATATAATGTTCCAATTAACAAGGAAATTCAACAATGGGATGCCGATCATCCACCCACTGATTGGATGGAGATAAGAAAACGTTGGATGTTCTTTCAATCTATTCGATCTTGGTTGCTTCTTATTGGTTTCGTGTTACTTTGTTTATCGGTTTCAAATTAGGAATTGTCATAGCTAATCTATTACCAATAACTACTTTTTATAATATTAGTTGTTTATAATTAAAAAGGTAATATTAAGGAAGGAAGTACAAAACTATGGATTTCGAAACAGTTATGAAGGAACTTGAAGCCCTCGGTAAGGAACGAACTAAAAAAATGTACATATCCAATGGTGCGCACGAGCCAGTTTTTGGCGTGGCTACAGGTGCTATGAAACCAATCGCAAAGAAAATAAAAATAAATCAAGATTTAGCTGACGAGCTTTACTCCACAGGTAACTACGATGCAATGTATTTTGCAGGCATTATTGCAGACCCAAAAGCCATGACTGAGTCGGACTTTGATCGTTGGATGGATGGGGCGTATTTTTATATGGTGTCTGATTATGTGGTGGCAGTAACTTTATCAGAATCAGATATTGCACAGGACGTTGCTGATAAATGGATTGCAAGCGGTGACGAGTTGAGAATGTCAGCCGGATGGAGTTGCTACTGCTGGCTTTTAGGGAATCGAAAAGACAAAGAGTTTTCCGAAAGCAAGATTTCCAATATGCTTGATATGGTGAAAAATACGATTCATGATTCGCCAGAGCGAACCAAATCCGCTATGAATAATTTCGTATACACCGTGGGGATTTCCTATTTGCCGCAACATGAAAAGGCAGTCGAAATTTCAAAGGAAATAGGAATTGTAGAAGTCAAACGGGACAATAAAAAAAGCAGTTTCCTAAATGCTTTCGAAAGTATTCAAAAAGAAATGGATAGAGGAAAGCTTGGTTTCAAACGCAAATATGTAAGATGTTAAAAATAGGTTCGAATCGGGGTGTGATTCCAGAAGGGTGACACTCTTTTTTGTTGATAAACTGAAAGAGGCAGTTTTCTGAGAAATTATAAGTCAGTTGTCTTCTTGCAAATTCTTATAAAAAATGTTAAACTTTAGAAGAATTATTTTTGTTCGGTGTAAAGGATAGTATAAGATTAACTTTTCGTCTTGATGATCACTGAGTCCAAGGATAGTAACACATTGTGTGAAAATCACACAGCAGGAGGAAACAAAATGGAACAAGGTAAAGTAAAATGGTTTAACGCAGAAAAAGGTTTCGGATTTATCGAGCGTGAAGCCGGAGAAGACGTATTCGTTCATTTCTCAGCTATCCAAGGCGAAGGTTTTAAATCTTTAGACGAAGGTCAAGCAGTTACTTTTGACGTTGAGCAAGGCCAACGTGGAGCTCAAGCAGCTAACGTGCGTAAAGCTTAATAATAAAAACAAACTAAGCAGGCTCTTTTTAGAGTCTGCTTTTTTCTTTTCTTTTAAATACAAGGATCCCCACTCACTGAATGAGCAGGGCACAATGTAAGCAAGTAAATCAAATGGTAAATAAAGTGTATCACATAATAACGAATTCACCTAATTATGTTTGTGTTAATTATACCTTTCAATTTCTCTATAGTTCACCAATTTGTCGATGACGGTGAGAATCTTTATTTGAATAAAGTGGGAACTTTTAATGAACTTAATACATGGGCAGATGTTATATCTGGCTGACTTAGGGAAAATATCTTTATTAAAAATATTTAGAAAATACTATTGACAATTTGTTAATAGAATATTAAATTAAGTTTTATACTTTATTAAAGTAAATTAATAAATACGTTCTCTTATCAAGAGTGGCAGAGGGACTGGCCCGATGACGCCCAGCAACCGTTCCGTATGGAATTGGTGCTAAATCCTGCAAAACAAGAAATTGTTTTGAGAGATAAGAGAGGAGTAGTCCTTATTTTGTGATGAAACCTCTCTTTTCTGGAGAGGTTTTTTATATTTTAGGCTGTGTTAAATTGGGCTATTGATTTACGCTCTAGTCAAATTTTAAAAGCCAAATAAAAAAACTCTCCTAAGAGCAACGTTGGTAAGAAGGCATAGAAAACAAAAAGGGGAGAAAAAAACATGAAGAGGAACTTTTTAAGAAGTACATTTGTATCAGCAATCGCTGCAACACTTTTGCTTACAGGCTGTGCATCAGGGGGAGAAACAAAGGAAGCAACAGGATCGAACACACCGATTGAAGGTGTACCTGAACGCTTTGCAAATGGAGACCAGCCGAAAATCAAAGTTATTCGTAAAATTGGTGGGGACGATCACACAGCACAATTCTTAGCTGGTGCAAAACAAGAAGGTGAAGCATTCGGTTTCCAAGTGGATGTATTTACTGCAAATGGAGATACAGCGAAATTTCATGATGCGATTAACCAAGCGTTAAATCAAGATTATGATGGGTTTATTATTTCTCACGGTGATGATGATGCTACCGTTAATGACATACAGAAAATTGTTGACGCAGGAAAAAGCGTAGTCGCATTTGACTCGAATGCAAATTTAACTAGTGTTGACGGTGTTACTCTTGTATCACAAGATGATGAAGCGTTAGCTACTCTATCATTGGACCAATTAGTAAAAGAAACAAAAGGGGAAGCCAATATTGCATACCTATGGGTGGACGGATTCCCACCGATGGTTAGACGAAATAAAGTTTATGAAGATGTTTTAGCGAAAAACCCTGGAATTAAAGAAGTGGAGCGCTTTGGGGTAGCTGCAGCTGATACTAGTGTTCAAACACAAAATGCCGTTGCCGCGATGTTGAATAAATACCCTAAGGGTGAACTTGATGCGATTTTTGCAACATGGGATGCTTTTGCCATCGGTGCAGCACGCGCGTTAAAAGAAGCTGGCAGAGAAGAAGTTAAAATCTATGGAATTGATGTTTCTAATGCTGATTTGCAGGAAATCCAAAGAGAAGGCAGCGCTTGGAGATATACGGCAGCTGTTGATCCTAAGTTGATTGGTGCAGTAAATATGAGAATACTTGCGAAGAAATTAGCAGGCGAGGAAACACCACAAACTTATGATTTGGAAGCTTCACTAATCTCTCAAGAAGACCTTCAAAAGTCAAAAGATCCTGTTAATATGGTCAATCTTACTGAAATCATTGAAGGCTGGGGCCAATCGACGGAATTTGAAGAAGACTGGATGAAGACACTGAAGGAAAACTATCAGAAGTAAGGGACTTATTGATAGACACTCTCTTTTTCACAAAATAAAGAGAGTGTTTCTTTGAAAGGACGGTGACATCATGACCACTTTAGAGATGAAGAATGTCTCAATTGAATTTCCGGGTGTAAAAGCATTAAGTGAGGTGGACTTTTCGGTTGAAAGTGGGAAAACTCATGCCTTAATCGGAGCCAACGGTGCTGGGAAATCAACGCTAATGAAGGTTCTTTCAGGGGCATATGACCACTATACTGGTGAAATCACAATGAATGGGCAGCCTATGAACATTCGTTCCCCCAAAAGTGCCATGGATTCAGGAATTCAACTTGTATATCAGGAAGTGGATACAGCTCTGATCCCCTATTTAACGGTTGCTGAAAATATCATGTTAATGGACACGGTACATAACATGGAAAAGAAGCAATGGTTCAATTGGAAAAGCCTGCATGTGAAAGCGGCCACCATCCTAGCGGAAATGAATTTGTCTCTTCCTACTAAAAAACTGGTAAGGGAATTGACATTGGCAGAAAAGCAAATGGTTTTAATCGCCAGAGCAGTGTCGAAAGAATGTAAATTCCTCATCTTGGATGAGCCGACGGCACCTCTTAGTCATACAGAAACAAATGAATTATTTCGTATAGTACAAGAATTAAAGAGACGTGATGTTGGAATTATTTTTATATCGCATCGACTTCCAGAGATTTTTGAGATTTGTGATGATATTACGATTATGAGAAATGGGGAAGTAGTCGATAAACAGAGAATTTCGGATACCAACCAAAACAAAGTAGTGGAGCATATGCTTGGTCAAAAACTCGGTGAACAGTTTCCTGAAAAATCCATGACCATTGGAAATACAGTTCTTGAGGTAAAAGGACTTACGGATAGAGAGAAGATTAAAGATTTCAGCATGAAAGTTAGAGCAGGAGAGATTGTGGGAATCGCCGGGCTTGTAGGTGCCGGTAAGACGGAGTTCTGTAAAGCCCTGTTCGGGGCTGAAGGCAAATTAATAGCAGGAGAAGTCATGGTTAACGGAAAAAAGGTAAGCGTAAAAAATCCGTATGAAGCTGTTAAGAATGGACTTGCCTTAGTCCCTGAAGAACGCCGAAAAGAAGGCATTCTTGTTTATGAATCGGTAGAATCAAATTTATCCGTAGTGAATTTAGGACGTTTTTCAAAAGAATTGAGCTTTCTGGATCGCAAAAAAGAAAAGTTAGTTGCAAAAGCAATGATCAACCGTCTGGGAATAAAGACACCGTCTGAAGAAACAAAGGTTCAAAATCTTTCTGGCGGTAACCAACAAAAGGTTGCAATTGGCAAGTGGTTGGTAGCCGAGGCTGATGTCTATATCTTTGATGAGCCAACTAAAGGTGTAGACGTTGGTGCCAAAAAGGACATTTTTAACCTTATTGCTGAGTTGGCAAGCCGCGGAAAGGCTATTATTTATGCATCATCTGAGTTATCTGAGATCATGGGAATTACTAATCGGGTCTATGTTCTTTATGATGGAAAGTCAGTGAAGGAACTTGAAACAAACTCAACAAATGAAGAGGAACTATTATTCTATTCAACAGGGGGCAGGTAAGATGGAGGCAAACATAACAGCAAAGAAACAGACCCCGGCAAAAACGTCATTTGATCTTTTCCAATTTTTTTATAAATATGGAACGATTATTACGATCATTGCACTCATTATCATATTTTCGTTGGCCAATCCAGCTTTTATCCAGGGAAATAATATTGTAAATATCCTGCGTTCTATCTCAATTGTAACCATCATTGCAATCGGAATTACAATCAGTTTAACTGTTGATGGCTTTGATCTTTCAGTTGGATCGGTGGCATCCTTATCGAACGCCATCGTTATTTCCATGTTCGTCTGGTTTTCTCAAAATACCTTTGTTGCCATTATTTCGGCAATAGCTGCAGCATTAATTGTAGGGATATTGAATTCCATTATGATTGTTAAAATGCGGATTCCTGATATGTTAATGACGCTTGCGACGATGTTCGTTATTCAAGGAACAGCATTGACTTATACAAAGGGAGCGACCGTTTCGCAAAATATGGTGTTGCCTGATGGGACCATGGCAAAAGGTCTTATTAGTCCGTTTTTTTCGAAAATCGGTCAGGTTCCGTGGATTATTCTGATCATGGTTGTTGTCGTTGTAGTGGTCCATATCTTTTTAACGTATACCAAACACGGAAGATACATGTATGTGATCGGGGGAAATAAGGAAGCAGCAAGACTATCAGGAATACCAGTAAATAAATACAAAGTGGCAGCCTACCTGCTTTCGGCGCTTTTTGCAGCAATAGGCGGGATTGTCTTAGCTTCACGGGTTATGACATCTGAAATCAACTCAGGTGCACCTTACTTAATGGATTCTGTAGCAGCTGCCTTTATCGGATTTTCTGTTTTAGGTGCGGGTAAACCAAATGCATTCGGAACCTTCGTAGGTGCAGTGTTAATCGGGATTTTAGCAAACGGCCTCGTGATGATGTCCGTTCCTTACTACGCAATGGACATCGTAAAGGGAACGGTCTTAGCATTTGCATTGGCAATCACATATTATAAACAAAAATAGTTAGTTGAAGAGGGCCTATTCGATGTGGATAGGTCTATTTTTATTTACAAATAAGTTACTTTTACTCTCAGACCTACTTCAAAATGCAAGAAGGTCTGAGAAAAAACTTATTGAGGTGGTTTTTTATTATGGGGAAATTTTCATCCGTTTTTAATATATATAGAACATTTGACCATGAGTAATTCGTCTAATTAGTAAATACGAAGAAACGTGAGGAGAGTCATGATTGAGAAAACAAATGAAGTAACCCTATTAAGTCATTTTAATCAAGAAGATAAACTAGTCTGGTTAATGAATGCATATGGGAACGATGTTATTCGAATTGCTTATACATATTTAAAACAGGAGCAGTTAGCTGAGGATGTTGCCCAAGAGGTATTTATTAAATGCTATGAAAAACTAGAAACATTTCGAAATGAATCTTCTTATAAAACATGGCTTATAAAAATTACAATTAACAAATGCAAAGATGTTTTAAAGAGTTGGACATACAGGAACCTAGTGGTTACTGACTTTATAAGAGAGAATCTAACTTCTTACACTAGGGAGCAAAAAGAGTTAGATTATGAAAAAGAATTGTTATCTAGTAAAGTAATAGATTTGCCAGTGAAATTACGGGAAGTCATTATTTTATATTACTATCAAGAGCTCACGATTGAAGAAATCTCTGAGTTATTGGGGATTCATTCTACTACCGTTAGAACCAGAATGCATCGAGGACGTTTAAAGTTAGAAGAATCGATTAAGGGAGTGAGCATTGGTGGATAAACATTTTAAAAATTTAAAAGAAGAAATAAATGAAGACCTATTAAACCATATACAGTTTAAAGAGCATCATAAAGACAAGGTGTTACGCTCCATTAAAGCACTTAAAGGGAAACCTAAACGTCAGCCTTTATTTAAAAATAGATTTGGTTCCGTATTAAGTTTCTCCGTTGTCACCTTAATGTTTACTGGGATTAGTTACTATGTCGGAACTCAGTTACAGCTATTCAATGATGAAAAAGAATCTGTTTCTGAAAAGCCAATTGATGTGAAACAAATAGAAGAAAAGCCCGAAGATCAAGAATCCATTTATACTCCACCGAAGCAGGAAGAGTATTACGAAGATATGACTAAGGAAGAGATACTTACAAAAATGATCAATACAGTAGATTATTTTGAAACAGCTAGAGGTGAATATAAAATCCATTACAGTTTTCAACCTGGTTATGAGGAAGTCGAATATGCGATTATATTAAAAAATCAACCTGGTGGATATTCGAAAGCAACCAATAATAGTGGAGAAGTGTATAGGGAGTATTATCATAACGGAAAGGCTTGGTCTTTAGTCGAATCTTTAAAAACTTATTTAGAGTATCAAGTAATGGGAGGAGGACTAGACACAGGAACCACGTTAACATTAGATCAAGCCTTTTCAATAGCTTCAGATGGGAATCCTCTTACTAATTATAGAGAAAGGCCTCCAATAAGTAGGGTGGCTGAAAGCTTATTTCCTTATGAGATTGCATCTAATTACACACGAGATCTGAACCAATGGGAAATAGAAAATCAAAATGAAGAACTTCTAGGTCATAACACGCTGGTGATTAAAGGGTCAAAGAATCAGAGAGATTTCCAATCGTTTCGTTTCTGGGTAGATAAGGATACAGGCGTTCTAGTAAAGTATGAAACATATAACGCAGCAGGTGAAGTGGTTGATTATTTACATCCTACGAGATTGGAAATAAATGTTCCAATAGATAGTCAGGAGTTTGTTCCAAACTTAGAAGGATATAAGGCGCAAGAAAATCAGTTTGAAGTTGAGGTTGATCCTCGAGAAGAGGAAGTGACTCATGTAGCAGGAACCAAGTCCCCAACAGAAATAAATGAAGTATATACACTTATGAAAAAGGATATGCCGTTTCTTTATGAATTTACTCATAAAGATCTAACACTAATTTCAGCAAGTTATGAAACATTTAAGGACTATAAAATTGGTTATTTGTATTACAGTCTTGATCCGGATAAAGACAACAACTCTTCACAAATGTTATCTGTCAGAGTTCATCATAAAGATTCGTATGTTAGAAAGATTGGAGCCTTTGAAATGATTGGAGAAACGATTGTCTCTCCATTTGAGCAAAGCGGAATTAGGTGGGAAGGTACGAGTAAAAAGGAATCTGAAGTAGAATGGGTACATTTAATAGGGGAAAAAGGTGATTATATTTATGATGTAGTGAGCCAGAACATATCAATAGACAAAACCAAGGACATTCTTAAATTCTTCAAGGCAGTAAATTAATTATCATAGTGAAAGGGGCTAAGCGAGATTATGCCCTTTTCACTGTCACTATATCTAAAATTTGTAAATAAATACTTAATCTGGCTTGTTCAATTCCTTTGTCTGTTGATAAACTGATTTTGATCGCTTATTGTCACGAATTAGATCATCAATCTGATCATTCATATTAGTGAAATCTCCTTTCCCTTCTATATTGTAATCGGGGATTCTAAAACCATGATTTTTATAATAAAACTTAGCTATTCAACAAGACAGTTACCTATGTAATCAAAAGTATTTACGTCAGCATAAACAACTATATTGTTTGGTTTGGACTTACTCTTCGTAGGAAAATCAATCAAAAACACTTCTTTTCCTTCATATGATTTATCATAAACCGGACTAATCATATTTTCATTAAGTATTATTTTAGATACTTTTCCATCTTTCCAGTTACCATCAACCCATTCTTTTTGTTCTGTGGACAATTGGTCCCAAACCATTTCTCTGACATCATTTTTTTCAGAAACCTTATCGTCTTGTTGTTTGCTTGTATCAATATTTTCATTTTCATCTATAGATTGTGCATTTTGATTTGAACAAGCAATTATTCCATTCATAAGAAATGTTAAAAGAATTAATAGTGTAATTTTCCTCAATTTTTCCACCTCCATGACTTATTTGACGGATAGCAACTAAATATGTTTCAAGTATCCTGTTTTGCTACCTTTTGAATTACTGAAAATAAATCATCAAAGGTATTAATATCAGCTATATTACGTCTATTAAAGAGGTTATGTGTTTATTAGGGATTACAACATTAAATGATCAATATGGTGCGTGTACTGTATCAACTAATATCGGGGGATATCAGAGCAATAAACATTTACACTGGCATGTTCATTATGGAAATCGGATTAATTATTTGGGTGGTACTTGGTGTTGAAATTACTTTTAAATTTTTAAGTTAAAGCTGTCATATGGCAGCTTTTCTTATTTTATTACTTTGGGTAAGTGAGTTAGGAAGTCCATGGATAAAGGGAATTAGTTATGTAGCCAATGATGTTGAGAATTATTACTATGTAAACTTTGGGGCGAAAAAAATTTAATTATTACTCCTTTAATTAAGGGCGCTTTCCTTAAATAAACCTGCTCTTTTTCTTCTTCCAAAAAAAGAGCAGGTTTATTTAAGAAGGGGATTTTTACCGGAAAATAGAATATTAAAGTAGAACAGACTTAAATATAATGAAATTAGCTAAACAAACTATCTAAGGTCTTGTAATAAAACATGTTACTTAAATAAAGGCAGCATTCAAAGATGGAGGAAATTTATAAAATGAACGAAAAGACTTTTCCAAAAGATGCAATATCTGTACTAAAAGAAACAAGCCGTACATTTTATATTCCGATTACCTTTTTACAAAAGGAGTTAAAATATACGGTTGCATCTGCTTATTTAGTATTTCGAGCAATTGATGAAATTGAAGATCATGTAGAAATAGACAATGATGTAAAATACAGTATCTTAATGCAAGTAAGTGAACTATTTAAACAGCCATTTGATAACGAAAAATATTTGCGGATTCTTGGGCCGACAAAAGATGGAATGCCTGAGGTTACACTTCGTTTAGAAGAATGGCTACAAGCTTGTCCAAAGGATACTCTACCATTTGTTATGAACGCTGCCTGTGAAATGGCATTTGGTATGGCAAAATGGGCAAAAGCAAACTGGAAAATTCGTACCCGTGAAGATTTAGATGACTATACATACTACGTTGCAGGACTTGTTGGAGTAATGCTCTCAAACCTTTGGGAGTACTGTGCCGGTGTAAAAACAGATAGTGAACTTGCCATCGGTTATGGTCGTGGGCTTCAGGCTGTAAACATCTTACGTAATGAGAAGGAAGATTCAGACGAACGTGGTGTAAGTTTTGTACCCGATGGTTGGACTCGTAAGGAGCTAATTGAATATGCGGATGAAAACTTAGCAAAAGCAGATGAATATATAAAGTCTCTCAATAAGCGAAATATTTTATTATTCTGCCGTCTACCACTTGCTCTAGCATATAAAACCTTAACAGCATTGAAAGAAGGACGTGAAAAAATAACCCGTGCTGAGGTAGAACAAACTGTTGCAGAAGTGCAAGTAAAATAACATAAGGGTAACCACAGCTGTGGGGGTTGATCCAAAGGATTAACTCCTTTTTTTTATGAAATAATGCTATTTCCATACTCCTATTATCAAAAAATACGAGTTAATTTCCAAATAAAAATTTTCCCTCTAATTAGTAAAAAAATTTACTTGTTAGGGTGGTGGTTGAATCGTATAATATTGGTATGGATAATTGGAGGTAATTGACAATGGCAACAATTAAAGATATTGCAGAACAGGCGGGTTTTTCGATTTCTACCGTTTCCCGTGTGTTGAATAATGATGAGAGCCTTTCTGTACCAGATGAAACACGGGAGAAAATATATGATGTAGCTGAGAAGCTTAACTATAGAAGAAAAACGGTTCGGCAGTTAGTAAATAATATAGCCTTTTTGTATTGGCTAACAGATCAAGAGGAGCTCGAAGACGTTTACTTTAAAACGATGAGGCTTGAAATAGAAAAGTGGGCGAAGAAGTTTAATGTGGAGCTTACGACTTACAAAATCGCAGATGGAATAGCCAAAATCCCTGATAATATCAAGGGTTTTATAGCGGTGGGTTCTTTTTCAGAGAAAGAATTAACTCGTCTCAGAAGCATTACCCCAAATGGAGTTTTTATTGATACGACACCAGACCCTGTTCATTATGATTCCGTTAGGCCGGACCTTTCTGAAATGACGAAAAGAGCAGTGGATTTCTTTGTTGACAAGGGGCATAGCAGAATCGGCTTCATTGGAGGCACGTATCATAATCCTAATACAGGGCTTGAGGAAATGGACATCCGAGAGAGAACATTTCGTGCCTATATGGCTGAGAAGGGTCAATTGAATGATCAATATGTATTCTGCCGGAGAGGCTTTTCTGTGGATAATGGGTACAATCTTATGAGGAATGCCATTGATACATTGGGAGATGAATTACCTACTGCTTTTTATATAGCTGCTGATCCGATCGCGGTTGGTTGTTTACAGGCCTTAAATGAGTATGGAATTGCGATTCCAGGACGAGTCAACCTCATTAGCATAAATAATATTAGTATCGCAAAGTATGTTTCTCCACCACTTACGACTTTTCATATTGATTTAATGGAGTTATGTAAAAATGCAGTACAGTTATTGCTTGAAAGAGTGGTAGAAAAGCGTAAAATTGTTAAAACACTATACCTTGGTTCTGAACTAGTGGTTAGAAAAAGTACGGAATAATCATTGATTATTAGTAAAATATTAATTAATTTTCTAGTAAAAGCGTTTCTGTTATAAACAGAAGCGTTCCGTTTTGAGGTGCATTACAGTTAAATAACATAGAAAATGGCGTGTAAATTGTTTTCAGTTTTAGCACGCCATTTTTTTATTAATTGTGCCAAAATAAAGGAATAAGGTTTCTACCTATCAACAAAAGCACCCGGTCGTGATTAAGAAAAAATCACTGATATGCCTCTAGTCATTAGGTTGATTGCCTGTTGATTGTCTGATTCAAGGGTTATTCGGACAGAACTTGAAGGAATTAGCACTTGATAGTCCGAATGCTAGAGTTATTCGGACAGGACTAGAAGGAATTAGCACTTGGTAGTCCAAATCCAGGTATTATTCGGACAGAACTAGAAAGAAATGGCCTTTGGTAGTACGAATCCAGGTATTATTCGGACAGGACTAGAAGGAATTAGCACTTGATAGTCCGAATGCTAGAGTTATTCGGACAGGACTAGAAGGAATTAGCACTTGGTAGTCCAAATCCAGGTATTATTCGGACAGGACTAGAAAGAAATGGCCTTTGGTAGTCCGAATCCAGGTATTATTCGGACAGGACTAGAAGAAATTAGCACTTGGTAGTCCAAATCCAGGTATTATTCGGACAGGACTAGAAAGAAATGGCCTTTGGTAGTCCGAATCCAGGTATTATTCGGACAGGACTAGAAGGAATTAGCACTTGATAGTCCGAATGCTAGAGTTATTCGGACAGGACTAGAAGGAATTAGCACTTGGTAGTCCAAATCCAGGTATTATTCGGACAGGACTAGAAAGAAATGGCCTTTGGTAGTCCGAATCCAGGTATTATTCGGACAGGACTAGAAGGAATTAGCACTTGGTAGTCCGAATCCGGGTATTATTCGGACAGAACTAGAAAGAAATGGCCTTTGGTAGTCCGAATCCGGGTATTATTCGGACAGAACTAGAAAGAAATAGCCTTTGGTAGTCCGAATCCAGGTATTATTCGGACAGGACTAGAAGGAATTAGCACTTGGTAGTCCAAATCCAGGTATTATTCGGACAGGACTAGAAGGAATTAGCACTTGGTAGTCCGAATCCAGGTATTATTCGGACAGGACTAGAAAGAAATAGCCTTTGGTAGTCCGAATCCAGGTATTATTCGGACAGGACTAGAAGGAATTAGCACTTGGTAGTCCGAATCCGGGTATTATTCGGACAAAACTAGAAAGAAATAGCCTTTGGTAGTCCGAATGAATGATACGGGAGCCTTTTGGCAATCTTTTCATTGATTTAAAGAAAAAGGGCTTGTGTACAGTTCACTATGAACACACAAAGCCTTTTTTTTAATGAGATTTTTCTCTTGTTTTATCCAAATAGTAAGCAGTGATCCAGGAAGTAATCGGAATAATCAAGGCTACGCCTATTCCAGCACAAAGGATGTTGATCATTTCGGAACTGAATATTTTTGAATTGACAATGTCTCCTAGTGAGTAAGATAGGTCTTTAAACCAAATAAGCATAGCTAAGTATCCGCCAAAGAAGGCAAAAAACAATGTATTTGTATTGGTTCCTAATATATCTCTGCCAATACTGATTCCAAATGAAAATAGATCCTTCCTACTAACCTGCTGATTATGATTGTAGAGCTCGCGCATAGGAGAAGCAATGGAAATGGCCACATCGATAATAGCTCCAATCGTACTCATAATGATCATGGCCGCGCCAATTTTTACAAAGTCGACTCCTAAATACAGAGAGAACATGCTGAGTTCTTCTGTTTCTTCTTCTCCAAATCCTTGAATCATTGATTTTTCTGTAACAATCACAATGAAAAATAACAAAATAGCCAATGTGATGATGGTAGAAACAAAGGCAGTGATGGTTTTATTGTTTACTTCATTGATAAAAAAGAAATTAATACAACTAATGATCGTACAGGCAATTAAGGTTAAAATAATTGGGTTTGCGTTTGGGTCCGTCATGATAAGGATGGTCAACAGGAGGACAGCAAAGTTCAAAAATAAGGCAATAAAAGACTTAGCTCCTTTTTTTCCGCCAATTAGTACCATTAATATAAATAAAATCGCTGCTAGACAGAATAATGCATTCATGATTTTGCCCTCTTTCGATTTACAAAAAAGATCGATATATACAGACCGATCGGAATCGTTAACACAATTCCGATTCCACCAGCTAGGGCCCGAGCTAATTCCAGAGAAAGATTCATGGAAAGGGTGTATCCTAGTGGAGAACCGTTTTTCATATATAAAATAAGCATTGGGATAGAACCACTTATATACGCAAAGAACAATATATTGGTCATCGTTCCCATCACATCTTTCCCAATTTCCATGCCAGAAGTTGTAAGAGCTTTTATAGATATATGGTTGTTTTTTTCGTACAAACCAAAGATAGAAGACGACATAGTAATGGCAACATCCATCACAGCACCTAGAGATCCTACTAATACTCCCGCCATAAATACGGTTTGAGGAGGACGAGTTAGAAACTGCATTTCTTCGTAACGAAGGCCTTCTTCAGAAGTTAGCCACAGGACTAGATATGCAATGAGTAGAGAAACAAAGGTTGCTAGAAGGGTTGCTATGATGGCTGCATAGGTTTTCTCATTAAAACCGTTAACGAGTAACAGAGAGATGGCAGTAAATAAGATCGCACTGATACTGCAAGCGACTAACAAGCTGATGGCTGATGTTTTTACATACATATCTAAGGCATACGAGAGGAGAACAGCATTGACTGCTAAACTGACAATCGAAAACAACCCTTGCTTTTTCCCGACGATAAGCAAAGTAAAGATAAACATCCAAGCTACGATTAGCACGTATTTATCGCGTTTTACATTTTTGATGCTTCCCGTTAATTCTCCATCTGCATCAGTATTTGTATCCATCCAAACAAACAGTTCATTTCCAACTTGATATTCTTGGTCATACGCTCCTGAAGAGGAATATTCATTAGTTAAATGGATATGCTCTCCCTTTTTATCTCCATTTTTTAATTCTGCTATAATTTGTTGTGTGTAAAGTTGATCTTCATTATTATGCAAGTCAGTTACTTTGGTGGTATCTACTAGCGTGGTCTTGAGGACTTTCGCTATGGGGCGTTCATAGAATGAATAATTGTTATTCACAAAAATAACAGATGCTACAAAACAAAGAGCTAGTATCACGTACATCCCTATTTGTTTGTAAGTCAGTTTTTTTAATAGGTTAAGTATAAGATTCAAGAATAAACCTCCAACTATCGGAATGGATTCAGTGTAAAACAATGGCCTAAAAATAACAAGAATGTTAGAGTTACGTCAAGTAATCCTCTCCATAGGCTTTGGTAAATTAATTTTTGTAAAAACATGACAACCTGATAAAATAGAACAATAATCTACATGGAAAGTTGGAGAGTTAATGACAAATCGTAGTGTGATTTTTTTTGATATCGACGGAACCTTACTTACTCATAGCAAAGAGTTACCTGCTTCAACAAAAGAAGCGATTTTCACATTGAAAGAGCTAGGTCATGAGGTAGCGATTGCTACAGGAAGAGCTCCTTTTATGTTTGAAGATTTAAGACAAGAGTTGGACATTCATACATACGTAAGCTATAACGGTCAGTATGTTGTGTTAAATGGAAATGTCTTACATACAAATCCATTACATATTGAGTCACTCGAAAAATTAACAGCTGCTGCTCTTGAAAATGATCATCCCGTTGTGTTTATGGATCATGAAGATATGAGAGCCAACGTACCAGAGCATGACTATATTAAACAAAGCATCGATACGTTAAAAATTGATCGTTTCCCTACGCATGATCCTCATTATTACAAAGGTCGTGAATTATATCAAACTCTACTTTTCTGTACAGAAGGGGAGGAAAAGCAATACGCGGAGCAGTATGATGCATTTGATTTTGTTCGATGGCATCCTGTTTCCTTAGATATCGTGCCAAAGGGTGGATCGAAAGCAAGGGGGATCCAAAAAATCGTAGATGCGCTTGGATTTCCAGTTGAAAGCCAATATGCTTTTGGTGATGGACTCAATGATTTGGAGATGCTCTCTACAGTGAAAAACAGCGTGGCCATGGGAAATGGAGAGGAACAAGTAAAAGAAGTGGCTAGGTTCGTTACCAAATCAGTGGAAGAAGATGGAATCCTTCACGGACTAAAAATGGTGGGGCTTTTATAGGAGTAAAAGGGATAGAATCTGTGTAGATTCTATCTCTTTTTTTTTTTTTTTTTAATTTCATACTTATATCACAATTGAACGGTAAACTTAGTGACGGTATTGAAAATGACATTGTTCAAGAAGGAGATATATAAGTGGAAACGGTTATCAACACTACATCTAAATCAGATGCACAACAAAAATCATCTCTTTATCGAACCGTGTGGAGATGGCATTTCTATGCGGGAATTATTGTTGCGCCTTTTTTAATTATCCTTGCCGTTACGGGTTCTATCTATTTATTTAAGCCACAGATAGAACAAGTGCTATATCAAGATTTATTCGAGGTTACGCCACAAGGTGAAAAAATACCAGCATCGCAACAAATAGAAGAAGTAAAGAAGCTTTACCCTAACGCAGTGATAACTAAATATCGCCCGGGAGAAAATGCTACACGTTCCAGTGAAGTGAGTCTACTGGTAAACGATCAATCATTAACCGTCTTTGTTGATCCGTATACGGGAAAATCCATAGGTGAATTAAATAGTGAAGATCGCATCATGGATAAAATAGAGGAGTTTCACGGCGAATTAATGATGGGAACACTGGGAGATAGAATAGTAGAATTAGCTGCATGCTGGACCATCGTGTTGATGGTTACAGGCCTTTATTTATGGCTTCCTAGAAAGAAGCTGAATATGTCAGGTGTCCTTTATATGAGATGGAATAAAGGAAGAAGTATGTTAGCTAGAGACCTGCATGTTGTTCCTGCCTTTTGGATTACGGCAGGGATGCTATTTTTGGTGATGACGGGGCTCCCTTGGTCCGGTTTTTGGGGAACTCAATTTCAAACGATCGCTACCAACTCTGGGGAAGGATATCCACCTTCCGTTTGGGTAGGAAATGCACCTGTCTCAACCGTTACGAAAGACATCGCGGAGGTTCCTTGGGCAGCTGAGACATTAGATGTTCCGGTTTCAGAGGTACAAGGTTTCATCCCCTTTTCAATCGATGATGTGGTTCAGATTGCAATCCGTGAAGGAGTACATCCTAGTTATACGGTATTTCTTCCAAAAGAACCTACAGGAGTGTACACTTTATCAGCTTTTCCACCAAAAGCTGAGGATGAGATCACCATGCATATTGATCAATATACGGGTGCTGTGTTAACAGACTATCGATTTGATCATTATGGTTTCATCGGACAAGTTGTTGCGTTAGGGATTACCTTGCATAAAGGAACACAATTTGGGTTGATCAATCAGTTGGGTAGTCTTCTTATTTGTTTAGGAATCATCCTTGTTGCCGTTAGTGGATTTTATTTATGGTTAAAGCGTAAGCCGAAAAAAAGTATGGGTGCACCAAAATCGACTAGCATCAAAAATATGAAGCTATTTTTAGTCGTTTTAATAGGTTTGGGTATTCTATTTCCTTTGGTTGGTTTGTCCCTGATCGTCATTTTTCTGATGGATGTGTTATTGATTAAAAGAATCCCATTCTTGAAGAGATTTTTACATGCGTAGCAATAAGGGGGATATAACTATGAAAAAAGTATTTTTGATCACAATGATCGGTTTGTTGCTTGGCGGTTGTTCCCTGAAAGAGGATGCGGCTGAGTTATATTTGAAAGAACAGCCCCTTCACGCAGAGGTCGTTCTACCTGAAAGGATAACGAGTGAGGAACCAGTGCCAATCAAGGTCATTCTTACTCAAGATGGAAAAAAAGTAGAAGAAGTAGATTCACTTGAATTTGAAATGTGGAAACATGATGATGCCATCCAGGCTACGGTTGAACAACCGGATAAACTAGAAGAAGGAATATATGGAATAAACAAAACGTTTGATCGTGACGGACTTTATTATATAAAGATTCATGCAAGTAAGGGTGACGCAGTCATTATGCCACAGGTCCAAATCGTTGTTGGTGAGCTTTCGAAGAGTGAGTTAGAATACTTACAAAAAGATCTTTCAGAAAAAGAGGAAGGACATGAGCACCATCATTAAAATTAGATTCCCGCAACTAGGATGACAAGGGTTCGACCTTATCTGTTGGGGTATCCGTTACGCAACCGAGCGGTTAAATAGACGGAAAAATTCCGCTTAATTAGCAAATACGACTAAAAATGGCATAAATAGACGGAGGAATTCCGCCTATTGACTCAAAAAACATAAAAAAGGGGAGATTTTCTTTGCATAAGCGGAAAATCTCCCCTTATTTTACCCCTAAACGAGCTCCGTTCTGCGTCTAACCGGAAAACCTCCGCTTATTGGTTACTCGATTAAGGACAAGACATCCTATTTAACTCAAAAATCCAAGAAAACCTCATTGGATGCATGACGGTAATTTTATATAAATTAGGTTTTTATATTTTCTGTTTCTATGTTCCAAAATGCCACGATATGCTAAATTGGGTATAAGAAGTATCTGTAAGGGTTTTCTTGCATGAGGAGGTGGGAAATGTTTTTCTCATTACGTAATCGTTTATTTTTGGTTTTTACTTGTTTGTTAACTATCCCATTTGTCATCTTCTCCTTCTTGGTTCCAAGTTGGTTTTCTTCTGTGATTGAAGAACAGACTCAGGATTTAACTGTGGAGATGATGGATCAATATTCGTTATATATCCAATCGATTACCACTCAGGCGGAGGATTTAGGAAAACAAATTCTCGTCAATCCAACGACATTGCAGTGGATGAAGACAGATAAAGTGTCATCGGATGTAACGAAAAATCAAAGGTTATTAATCAGGAATCAAATGAAGAGTCTTCTTGCTTCAATGACGGTTAATAACTCAAATGGAATGTCCATCGGGGTCATGCTCAATGATGGCACAGGTGCATGGGGAAACAACCCCCTTTTAAAGCAGGAAAACTGGTATAAGGAGTATATGGGGGATGGAAACTCGTTTGTCGCGTCCCATAAAGATCCCTATCAACCTACTCCAGGGAATATTAATAGTTATATATCGCCGTTGATAGATATGAATACACTCGTGTCATACGGCATAATCAAGGTGAATTTTCCAACCGAATTGCTTGAGACGGCTTTAAATAAAAACAAGATTGGACAAAAAGGACATGCCTATTTGTTAAACAAACGAGGAGAGAATGTTTTAACAGGAGAGATTCATACACCGAAACAGGTGCTATCGACTAGCCTAACAAAAATCAATAAAAGTAAAGAAAATAATGGATTGGTAGAAGTAAAGTTGAACAATGAAACGTACTTCGTGTTTTATCAGAAATTATCTGTTGGTGGTTGGATTTTACTAAGCGAAGTAACCGAGTCGGATTTATTTTCAAAGGCGAATGATCTGCGCCATCGCATGCTTACGATTAGTGGATTCGTTTTCTTACTTACCATTTTGGCCTCATATATGCTCGCGTCCAATATTGTTAGTCCATTAGGGAAGCTGGCAAAAGCAATGGGATTTATCGAAAGAGGAGATTTTGCCGGTGCTAAGCGATTTATGCCAACGATTAAATCTCAAAACAATGAAGTTGGTTATCTAGTAAATGTATTTGGACATACAGTCGATCAGCTGAAAAATAGAATTGAGACCGAATATGAGGCTAATATTCGGAGAAGAGATGCAGAATACAAAGCCTTGTTGCTACAGATTAATCCTCATTTTATGAATAATACACTTGAAATCATTGGTGGCTTGGCTGCTCAAGGGAAAAATAGAGAAGTGATGAATGTTAGCGTTTATTTAGGACGAATGATGAGGTACTCCCTAAACACTCAAAATGATGTGGTCACTTTAGGGGAAGAAATGAGTTATATTCGCAGTTACACCAATATTTTAAAAATGAGATATGTGGACACCATTTCTATTACGATTGAGGAAGATCGCTTGGCCAAACACCTTCCAATCATTAAATTTATCCTCCAGCCACTAGTGGAAAATGCAGTGAAATACAGCTTTAGCGAGAAAAGCTATGCTGATATCTTCATCCAAACAAAAATGATTGATGAGCAATTACTATTATTGGTTGAAGATAAAGGTGTGGGAATGTCGGATGATATGTTAGTAGATCTTCTTCATCAGGAAGACACACAGAAATCCACAAGTGTCCTACAAAGTAAGGGAACGAGTATTGGTCTCAGAAATGTACTCGGTCGTTTAAAGCTTTATTACGGTGAGGACTTTTCTTACCAAATTGATTCTACCAAAGGGATAGGGACAAAAATCCAGCTGCGTATTAAGTATAGTGGAGGTGACCCGAGATGTTAAAGGTACTCATCACGGATGACGAAAAGCAAGTGCGTATGGGGCTTCGGATGAAGATTGATTGGGAAGAAGAGGGGTTTGAAATCATTGGTGAAGCATCTAATGGAAAAGAAGCATTAGAATGGTTACGAACGATGAAAACAGACCTTGTCATCACTGATATGAGAATGCCTATTATGGATGGTCTTGAATTTGCTCAACGCTGCTTTGAAGAATTTCCACAGGTGAAAGTGATTGTACTATCAGGGTACTCTGATTTTGAATACGTCAGAGGTTCAATGCAGAAGGGAGTAAAGGATTATTTATTAAAACCTGTTGCTCCAGATGAACTAGAAGACATATTACGAAAAATTCGTAAAGAAACGGAAGAAGAGAAGAAAAAGCAGGCGGAAGCAGCCCAAATGAGGCATCTAGCCATAACCCGCCTCCAAGAAGTGCAAGAACAATATTTGCTTTATTTAGTAAAGGAAGAGTGGACGGAGTCATCGATGGTAAAAGAAAGACTTCGACAACTTCATTTGGAAGACATGGCAAGTGAAAGTAGAGAATTCCGTTTTATAACAGTCGAAATCAGGGATAAAAACGAACAAGCATATCGTTTAAAAGAACTATGGCTCCCGTTTCAAATGATGTGTAAAGAAATAGCACATGGTGAAAAGGGATTGTATACGTTTTATGATCCTAGTTATGCGAATATGATTCATTTTTTACAGGTTGTAGACAAAGAACATGATACGCTTCCTAGTCTAGTTAAAGATATCCAGAAGAATGTACAAAATCTACTTCATTTAGAAACAGTGATTGGCTTAGGTAGTGTGGTAGGGGGAGTAGCTAACCTGAAAAATGGCTATATTTCTAGTTTATTAGCTTGGAGCAAGAGCCAATTAGGTTCTCGTTCTCAGATTATAGATGCGTCCGATTTACAAGAGGACGATTATGAATTTTCGTCAGATATGGAAAGAAAATTAATCAATGCGGTCGAAACGGCCAATTTTGGATTGTTTAAGGAAAACTTAGAGAATCTTTTAGGAAGAAACGAAGCTCAGTCCATTATGGCCTTCTCCTTCCTCTCGAACCGGGTATTATTTTTATTAGGATCAGCTGCCCGTAAATATGATATGGAAACAAGAGACGTTCAGAACATGATGTGGAGTTGCCAGCAAAGTATTTGGGAATTGAATTCCTTCCTTAAAGTGATTGAACAGCTTATGGAGTTAGGGCAACTGATTATTGAAAAGGTAAGAACGGCCCGATTTTCTAATGGAAAATTAATTATTGAGGGTGTCCGTCAGTATTTGGATCAGCATTATGCAAATGAAATCTCTCTTACCTTTCTATCAGAAATGTTTCATATTAATAGCGCTCATTTGTCAGAAACCTTTAAACATCAAGTGGGGCAAAATTTTAGCGATTATCTCCTGAATGTAAGAATGGAAAAAGCAAAGGAATTCTTGAAGGACAAACAGCTTAAGATCATTGATGTTGCCAATTTGGTTGGTTATTCGAACTCCGGATATTTTAGTACGGTTTTTAAAAAGCATTTTCAGCAAACACCTGTTGATTTTCGTCATTCATACGAAGAAAAACTAGGAAGGATATGAACAGATGAAAAAAAGGATGGCTTTCTTTCTATCTTTCGTTATCTTTCTTGGCCTGTTGTTAGTTGTTCTTTCCCTCTTTCAACCAGATAGTAAAGAAGAGGCAGAGACACAACCAAAAGTTGTACAAAAAACCCTGCTAACGTTTTGGAGAAACAGAGGAAATGATGCAGAAAATAAAGCTTATGAAGAGTTAGTTTCATCATTTGAAAAGAGGAATCCCGATATCAAAATTCAGATGAAAACCATTCCTTACAGCGACTATGAAGTGAGACTCCGGACAGAAATCGCAACAGGCACTCCTCCGGATATAATGGCGATAGATAGTCCGACACTTGCTCTTTATGCCAATGCAGGATCGCTCTTATCTATTGATCATTTTATGAAAAGTGAGGGGAGTATTGAGGACTTCCCAACGTCCACTTTAAGAGGGCTAAGTTATAATGACCAAATCTATCTTGCCCCAATTGCAGAATCGAGCATTGCTCTATTTTATAATAAGCATGTTCTGAAAGAGGCAGGGGTTCCTTTCCCATCATCCAACCCAAATGAACCATTAACTTGGGACGAAGTGATTGAGATCGCCAAAAAAGTAACAAATGCTGAAAAAGGCATCGTTGGTATTGATCCTGGCCAAGGATTTGGAGAAGGAGAAGCACCTGCTTACTTTAAAATGCCTTTCTTGTGGCAGTTTGGAGCCGATGTGTTGAGTCCTGATGCAACAACAGCAAGTGGATATTTGGATTCAGAGGAGGCAATAGAGGCTCTACAATTATTCCAGGATTTCTATCACAAGCAAGGGATCGCTTCAGTGGAAATGGGAACAGATGACTTTATAAAAGGAAAGCTCGCGATGACAGTATTAGGATCGTGGACACTTAAGGACTTTGAAAGAAATTCAAATTTTACTCTTGGAGAGGATTTTGGCGTAGCCCCTTTACCGAAAGGGGTGTACCAGGTGGCTCCCAATGGAGGGTGGGCGCTAGGTATTTCATCGCAGTCCAAATATCCGAACGAAGCGTGGAAGTTTATTAAGTACGTGACTGGATATGAGGGAATGAAGAAATATGTCACGATTACGAGTGATTTGCCGGCAAGATACTCGGTAGTAAAAGATATTCCGGAACTTAATCAGTATCCCTTAAATATTTTTATCGAGCAAACGCTTAGGCACTCGCAAAACCGTCCAGTTACCCCTGCTTATCCAGTGGTAAGCAATGCGATTAGAGTTTTATTTGAAGACATCGGTATCGGAGGAAAAGATGTTCATACCTCGGCCAAAGAGGCTGTCGAAAAGATTAATGCAGGAATACAGGAATTTCAGAAACCATAAAGGATGGATCCTCTAGCTATATAAGCTAGGGGATTTTATTATTTTTGGAAACGATTCCATATGCCGAAAATTTTAAACATAGAATTCCAAAGAACTCAAAATATCGTCTTTCCTCATCCTGTTATAGTTAAAACAAGAAAGACAGCTAGGGGTATGGTGGAAGTTATAAACAATAGAAAATGTAACCCCTTACTTTCTTAGAACTTTAGTAGAAAACTAGATTGGAGGTTACGAGAATGCAGGAATTAATAAAAGCTGAAGCAGGCAAAGATGCTGCGATCCCGAATCAGGCGGAGAAAAGGGTGACGAACCTAAGCAAGAAATTACGTTATATCCGAGAAAACTATTTTCTCTATTTGTTAATTGCGCCCGCTATTATTCTCACTATCGTTTTTAAATATATTCCTATGTACGGTGCGATCATTGCCTTTAAGGATTTTAGTACGATCAAAGGAATACTTGGGAGCGAATGGGTCGGTTTTGAAAACTTTACAAAGTTTTTGTCCTCACCAAACTTTGGAACGATTTTTATGAGCACATTGAAACTCAGCTTTTACGGGCTAATCCTTGGGTTCCCAATACCCATTATCCTTGCACTAATGTTGAATCAAGTACGAAGGGCAGCAATTAAAAAGAATGTTCAGCTTGTCCTCTACGCACCAAACTTTATCTCTGTCGTTGTTATCGTTGGGATGCTTTTTATCTTTTTATCACCAACGGGTCCCATCAATCAGGTGGTCACGATGCTAACAGGGGAGCCAATTGGGTTCCTATCCGACCCGGATTACTTCAGAAGCATCTATATCCTATCTGGAATCTGGCAAGCGGCCGGATGGTCATCCATTATTTATGTAGCTGCTCTAGCGAATGTGGATCCGGAATTGCATAATGCTGCTACCCTGGATGGAGCCAATATTATACAAAGAATGCTTCATATTGATTTGCCAACCTTAAAGCCATTGATGGCTGTGACGTTTATCTTAGGCGCAGGTGGAATCATGGCGATCGGGTTTGAAAAAGCGTATCTGATGCAAACATCAATGAACCTGCCAACCTCTGAAATTCTTCCGACCTATGTTTACAAAGTCGGTTTACAAGCAGGCGACTATGCATACTCAGCAGCCGTTGGGCTATTTAACTCAGTCATTAACGTTATCCTGCTAGTTGTCGTGAACTATATCGTGAAGAAGCTGAACGAAGGCGAAGGATTATATTGATCAGAAAGGAGTTAGACCAATGAATATCAAGTATACGCGGATGGATCGGATGATATTAACCTTAAACAATATCTTTCTCTTCCTAGCAGTATTAGTCGTATTGGTTCCTTTAGTGTATGTGGTACTAGCCTCATTTATGGATCCTACCGTTCTATTAAATAAAGGAATTTCTTTTAATCTCTCGGATTGGAGTTTGAAGGGGTATAAGCTCATCCTTGGAAATGATGCCATGCTAAAAGGCTTTATCAATTCGGTTCTGTATTCGGTTGGCTTTGCGGTTGTTACTGTTGTGGTGTCTTTGTTTGCAGCCTACCCACTTTCAGTTAACGGGTTTGTCGGAAAAAACTTCTTTATGACGATGTTTATCATCACGATGTTTTTTAGCGGTGGATTGATCCCAACCTACCTGCTTGTAAAAGACTTAGGGATGTTAAATACGATTTGGGCGATTATCCTACCCGGTGCCATCAATGTGTGGAATATCATTCTCGCAAGAACGTATTTCAAGGGTATTCCTTACGAGCTGCATGAAGCAGCAAAAGTAGATGGGGCTTCCGATTTACTTATCTTCTTTAAAATTGTACTGCCACTATCAAAACCGATTATTTTCGTTTTAGCCATGTATGCATTCGTAGGACAGTGGAATTCGTACTTTGACGCGATGATTTACTTGGATGATCCAAACCTTCATCCATTGCAACTCGTATTACGTTCGATTTTGATCCAAAACTCAACAGATCCTGGAATGATTAGTGATCAGTTGGCAATGGCCGAGCTGAAAAAGCTGTCAGAAATGATTAAATACTCATCGATTGTCATTTCAAGTCTACCGCTTATCGTGATGTATCCATTCTTCCAAAAGTACTTTGAAAAAGGTGTTATGGTCGGTTCATTAAAATAATGAGCCACTAACTATAAAGAATAATGAAAATGCTTACAAACAATTTCCTAGGAGGGTCAATTTTATGAAAAAAGCAAAAAAGGTTGCTGCCGTCACCTTAGCGGCTTTATTAATAGCTTCTGGCTGCAGCAATAAAAGCAGTGAAACTGCATCGAAAGAGTATAACTTAAAGGATGTGAGCTTCCCGCTTAAAGAAAAAGTCACACTAAGCTTTATGACACAAAGCTCACCGCTTGCTCCAAAGGATCCGAATGAAAAATTAATTTATCAACGTCTCGAAGAAGAGACAGGTGTCAATATCAAGTGGAAAAACTACACGTCCGATGTGTTTGTGGAAAAGAGAAACCTTGCGATGGCGAGTGGAGATTTACCAGATGCCATCATTGATGCAGGGTATGGAGACTATGATCTTTTAAAACTAGCAAAGGACGGTGCCATTGTACCGGTTGAAGACTTAATTGAGAAGTATATGCCGAATCTGCAAAAGGTTCTTGAGGCAGCACCAGAGTATAAAGCGATGATGACGGCTCCAGATGGTCATATCTATTCATTTCCATGGATTGAGGAGCTCGGGGCTGGAAAAGAAAGCATTCACTCTGTTGATGATCTTCCATGGATTAACGTTGAATGGCTAAATAAATTAGGTCTAGAAATGCCAACCACAACAGAAGAGTTGAAAGAAGTATTAATTGCTTTTAAAACACAGGACCCGAATGGAAATGGAAAAGCTGATGAAATTCCGATGTCATTTATTAATAAGCCAGGTGGAGAAGACTTAGCTTTCTTGTTTGGATCTTTTGGCCTTGGTGAGAACTGGGATCATACAGTTGTTACGAATGATGGAAAGGTTACCTTCACTGCTTCCGATGAAGGGTATAAGGAAGGAATCAAATTTTTAAATGAATTATACGCAGAAGGGTTAATTGATATTGAGGCGTTTGAGCAAGATTGGAATACGTACATCGCCAAAGGAAAAGACAATCGCTACGGTCTTTACTTCACATGGGATAAGGCAAATATCACGGGTATGAACGATAAATACGATGTTATGAAACCACTTGCTGGTCCAGATGGGCATGTGAACGTGGCAAGAACAAATGGTATGGGCTTTGACCGCGGAAGAATGGTTATTACGAGTTCCAATAAAAATCTTGAGTTAACAGCAAAGTGGATTGATGAGCTGTACGATCCGATTCAGTCTGTACAAAATAACTGGGGAACGTACGGAGACGAAAAGCAACAGAACATCTTTGAATACGACGAAGCGGCAAATATGCTAAAGCACTTACCTTTAGAAGGTACGGCACCAGTAGAGTTAAGACAAAAGACAAATATTGGTGGACCATTGGCCATCCTAGATGAGTACTACGGTACGGTAACAACAAAGCCAGATGATGCTGCATGGAGATTAGGTGTGTTGAAGGACGTTATGGTTCCTCATATGCAAGCAGAAAATATTTATCCTAGAGTGTTCTTCTCAATTGAAGACCTTGATCGTTTAACGGCAATTGAAACGGATATGTTTGCTTTCGTAATGAGAAAACGAGCAGAGTGGATTCAAAATGGAAAAGTGGAAAAAGAATGGGATAGCTACCTAAAAGAGCTTGACCGACTAGGCTTACAAGATTGGCTAGAAATTAAGCAAGCAGGTTATGACAGAAATCAGTAATGGGCTGAATAGGAGTGAGGCTGTATCCTTTTACAGCCTTCTTCTACTTATAGAAAAGGAGCGGAAAAAGCATGATTAAAACACGATATAAAGAAAAACATCGACCTCAATATCATTATTCCCCTGAAGAAAAGTGGATGAATGACCCAAATGGAATGGTGTTCTTTGAAGGAGAATACCATTTGTTCTATCAACATCATCCATTTGGCACTACTTGGGGACCGATGCACTGGGGGCATGCAGTGAGTAAAGATTTGATTCATTGGGAGCAGCTTCCCATTGCGTTGCATCCGGATGAGCATGGCACGATTTTTTCTGGAAGTGCAGTGGTCGATTGGAATGATACGACGGGCTTCTTTGATGGAAAAGCAGGATTAGTAGCTATATATACGAGCCATGATTCGTATCCAGATTCTGAGAGACCAAGACAACGCCAAAGCCTGGCATACAGCAAAGATAACGGACGAACATGGATAAAATACGAAGGAAATCCCGTACTTTCAGACGAGGAGATTACTGATTACCGAGATCCAAAGGTATTTTGGCACATGGAGTCCAACAAGTGGGTGATGATTTTAGCGACTGGTCAAACAGTTACCCTTTATACTTCTTGTAATTTAATAGAATGGGAGTTTGCTAGTGAATTTGGCCATCAAGCAGGTTCACATGATGGAGTGTGGGAATGCCCAGATTTATTCGAACTACCTGTAGACGGTGACGAAAGCAATAAGCGATGGGTGATGCTTGTTAGCATTGGAGATAATCCAGCATTTCCAGAAGGTTCCCGAACACAATATTTCATTGGGCAATTTGATGGAAAGACATTCGTGAATGAACATAGTGATGGTACGACACTTTGGCTAGATTTTGGCAGAGATAACTATGCTGGGGTGAGCTGGTCGGATGTACCTGAGGATGATGGTAGAAGAATTTATATCGGCTGGATGAGCAATTGGCGGTATGCAAACTTACTCCCAACCGAGGGGTGGCGTAGTGCGATGACATTGCCTAGAGAACTTTTCCTCACTACTACTGAGGAGGGAGTTCGGGTGGTGCAGAAGGTTGTGTCAGAGATTCAAGTATTGCGAAATGAGAGTGAAGTTATTGAGGAAGTATCGCTTGCACCGAACAACCCCATTCATTGTGACCTGCTTAGTAGCTTAATGGAAGTAAATATCTCCTTTGAAAAAAGAGATTCTACTTCTTTTGGAGTCATCTTTGAAAATTCGATTCAGGAAAAAGTCATCATTCAGTATGATACGGTAGTCGAAAAGCTAACCGTTGACAGGGTGAATGCAGGAATCAATCATTTCTCTGACTCATTTGCTGCGATACAGGAAGCAATTGTAAAAACAGAGAACAACCAAATACACTTACAAATTTGGCTAGACACATCTTCCATAGAGGTATTTGCCAATGATGGAAAGTCTGTTTGCACAAGCTTAGTCTATCCGAATCAACCATATAACAAGATGGTCATCTTTTCAAAGAATGGAACAACAAATATCTCTTCATTAGTACTTACTGAGCTTTCCTCCATTTGGGAGAAATGATGGAAGCCTGAATCGAAACTTAAAGAATGTTGAAAAGGCAGGTTGATGATGAATGACAACCAATTCATCGGTGTTTTGTATAGGGGAATTACTGATTGATTTTTTCTGTACAGATGTGGACGTGAACTTAATAGACGGAAAAAATTTCGAAAAACAGGCAGGTGGGGCTCCGGCTAATGTTTGTGCGGCCATCGTGAAGCTAGGGGGAAAAGCACAGTTTTCTGGCAAAGTTGGAAATGATCCGTTTGGATATTTTTTAAAGCAAACATTAGAGAATTGCCATGTAGATACCTCCTTACTATTATTCGATCAGGCTCATCCAACGACACAAGCATTTGTTTCCTTGAAGGCAGATGGGGAAAGAGATTTTATTTTCAACCGAGGTGCAGATGCGTTTGTAACAGAGGAAGAATTGGATAAAGAGAGCCTCATGATGAATCAAATTCTTCACTTCGGTTCCGCAACTGCCCTGTTAAATGAACCATTTCGATCTACGTATATCAACCTAATGAGGGAGGCAAAGGAAAGAGGAAAGTTCCTCTCGTTCGATCCAAACTATAGGTCATCACTATGGAAAGGAAGAGTCGATCATTTCAAAGAATGGTCAAGGCAAGGAATGTCTATCGCTGACTTTGTAAAAGTGAGTGAGGAAGAATTAAGAATCCTAGCAGGGATGGACGATGTAAAGGAAGGAATTGTTGCTTTGCATCAAATGGGAGTCAAAGTTTTGGCTGTCACCTTAGGGGCAGAAGGAACATTGGTTTCCAATGGACAGAAGTGTGAGATGGTTCCTAGCATAAAAGTCACATCCATTGATTCAACGGGAGCGGGAGATGCTTTTGTAGGAGCAACTCTCTACCAGTTATCTATCTTTGAAAATCCTACGCTTGTTTTAGAAGACTTTGAGCAATTAAAAAAAGTGATTTCTTACAGCAACATCGTTGGTGCATTGGTTTGTACGAAAGTGGGAGCTATATCAGCTTTGCCGACCGAGGACGAAGTGAAAGGTTTGATTAATGAGAACCGAAAAAAATTCATTTATTTGTAAGAGAGGGGAAAGGATGAAACCAACTTTCATAAAAAAGGCTTCTGTATTTTTTGTAGCTATACTACTTGCTTCCTCAGTAGGAACTTTTGTTAGTCACCCTACGGCAGGATTGGCAACTGAGCCGAAGGAGGGGGCAACAATTTTAGAAAGTGGATTACAAGCAAATACGAATCTAACAGGCTGGCAAGTGAAAGGAAAAGGGTCATTAGAAGACACGCAACAGGGATTATTGCTGACCTCAGAACCAAATGAGAATGTAATGGCTATCTCAAGTGTTACTTCTCAAGATTTTATTTATGAAGCAGATATACAAGTCATTGATAGGAATGCAGACGCGACGTTAGTCTTTCGTTCGAATGAAGATGGTTGGGACTCTTATATGCTCCAAATTGTCCCGAATGCGGGAATAATTCGACTCCGCGATGCACGTGACGAAGCAAAGTTAAAAGCAGAATATCCAGTCACACTGCAAGAGGGGGGAATCTATCATCTGAAGGTAAAGGTGGTAGACGACAATATTAAAGTATATTGGGGTAATAAATATGAGCCCGTTATTGATGTGAACAATGCCACCTATGAGAAGGGGTTTCTTGGACTGAACGTCTGGAATGGATCCGCATTGTTTCAAAATGTAAAGGTTAGTGATCTTTCTACTAATCTAGGTTCTTCTCTTGTAAAGGAAGGAACTTGGGAACCATCCATTCATGGCTTAAAAGGAATAGCTGTTGATGGTGTAAAAGCGAAAAATATTTTTCATACGAGTGAAAGTGACTTTGTTCTTGAAGGAAATATTTCTTTTAATCAGCAACAATCAGAAGTAGCACTAGCCTTTCGAGCAAATGAATTAGGAACAGAGGGATATGAGGCTGCTCTAATTAAGGCAGGAAACACGGTTAAAGCACAATTGAAGAAGATGGATGGAACGATTCTGAAAACCTCTGAAATTGCGTATCCTTCCCAAGAAGATAGCAAACATCATCTAGAGGTTATTGCAAACGGTGATCAAATCGAGCTTTATGTGGATGGATATTCAGAGTCAGCTGTAACTATTTCGGATAAAACCTATTCAACAGGAATGGTAGGATTCATGGTAACCTCTGGATCTGCAGCCTTCCAAGATGTGTATGTTGTTCCAACAACAAACTATTATAAAGAAAAATATCGACCAGATTATCATTATACTCCAGCTCGTGGCTCTGTTAGTGACCCGAATGGGCTTGTCTATTACGAAGGTGAATATCATTTATTCCACCAAGATGGCGGGACTTGGGCTCATGCTGTAAGTACGGATTTGGTAAATTGGAAACGACTTCCTATTGCGCTACCGTGGAATGATCACGGTCATGTTTGGTCAGGTTCAGCTATTGCGGATACGAATAATGCTTCCGGTCTTTTCACTCATACGGGTGGAAAAGGGCTAATTGCTTACTACACTTCGTTTAATCCGGATGGATGGAATGGCAACCAACGAATTGGTCTAGCATATAGCACGGATCAGGGACGAACTTGGAAATATTCAACGGAACACCCGATTGTGATTGAAAACCCAGGTAAGAATGGGGACGACCCGGGTGGCTGGGACTTCCGCGATCCAAAGGTGGTACGTGATGCGGCCAATAATCGGTGGGTGATGGTTGTATCAGGAGGAGATCATATTCGTTTCTTTACGTCCACCAATTTAATAGATTGGACACTTACTGATAATTTCGGATATGGAGATTATGTTCGTGGGGGTGTGTGGGAGTGTCCCGATCTGTTTGAGCTTCAGGTAGACGGGACAGGAGAGAAAAAGTGGGTTCTCATGATCAGCACGGGAGCAAATCCGAAGACGCAAGGCTCTGATGCAGAGTATTTTATCGGGCATTTAACGGCTGATGGAAAATTCGTCAATGACAATGCAGCAGGAAAGGTACTCAAAACAGATTACGGGAAAGAGTTTTACGCATCGATGTCCTTTGCTAATATGCCAGATAATCGACGTGTGATGATGGCATGGATGACAAACTGGGATTATCCATTTGCTTTTCCAACGACCGGTTGGAAGGGTGAGCTGTCGATTCCGAGGGAAGTCAGACTGGTGAATACGGAGGAAGGAATAAGACTCGCACAAGCTCCGATTAGGGAATTGCAGTCCATTCGAAACACTATTTTTGAAACACAGAACAAAATTATACATCCAACAAATGCTTCGAACCTGCTGAAGGGACTTTCTTCAGGAGCATTTGAGATTGAGGCGGAACTTGAAATACCAACTAACAGTCATACAACTGAATTTGGCTTTCAAGTTCGCGAAGGTGCTAACGAAAAAACAGTTGTGGGATACAAACCAGCGGAAAATCAAGTGTTTGTTAATCGTGCAGAGTCAGGAGAAACAGATTTTTCTAGCTCATTTTCCACTGTACATGAAGCACCTTTAAAACCAGAAAATAAGCATATCAAACTGAATATTTTTGTAGATGATTCGTCCATTGAAGTATTTGCGAATGATGGGAAAGCTGTTATTTCTGATGTTATTTTCCCTGATCCATCCAGTCGTAGCATGAGCTTCTACACCGAGGGCGGAGAAGTGAATGTACTCTCCTTAAAAGTCCATTCTCTTGCTAACACTTGGACGGAAGACAAAACGGAGACTACAAAAATTGTCATGGATACGAAACAAAGAGAGATGAGCAAGGGGGAGGATCTCACGTTATTCGCATCCGTGGAGACTGGAAAAGGAAAGAGTACACAACCAATTAAGTGGAAATCTAGCAATCCGAACGTCGTATCGATAGCCTCCTCTACTAACTCAAAAGCAGTACTTAAAGCCGGAAGCAAAGGAGAAGCGGTTATTACCGCCTTTACCCCAAATGGAAAAACTTCTGAAAGTGTTGTTGTGAGAGTATTTGAAGGTGAGTTTTATACGAATCTTTCTGGATGGAAGTCAGATATCTCTAGTTCCAAATGGACCGTCACAGAAAACGGTATTCGTGGAACATATACAAGTGATGCGAATTATGTCGCTGCTGAAAAGGCTGGAGACTTTACGTATGAGGCTGATATGATGCTAGGGGAATCAGGTGGAGCGGGCTCCATTTTGTTCCGGGCTAGTGACGACGGAAGAAGTGGATATTACTTCAATCTTGATCCGAATATGAGAGCTTTTCGTCTTTTTTACAAAATAGACGGTCGCTTTGAAGATCGAATGGTCCTTGGGAGAGTTCCTGCCTTTATTCAACCTGGGAAAACGTATAAGGTAAAAATTGAAGCAAAAGGTCCTCAGATTGTGATCACAGTTGATGGACAAAAAATCATGGATATAAAGGATGGAACATTTGCAGAAGGACATTTTGGCGTCAATGTATTTGGAGGTCAAGCATCTTATCAGAATGTGAAAGTTAGCCAAATGACAGATGCAAACTTAACGGTAACAAGCTTTACAAATAAAGCAACAGGCCAAGCAATTTATACGGCTACGTCTCAAAATGGAGAGCAAGTGACTATATCCGACGCAGACAATGCAACAAATTGGACGTTGGTTCCGACTGGTGATGAGTATGGTTCGTATTCCATCCGAACCAAGGGTGGCAAAGCACTTGATTATGATACCGGTCAAAATAAAATACAGCTATATGATTATCTTGGCTATAATAATCAGCGTTGGGTCATTTCAAAAAATGATAATGGAACAATAAGAATTACTTCTGTTCATAACGGAAAGGCACTTGAAATATCGAAAGACAGACGTTTGATCCTCAATGATTGGAACCCTGAAGAAGAGGGGCAGCAGTGGATCAGTTCTACTGGGATAAAGTAATAAATCATTAGTATGAATGAAACCGACCTTCTTTTCGAAAAGAAGGTCGGTTTTTGTTTAGTTTTATGTCTAAAAGAATTTATAAAAAAACATTGAAAACGGTTGCGTAATTTAGTATTCTACATGTACAGATATTTCCGAAACGTTTTGGAGGATTGTATGGCTACAACAATTAAAGATATAGCAAAAGCAGCTGGAGTATCTGTGACTACAGTTTCCAGAGCATTAAATGGTTATTCAGATGTTAGTGAGAAAACAAGGAAAAAGATTATGACTCTTGCAAAGGAGCTAAATTACAGTCCTAATACTCTCGCAAGAGGACTTGTAATGAATGTCTCCAAAACAATTGGTTTATTAGTATCCGGTTTGAACCGGGAAAGTGAAAAGGACCAAATTATTTTTTCTATCCTATCAGGAATCAACTCATCTGCGTCAGAGAGTGACTATGATTTAGTGGTCTTTAACACGAATTCTTCCAAGCAACGTGAAAAGACGTACACTCAACTTTGCAGAGAACGAAGGGTAGATGGAGTCATCATTCAAGGAATTAAAACAGATGATCCGTATCTGTTGGAAGTCGTCGAAAGTGATATTCCCTGCGTTTTGATTGATATTCCTGTTCACTCCGATAATGTTGGTTACGTTACAACTGATAATGTGGCAGGAGCCAAAAAAGCTGTTGAGCATTTGATTGAGCTTGGACATCGAAATATTGCTATGGTTAATGGGCACAGTAAAGCTTTTGTTAGCAAGAAACGCTTAGAAGGCTATAAAATGGCATTAGAGGAGTCCAATATCCCAGTGAAGCAAGAGTGGATTTATGATGGGAAGTTTGAAGAGCATTCGGCTTCAGTCGTAGCCAAGGAACTTCTAATAAAACATCCAGATATTAGTGCTATTTTTTGTGCAAGTGATTTAATGGCATTAGGAGTCATTACATCTGCGAAGGAATTAGGATTGCGAGTACCTGAGGATGTTTCAATTGTAGGATACGATGATATCTTACTTGCTTCATATGCAACACCACCTTTAACTACGATTTCACAAAATTTTTATCAGTTAGGCTTTCAAGCAGGTCAGCTATTAACTAATATGCTTGATGGGAAAACGGAACCACAGGTCATAACGCTAGGAACGAAGTTAGTTGTAAGAGGGTCAACCTCAACAAAAAGCTTCTAGGGGATGGAGTTTTTTGTTCCCTATTTTCCGAAACGTTTAAGTAACTTTTTTAGTTTTTTTCCGAAACGTTTCGGAAAAAATATTTTTATACAAAATCCGAAACGTTTTGGATAAATGATGAACATCATAAGGAGGTCACCATGGATTACCGAGTGATTAAAGAGGACGATTTATTTTTACTAACAGATGAAAAAGGTGATATTCCAGTCGATCACATGTATGGATTAGGACTGTATACGAAGGACACTCGTTTTCTTAGTAAGCTAAAGTTATTTATTAATGGAGAAGAGCCTATCCTTCTAGCATCAGAGGCTGTGGAAAATTATTTGGCAAAAATCATGTTAACCAACCCACATATAGAAAAAGACGGGGAACTCATACTGTGGAGAGAATCTGTAGAAATTGAAAGAACTCGCTTCATTTCTAAAGGTATTCTTTATGAAACGATTCGACTAAAAAATTATTTTCCTAAATCCATAGAATTCGATTTATCAGTCGAACTGGATGTTGATTTCAAAGATATGTTTATTGTGAGAGGTTTTCAATCAGGTAAGGTGGGAAAACGGATTGGCCAGAAAGTGGAAGATCATTCAATGACTTTTTCTTATATTGGAGCAGATGACGTTGAACGCCAGACAAAGGTTACCTGGGACAAAACAGCAAAGGAAATTGATCCAGCCGGGTGTGTAACCTTCCACTTTAACCTAGAGCATGAACAAGAGGAAACGATACAATTAATTATTCGTCCAGATGTAGGATCACCGTCTAATACACAATTTCTTACAAAGGAAGAGGCATTGCGACAGTTAAAAGATTCCTATCATAAGTGGGAAGAGGCTACGACTAAAGTTGAGACAGATTATGTACCGCTTCAAAAGTTAATAGATCGTGGAATTGGAGATCTTCGGGTTCTACTTACAGACTTAGGTTACGGCTTATTTCCGGTTGCAGGTCTTCCTTGGTTCGGCGTTCCGTTTGGCCGTGATAGTTTAATTGCTGCCCTACAAATGCTTTCTTTTAACCCTGAGATAGCGAAAGGAACACTTCGGACTTTGGCACAATATCAAGGAACAAAATTAGCCCCTTGGAGAGATGAGCAACCAGGAAAAATCATGCATGAAATCCGATTCGGGGAATTAGCCAACACCAACCAAATTCCATTTACTCCTTATTACGGGACCATTGATGCAACACCATTATTCCTCATTTTATTAACGGAATATGTGAACTGGACAGGTGATTTTGAGTTTGTAGAGGAAATGCAGGAAGTGATTGAAAACGCTTTAATTTGGATTGATGAGTACGGAGACCGCGATGGTGATCTATTCGTGGAATATCATCAAGAATCAAGTAAGGGAATTGCGAATCAAGGTTGGAAAGATTCTGGGGACTCCATCGTCCACCGGGACGGAGAGTATGCAAAAACGCCCATTGCTCTTGCTGAAGTACAGGGCTATGTTTACCAAGCAAAGATGGGAATAGCTAATCTTTATGAATCCAGCGGTAAAGTGGATGCTGCTGCCAATCTTCGAGAACAGGCGTACCAGCTAAAAATAAAGTTTGATCAAGAGTTTTGGATGGAAGATGTAGGTTTCTACGCTATTGCTCTAGATGAGAATAAAAAGCAGGTTGGTACGATTACTTCCAACCCAGGACATGTGTTACAAGCGGGGATGCTTGATGAAGAAAGAACAAAAGCAGTCGTAAATACACTCGTTTCCGCGAAAATGTTTTCAGGATATGGAATCCGTACAATGGGTGAGGGGGAAGCGGGGTATAACCCAATTAGCTATCATGATGGAAGTGTGTGGCCACATGATAACAGCATGATTCTCCTTGGTATGAGTAAAGCAGGTTATCAAGAACAAGCCAATAAGGTGATTGATGGGTTAATTTCAGCGTCCAACTACTTTGAATATGAGCGCTTGCCAGAGCTTTTCTGCGGGTACTCTGATTCAATTGGTAAACCAGTGAAATACCCAGTAGCTTGCTCTCCACAAGCATGGGCAGCAGGTACACCGCTTGTATTTGTACAAACGCTATTAGGTTTGTTTCCAGATGGTTTTAAGAAGGAGATTACTATTTCTCCTAAACTATTAAGCGGGATGAATATTTTAACGGCGAAAAACATTCGTGTAGGTGGAGGAATTCTATCTCTACAGGTTACGAGAAAACAGGACGAAGAATACGAGATTACTATATTGGAAAATTCATCTGAGTATCTAGCTGTCTGTAAATAGAAATTAATTTTTACTTTTTGTCCCTTCAAGGGATCCCTTTTTATTAATAAAACCTAGATTGAAAGGAGATTTTAAAATGAAATCAAAAAAATGGCTTTCAGCACTTGGTGTTACTTCTTTATTATTGGCAGGAGTTTTATCTGGATGTAGTAGCGATGATGCTTCTAGTAAGGAAGGAAATGGATCTACAGAGGATGGAGAAAAAATAGAGGTTAGCCTTGCTGGTTGGGGTGGAAATCCAACGGAGGAAAAACTATTAAAGCAGACTCTTGATGATTTTGAAAAGAAACACCCAGATATTGATGTGAAGTACGAAGTGATTTCAGAGCAGTATATGGATGTGATGAAAACACGTTTAGTGGGTGGAGAGGCAGCGGATGTGTTTTATTTAGATGCTTTTGAAGCTCCTGCACTAATTGAAACAGGTGTCATTCAACCACTTGATGAGTTTATCACAGAAGATTTTGATGTAGAAGATTTTGAGAAACCATTAGCAGAAGCATTCGTTGTTGACGGGAAGACGTATGGTTTCCCAAAAGATTACTCTACTCTGGCCTTATTTTATAACAAAAAGATGCTAGCAGATGCAGGTGTGGAAGTTCCTAAAACGATGGAAGAATTCCGTGAAGCGGCTAAGAAGTTAACAAAAGACGGTGTATATGGATTCGGTGTTGCTCCTGAATTAGCTCGTATGTATTGGTTAGCAGAGTCCAAAGGGGGAGAAGTGGTAAAGGATAACAAAGCGAACTTCGCTTCCTCTGATGTTGTTGAAGCCCTTCAGCCAATTATTGAAATGCATAACGTGGATAAAACAGCTGTGGAGCCAAAAGAAGTGGGAGTAAACTGGGGGGGAGAAATCTTCGGACAAGAAAAAGCAGCTATGGTTATTGAGGGGAACTGGGCCATTCCATTCCTTGCAGATACTTTCCCTGATGTAGAGTATGGAACAGCTGAACTTCCAGCAGTGGATGGTAAGAAATCGACGATGGCGTACTCAGTTGCTTATGTTATGAATGCTCAATCTGAGAAAAAAGAGGCTGCTTGGAAGCTTATTTCTTACCTCACTGGTAAGGAAGGGATGAAGACTTGGACGAGTAAAGGATATGCTCTTCCAACACGTAAGTCTGTAGCAGCTGAGCTAGGCTATGATAAGGATGAACTTCGTACGGCTCTAGTTGCAGGTGCTTCTTACGCTACTGTTTGGTCAAAAGGTACCAACTTGCCAATTATAATGAACAACTTCAATAATCAGTTCTTAAGTGCGTTCCTAGGTCAGGCTGATCTTGCTGATGCATTGAAGGAAGCAGAAAAACAAGCAAATAGTGAAATTGATGCTAAGTAAGTAAAACAAGTTTCATAGAGGAAGGAGAGTCTTCCTTCCTCTACATTTATAAGTCTGTAGAATTCGTTCTGTTTATGTGCAAAAAACATAGGTGGAACGAGTTCTGACAGCCAGAACATTCATTTTAAGAAGAAGAAAAGGAGTGGAGTGGGAATGAACAAGATGTTTTCCAGAAAAGCTCTCCGCGAAACGGGACAGGGTTATACCTTTATGTTTCCTGCTTTAATTGTGTTAGGACTTTTTATCATCGGACCAATCTTTTATACTATTTTTCTATCCTTTCATAAGGTTCAATTATTAGGAAATGCCACGTTTGATTTTGTTGCATTTGATAATTTTACGAGAATCCTGGAGGATACAAGGGCAAAAATTGCACTTTGGAACACGTTTAAGTACGTAATCATTGTTGTTCCATGCCAGACCTTATTAGCGCTAGTATTAGCAGCAACATTAAATGCAGGTTTAAAAGGTCAAACATTCTTTCGAATTGTATATTTTTTACCTACCCTAACATCATCTGCTGTACTTACTTTAATCTTCATGTGGATGTATAACAAAGATGGTTTAATCAATAATATCTTGGATTTCGTTGGTCTACCTACCTATAATTTTTTAGGAGATCCAGCTATTGCATTGAATGCAATTATGTTCATGAACATATGGTCAACTGCTCCATTTTTTATGGTAATTTACTTAGCAGCCCTTCAGGATATTCCAGAGTCGTTATATGAAGCAGCCAAACTAGATGGAGCCAATGTGTTCCAAAGATTTTTGAACATTACGGTTCCCAACTTAAGACCTGTAACATCCTTTGTTGTCATTATGGGCATCATCGGAACGTTTCAATTATTCGATCAATCGTATATTTTCTCCGCAGGCTCTGGTGGACCGGACAACTCAACTTTAACCGTGGTACTTCTTGTGTACCAATATGCCTTTAAGACGCTTGGAACGATGGGGTACGCAGCAGCGTTAGCGTTCCTGTTGGCATTTGTTATTTTAGTAGCAACTTTGCTACAACGTAAATTTTCAAAAGAGGAATCACTATACTAAGAAAGGGAGGCAGGGTTATGGAGAAAAATAAGGTTGGAAAGACCATTTTATATATTATTTTGGGCCTTTATGCAATAACAACTCTAGTCCCTTTTTTGTGGGCATTATCTTCATCTTTTAAAACGCTACAAGAGATCGTTTCTGGATCGATGTCTTTTATCCCGAAAAATTTTACTCTTGAAAATTATAAACAAATTTTTATTGAACAAGAACATTTTCCAAGATGGATGTTTAATAGCTTATTTATTGCTGGAGTAGGGACTTTTTTAAATTTAATTTTCAACTCAATGGCAGGATATGCACTTGCTCGTCTAACATTTCCAGGAAAAAAAGCATTGTTCATCATTATCCTAGGGGTACTTATGATTCCTGCACAAGTAACGATGATTCCAAACTATTTAATTTTAAAAGAATTAGGGTGGTTAAATTCATACCAAGGAATGATTGTCCCTGGTATGATCAATGCAACCTATATTTTTATGATGAGGCAGTTCTTTATAAACTTTCCGAAAGAGTTGGAAGAAGCGGCTGAGATCGATGGCTTAAGTAAGTTCGGAACATTTTTTAGAGTGGTATTGCCACTGGCAAAGCCAGCACTAGCTGCTCAATCCATTTTTATTTTTATGGGGTTTTGGAACGATTTTATGAGACCTCTCATCGTTATTACTGATATTGAAATGTTTACACTACCACTAGGCTTGAATACCTTTAAAGGACAATTCGTTAGCTATTGGAACTATATCATGGCAGCTTCCATGGTATTTACCCTACCTGTATTATTGTTATATGCCTTCTTTAACCGTTACTTTATTAAAGGCATCTCATTTACAGGTGGAAAATAAGAATGAGGGACGTTGATCCAGAGGGGTTAACGTCCGTTTTATTAAAAGAAAAAAACCAGTATAAACTTATAGGGTCTATGAACTGGGCTATTGCTTCTATGGCTTTAATATTACTTTTATACAATCTTCTGTTTTTGTATCAAAAACTTCATATCCATGCTTTGCTTGGTCTAGTGGAATGACATGTGTAACGATATCGCTGGGGTCAACCGTTCCTTTTGAAAATAGGTCATATAAGAATGGCATATATGGAATAACAGGAGCCTGGCCGGTTTTAATATCTATATTTCGGTTCATGATATCTCCAAGTGGGAATCCATTATAGCGGCCGCCATATACACCTGTTATTTGTATCGTTCCGGCTTTACGGACTGCTTGAGTGGCCATTACAAGTGCCCCCATGGCCCCTCCTTGAAGCTTAAGCCCGCTTGCAAGAAACTCCATTGGTGTCCACTTTCCATCCATACCTACAGCATCGATAACCACATCGGCTCCACCTTTTGTTATTTCTTTTAAGTATTCACCCGTGTTTTCATGTTGCTCAAAATTGACAATTTCAACTTTATTTGTACGTTTTGCATGCTGTAAGCGGTAGTCAATATAATCAACAGCAATAACCCTTTTAGCGCCTTTATACCAAGCGAATTTCTGAGCAAGTAAGCCAACAGGTCCACAGCCAAGGATAATTACGGTGTCTCCTTCTTTAACACCAGCGTGATCAACAGACCAATAGGCAGTGGAAGCAGCATCAGCTAGTAGAACTAGTTTCTCATCTTCGACTTCACAATCCTCTGGAATTTTAAAGGGCGTAAAATTTCCGTAAGGCACCCTCATATATTCTGCTTGTCCACCTGCATAACCACCCGTGTTTTCGGAGTATCCAAAAAACCCACCCATGTCTCCATGAGGATTAGAATTATCACATTGGCTCGTAAGATCATGATTGCAATACCAACAAGTACCACAGCTCACATTAAAAGGAATGATCACCCGGTCGCCTTTTTTTAAGTTCCTTACACCGGGTCCAGTTTCTTCTACTATTCCCATCGGTTCATGCCCAATGACAAAATCGGTAGGCATGTTAGGAATCATTCCGTGAATTAGATGCAGATCTGACCCACAAATAGCTGAGGAAGTAACTTTTACAATGATATCATCAGAATTTTTAATGGTAGGATCTTTTACTTCTCTAACTTCTACATTCTTTATTCCTTGATATGTTACAGCCTTCATTTAAACAATCCCTCCTTCTATTGATTAGGTGTGGCAAACATGCCGCCTCTGTCTGTATCTAATGGGAAAAGCTCCATTTGTCCAATTTGAACAGCTGTTTCTGCGCCTTTTATATCGACCTTGTATTGCTCTTTGAAGTCATGAGGATGGAGCCACTTATTTTTGATCATTAATTCAGAAATCTCTCCATGCAAATCAATGGCTGCCTCAAGTTGTTTTGTTAATACTCTTCTTAGTTCAGGACTTGCGGTTTCTGTAATCGCAAATCCATAATTTCGAATTCCATTTTTAACGGATAATAAAAAATCCATGGCAAAGGTTGAGTCGGCTAAATTCGGCATACCCTCAGCATTTCTTGGATCTAAATAGTCCTGCATGTTTTCACCTCTTAGTTTAATGAAGTATGTCACTTTGTTTATAGAAAGGAATTAATTCATTGATATCCTGAATGGATTGCTCCACATTCTTTGCCATTAATTGTTTTAACTCATTATTAAAGCAAATTCCCATCATTAATTTTGATCTTAATAAGCTAACGGTTTTAAAATTAATAATTTCGTGAGTTTCTAAAGTTTCATGAATGGCTAATCTTTCGTTGTTCATACAAACACCTCCATTACGAATCAACCTTATTTTCTCCATACTACTTCTCCTTTTATGCTCCTTCTGATTAAAATTACGTATGAATAGTACGTATCTGTTTGAAAATATAAAGGTGCAAATATGAATGTAATGGAGTGAAAAGAATGGTTAAATACTTAGGGTTACATGAAACAGTGGATGTTCATGAGCTCCTGACTTTTAAAAGCATCAGTTTAACGAAATCAACGACCATGAGTGCGTTAGCTCAAGATGAGGATTTAAAAGCAATTCTGACAAATGATATGATTGCAGGTCAGCAACAGGTTAAAGAGTTACAGCAATTTTTGACAAATAGGGAGGAACAGCAATGAACCATTTGATTCAAAACATGGTGGGTATGGGTGGATTAACGGATCAGGTGATAGCGACAGATTTCTTAATTTCTGCCAAAGCGGGGGTAAGAAATTATACGGTGGCTATTACTGAAGCTGCTACTCCTGAATTACGGTCTGTTTTAAGAGAACACTTGCGGGCTGCGATCCAAACGCATGAAAATATTACAAACTATATGGTTTCAAGAGGATTTTATCATCCTCATAATTTGAGCGAGCAATTAACGGTTGATTTTACCGCATCAGACACGGCCCTTCAATTAGCACAACAAAAAAGTGAATAAAGTAGTATAAAAGAAAGCCTAACTATATTAGTAAAGGGTTCGGACAGAACTAGAAGGAAATTGTCTTTGAGAGTCCGAATCCAGAGTTTATTCAGACAGAGCTAGAAGGAAATTGCCTTTGGAAGTCTGAATCCAGGGGTTATTCGGACAGGACTAGAAGGAAATTGTCTTTGAGAGTCCAAATCCAGAGGTAATTCAGACAGAGCTAGAAGGAAATTGCCTTTGGAAGTCCGAATCAAGAGGGTATTCGGACAGGACTAGAAGGAAATTGCCATTGAGAGTCCGAATCCAGAGGGTATTTAGACAGAGCTAGAAGAAAATTGTCTTTGGAAGTCTGAATCCAGGGGTTATTCAGACAGGACTAGAAGGAAATTGTCTTTGAGAGTCCAAATCCAGAGGTAATTCAGACAGAGCTAGAAGAAAATTGCCTTTGGAAGTCCGAATCCAGAGGGTATTCGGACAGGACTAGAAGGAAATTGCCATTGAGAGTCCGAATCCAGAGGGTATTTAGACAGAGCTAGAAGAAAATTGCCTTTGGAAGTCTGAATCTGGGGGTTATTCGGACAGGACTAGAAGGAAAAAGCCTTTGGAAAGGCTTTTTCACATTCATTTTATTTCATTATCTTCATAAGAAATCCAGTCGCTAAAGCTACCTAGATACAGTTTCACATGTTCAAAGCCTGCTTCTTTTAATGCTAGGAAGTTCGGAACAGCAGTTACTCCTGACCCACAATAAACAATCAGTTCCTTTTCAGGATCTATATCTGAAAACCTCTCTTTTTGATCTTTAATAGAATGGTAACATCCCTCATGAAGTCCTTCCATCCAAGGCTTATTAATAGCGCCTGGAATATGGCCTTTCTTCTTATCAATTGGCTCTTCTATTCCTAAGTATCTTTTGTTCTCGCGAGAGTCAATTAGTACGATGTTTGAATGCTTTCCAGATACGACCTCTTGCACCTCTTTTACGTCAGCCAATAAATTAGGCTGTAGGTCAACATGGAAATTCGTCTTCTCAAAAACAGGTACATCAGCTGTAGTAGGATAATTGGCTTTTGTCCAATTTTTATATCCTCCATCAAGTACATATACTTTTTTATGTCCTAGATAAGATAGCATCCACCAAAACCTAGATGCATAGGCTCCTTCACCGTTATCATAAGCGACAATGGTTGTATCTTGATCAATGCCTGCGATTTCAAGTTTCTCTTTTAGTTCGTTTATGTTAGGCATAGGGTGTCTTCCGCCATGAATACCCACTTGCCCTGAAAGATCTTTCTCTAGATCAAAAAAGACTGCTCGTGGAATATGATTGTGATCGTATTCTAGCCTTCCTATTTCAGGATTAGCTAGTGCAAATCGGCAATCGATAATTCTTACACTTTCTTGATTCAGATTCTTAAGAAGCCATTCTTTATCTACTATAAATTTCATAATCAATCCTCCTCAATGTACCGTTTTTCTCAAAAAAAACTATATCTTGAATATAACATAGATTGCTTTGGTTCAATGCTTTAGTGAATGTGTCAACTATTTTAATTATGTAAATCAAAGTACATTTTTTACCCAGAGGCATATGATGGTTTATAAAAATTCTGGAGGGAATGACCAACATGTATTATGTTTCAAATCCGTATTCATATCCTTATTGGGCAAATTCTTCGACTTATTCTTCCAATTATATGAATAGGAATCATGAGGGAAATGTTCAATCAGTATTTGATGTCCTACTTAGTGGAATAAAAAGAGAAGCAGAGGCCATTGAGCTATATAGACAGTTAGTTCATGTAGCTCCAAATGAAATACATCAGAATGATATTTTGAATGCATTAGAAAGAAAAAAAGCCCAACTTACACAATTAAACCACCTTTATATACAACTTACTGGTACTGTGCCAGTATATCAACTCAATCCAATTTCTTTTGATGACTACAGAGATGGGTTGCAAAAGGCGTATGAAGCCGAAGTAGGAGGGTATGAAGAATATCAAAAAGGTTTTTCGCTTATTCAACATCCAATGATACAGAATGTATTTTTATGGGCATTAACGGGAGAACAAGAGAATGCTGCGTGTCTTAGATTTTTAAGTGAAGAACTTTCCCCACGAGTAACGGATTATGGAGGAAAACCTTTTGTTGTGGATATTAATAAGGCCACCAAGCAAAACGATACCTTCCGTACAGCCTTATGGACAGGAACTCATTTACAGGTAACCTTAATGAGTATTGATGTGGGAGAGGACATTGGCTTAGAAATACACCCTAATCTTGATCAGTTTCTAAGGGTTGAAGAGGGTGAAGGGATTGTTCGAATGGGTGCCCAGAAGGATAAGTTAGACTTTGAGAGAAAAGTAGCTGATGATTTTGCTATTATGATCCCAGCAGCTACATGGCATAATGTAATCAATACGGGAAATACACCACTTAAACTCTACTCGATATATGCACCTCCACAGCATCCATTTGGAACCATTCATGAAACAAAGGCTGATGCACTGGCTGCTGAAGAAGATCATTAGAAATCACTTATATAAGATCGCCATTAAAGGCATGACTACCCTCGGTCATGCCTTTTTTATGGTATAAAGATACTGTTCTTAAAGAAAATATTCGACCAATGCCCAACTCATAATAAATATGAAGCCAATGGAAGCAGAAGAATAAGTAATTAGGTTTCTAATATCCTTCTTTCCTCGCTGTGAATACTCTTGATAGGTGATCTCTCCTTTGGCAAACCTTATCCCATTTTCGCTCGGTTCCACCTCATAAACATGTCCTTCATTATCCTGCAGAATAATTTTTGTTATTAGCTCGATCGCACTAATTTCGTTTACATCTGCCTCTTTCTCCCCAAAATAAACGACTTTCACAGGTTGGTAAATTGTATGCTTAATTATTTGTTCACTCATTTTATATGCCTGAAATTCAAATGCATTATTAGAAACACACATAGTCAGCACCTCATTATTATTATATGTGTATTCCCTATTAAGGTGAAGAGTCCAAAACTGGTATTTTATCGATTTAATATTAAGGATTATTCAAAATCTCCATACTTTCTCCATGATTATTTTCTATAGTAAGGGTGTAGTGATAGTAAATGCATGAGGAAGTATTATTAAAAAATAAAATTTAATAAAGGAGAAGGTGTATGATGAAAAAGACTTTAATCGCCATTACGTTAGGAGCTGGATTACTCATTGGAGGAGGTACAGGGATTTATTACGTTTCCGCTCAAGAAAGTGAAGGGATTACAAACGAAAACATGATGATGGATAGGATGGTAAACTCCGATTCCGAAATGAAAGAAATGATGCATAGAGACATGGAATCAATGATGAACGTTAAAAACATGAATTTTGGTCAGATGAAAGAACATATGATGAACATGCATCCAGATTTATCTGTTCAGCAATTAGAGGAACACTATAAGAATATGCACGGAACTGGGGGATCAGAAAATAGCAAGAACTTTCAATAAGTAAAAAGGGTTGTCGGATGAGTTTCCGGACAACCCTTTTTCATGATTATCTTAATCTCCTCTGCGTTCTTCAGAAGGTTCCTCATCTAGATCTGGTTCTTCTTCATCCATGTTAAATGGAGTGTCCATTTCTCCAGGTTGTTTTACATCTCTGACATCTCTTGGATTGGTGTCAAGGTCAACATCATCATTGTTTTGATTGTAACGTACTGGTCTGTAATTGACATCATCATCTGGTTCAAGATTATTATCATTATCTGCGGTACAGCCTGTCATATTGACAAGTAACAATAAAGCAGTAATGGTCGTGTATAACCACTTTTTACTCATTCTTCATCATCCTCCTATGTCTTATTTGAAATAATGTAGTACATATAATTTGCCTTAAATTAATATCACTATGCACCACATTACTTGGTATATTTTGGGTGGTTTTTTGATAAATCTAAACCAAAATTTTATCAGGATGCTTACGTTATTAGGGAGAATTCTAATAAATGAAAAATGAAGTTTATATATCAGATGAAGGTGGGGTAAAAATGAATAAGTGGATCATGTCTTTTTTTCAAATAGGGAGAAAACCTTTAATGGCATTGTTCGGGAAGAAAAGGAATGGTAGAGGCTGGATATGGGGTTCTTTATTAAGTTTAGGAGTTAGTGCAGCAGCCATCCGATTACGAAGAAATAAAAAAATGCAATCTCCTGTTAAAAACATAATGAATAATTTTGATATAGGTAAAATGAGTAAAATGGGAAATTTGGCTGGGTTAGCCGAAATTGCCGAAGAATTAGTCCCTAATAAAGGCCCTGAAAAAACCAATTAATAAAGCCTTAATAAAGAATATCCATCCTTGTGATGGATATTCTTTAAGGTGTTTTTTAGAGCTGCTAGTTAACGTGCAAAATTCCGCCAAGTGGTCTTATCTAAAATCACACTAGTCATGGTAGCGATAACGGCACTCCCTATAATATCATATGGATAATGGTGTCCTACCCAAATACGAGAGAATCCTGTTAATAAAGCTAAAACCCACAACATGGAACCTATTACACGGTTATGAAGGTAAATAGAAGTAGAAATAGCAAAAGCAAGTAATGTATGTTTACTTGGAAAGGTGGAATCTCTTTTTGAAGGAATAAGTATTCCAACTCGTCGTCTCACAAATGGTCTTGGTTTGAAATAAAACAGCTTAATAAAAGTATGGATAAGTACCGTAATCCCAGCAGAAATCCCCGCTTTATAAACTGCTTTTCTGTAAGGACCATTTTTAAACCACATAAAAATTAACACAAAGACAAAGACATAACGAGTTTTATTCGATACAAATATCATTAAAAAATCAAAGAGAGAAAAACGACCTGCGTATTGATTAATTGACTTGAATAATTTTTCGTTCACTTTGAGTTCTCCTTACACTATTAATAGGTAATAAACTGCCCCTACTATGTAAGAAATATGTGGAAACCTGTTTTTACTTTTACTATAAAAAATACAAGGACTAGATAATCGAGCCCTTGTAAAAAAATACTATAGTAATCCTCTATGATAATGATTCATTTCCGCTAGCTCTGAAATATACTGGTAGTTGTCAATCATATTCTGAATCATTTCCGTTTCGGAGGGGGTTAAATCTGGGTCTTCTAATTTTCTTTGTAAACCCTCAATTTTCAAAGTGATGTCGTGTTTGATTTCATCATAATTCATTACAAACACCCTTTCTTTATATTCCAAGATTATCCTCTCTCCTTTATATTACAAAAGAAAGATGAAGGAACGATGCAGATTTCTTTTCAAATACGTGAACATTTAGGAAATTTGATAAGGGATGGTTTTGCGTTACTATTTTTCCATCGCTTGAATAGATTCTGCAACCTTAACCATCATCGAGCATTCGACTCTTTTGCGAAAAATATCGCAGCTGAATTTGAACGTTCCGTTAATGGAGCCTGTTGCATGTAGTGAGTTAGCCGGGCAACCACCGCTACAATAAAGTTTGGCCCAGCAGTTCTGGCATTCTGGCTTGGAGTAGCAGTTGCTCCTTTTAAATTGAGCTTGTATTTCTGGCTTTGTAATTCCATCCCAGATGTTTCCCATGCTAAATCCTTCATCGCCAACGAATTGGTGACAAGGGAAGAGTTCGCCCCATGGTGTAACGGCTAAGTATTCCGTTCCAGAGCCACAACCTGAGATTCTTTTTTGAATACAAGGGCCTTCGGATAAATCCAGCATGTAATGGTAGAAGGTGAATTTTTTTCCCTTTTCGTTTCTAGTGATCATTTCCTTCGCAAGAATTTCGTATTGGTTATAGATTTCGGGAAGATCTTCTTCGGTTAGGGCATAAGGTTCCTGTGGGTCACAAATAACCGGTTCCATGGACAGCTTATCAAAGCCAAGGTCTGCGATATGAAAAATGTCATTTGTAAAGTCGACATTGTCATGTGTGTAAGTTCCCCTAACATAATATTCTTTCTCTCCACGATTTTTAATGAACTGTTGAAACTTAGGAACGATATGGTCATAGCTGCCTTTTCCATTAACGGTTCGACGAAGTCGATCGTGTACCTCTTTTCTGCCATCTAGACTTAGAACGACATTATCCATTTCTTCGTTTAAAAATTCGGTTACTTCCTCGTTTAAAAGCATACCGTTCGTTGTAAAAGTAAAACGAAATTTCTTATGGTATTCCTTCTCTTTGCTGCGTGCATATGAAACGATTTGTTTGACAACGTTCCATGCCATAAGTGGTTCTCCACCAAAAAAGTCAATATCGAGGTTTCGATGGTGCCCAGAGTTTTCTAATAAGAAGTCAATGGCTCTTTTTCCAACATCAAAGCTCATTATAGCTCGGTCACCGTTATATTTTCCTTGGCTAGCAAAGCAGTAATCACAGGAAAGATTACAAGTATGTGCAACATTGAAACAAAGCGCCTTAACATAGGTTTTGCGATCTCTCAAATCAATAGAAAGGTCTTTATACTCATCATCAGTAAAAAGCTGTCCATGATTGATTAGTTCCTGAATATCTGTAAGAGTTTCTCGTATTTCTACCTCCGTAATCTCAGGATTCGTACGGTATTTTTCCAGCATAGATGTTACAATTTTATCCGAAGAAGCAATTTCATAAAGACCGATGATTTCGTAGGCAAGCTCATCGACCACATGTACTGAGCCGCTGTAAGTATCTAGGACAATATTGTACCCGTTTAATTTATATTGATGGATCATATGTATGGTTAATCTCCTTACAAAAAATGGCCGCCCATCTGGATGAAGTGGGCGGGATATGTATTTCTATCTATTCAAGGTGTTTTCACATTTTTGGTTAGCCACTCCACAAGAAGTTTTACAGGCTGACTGACAAGATGTTTGACAAGCACCACAACCACCGTGCTTTACTGTATCTACTAGTTTGCGAGTGCTAAGCGTTATAATTCGCTTCATAATGAAATCCCTCCTTTTGTGCACCGCTAGCATATCATTTTCATACGGGATGACCATATGCTTTATGTCACAGCAGACACAAAAAAGTACCGCATCATGAGCGCGGTACTTTTTAAGAAAATTATGAGGAAGAAGTAACTCCATCACATTGCGAATGGAACTGTTTCATCCAAGAGATCAGTTCCTCTTGTTTCATTGGTTTTGCAAAATAGAACCCCTGAATGGTTGGACTCTTGGGCATGGAGGTTAAATAGTTGAATTGCTTCACATTTTCTACCCCTTCAACTACGGTTTCAATGTCCAACGAATGACAGAGAGAAACAATAGCGGTAATAATCGCAGATTCTTTCTTAGACTCTGGGACACCGTCTACAAAGGATTTATCAATTTTTAAAGTGGAAATGGGTAATCTTTTTAAATACGACAAGGAGGAAACACCTGTACCAAAGTCATCTAGAGCTACAGAAAACCCTTGTTTTCGTATGTCTCCTACTGCCCGTATCGCGTTTTCAATATCACTTACGACGCTTGTTTCCGTGATTTCTAGTTCGAGATTATTTGCCAAAATATCATACTTTTCCACACAATGATTAAGAGTTTTTAGCAGTCGTGCAGATGTAATATAGGTGCCAGGAATATTAACAGCTACGTGTAACACAGGATGACCTTCTTTATTCCACTGATCTAGCTGTTGACATACTTTATCAATGACCCAATCAGTCACATCAAACATTTTTCCGCTTTTCTCTAACGCCGGAATAAACAGACCGGGTGAGAGAAAGCCATGAACAGGGTGATTCCAACGGATGAGTGCTTCGACACCTGAGATTTCCTGTGATGAGGCATTAATTTTGGGTTGATACACTATATACAAATGGTCCTTCTCCATGGCCATATCAATATCAGACAAAAGGCGCTGTTCAAAATTATACGTATGAATCTTTGGATCATACTCAACGATTTGATTATTATACTCGATAGACGGGTGATGCAGGACTGCAACAGCATTAGCATAAAGCTGGCTCGCAGTTTCATTACGTTCTTTAACAGCTATGGCACTGACGGTATTAACAAGAACAGCATGGTCCTCGAACTGTAAGGGAACTTTTAAAATAGAGGAAACTCTCTCTAAAGTTATTTTTAGTTTTTCATTTGAGTCTTCCTTACAAATAAAAGCAAAGCGGTTCCCTTCTACTCTATACACCTCTAAAGAAGATGAATGTAACTGCAATAGTAATTGACTTACTTCGGTAAGAATTCTATCTCCAAACTTGTATCCATATCCAATATTCCATTTTTCTAGATCATGAATATGCAGAACAGCTACTGTATTAGCGTGTAATAGTTGGTGAATGGTCCTTTCAAACTGACGGCGGTTAGGAAGCTTCGTTAATGGATCAAAAAAGTTCATTCGGTAATCAACGTATCGATCCAATGCTCCTGATAAACTAGAAAGAATGAGCAATACGGAAGTTCCAATGGCAACCGCAAGCACTAGAATCCATGTATGATTTTCATGAGAGTGGTTGGTAGGGAACGCTGTGTTAGTATCTACATAAAAAACAACAGAAGCCATGCCGGTATAGTGCATACTAGAAATCGCTAAGCCCATGATCAAGCTTGTCACGATTTTGATGACTCTACGGTCCATCAAACGTTGCAATGATGAGAAAATGTAAAGCGCAACGAAGGAAACAGTCATCGCTATCACAATGGATCCAGTAAAAATTTCAAGTTTATAGGCATGATGAACCTCCATTTTCATTGCGGCCATGCCCATATAATGCATCGTTGATATGCCCAATCCCATAATGACTCCAGAGATAATGAATGCAAAGATGCTCTTTTTCTGGCGATTTGCTATATAAAAGGCTAAAAGCGATGCAATTAAGGCAGGACAAATAGAAAGGATTGTTACAAAAGGGTCGTACTGCATATCAAAAGGAAGATTTATTGCACCCATCCCAATAAAATGCATGGACCAAATGCCAAAGCCCATGGCTACGGAAGCTAATCCAATCCAAATAAAACGATGAAAGAAGCTATTTTGTTGGATTCTCTCATTCAAAGAAAGTGCGGTATAAGAGGCACTACAGGCGATTAATATAGATAAAAGAACAAGTGAAAGGTTATACTCACTTTCTAGAATGAAGGCGGAGTTTGGTACAGTAAACATGGGGTTCTCCTTTGTTGTGAAGTTCTATCTCTGTACAAAGAGACATGGTGTATCATTTATATCGGTTATTTATAATAATTATAAAGTGGTGGGAAAAATTTCATTTTTATGCAAATATGCATAATCGGTGTATGTTAATAAAGCTTTGCAACCGCGTCCTCTTAAAGGGGATTTTTTTTATTGTTGTTAGAAATTATGCAGAATTGAATAATTTATGCAGTTCAGTTGGAAAGGAGCCGTTACGTTCAAAGCAAAAGCTTACTTTTCACCACTTCCTGACTTGGCACGGCTCTTGCATCTCTCATATTAAATTCTAAAAATGAGGTGTTATCATGGCTGACTCAATCGTGGGGATACAGGCTTTAGCAGAAACGTCACAGCTACGCGGCTGGATCAAAATATGAGAGGGGTTGAGGAAATGGTTGAGGTGTTATTAGAAGAAAGAGAAACACAACCCATCCATTATTATTGTTTATCGATTGGATCGCACCGCTATGATTTTACGATTGTTTATTCACATCAGTTTTTTGATAAAGCAATGGTCGTTTCCATGCAAGCGGGGAAGTGGGCGTTAATGTGCCAAGAGGATATTGAAAATGAAGAGTTTTGGGCTGAACGATTAGGAATTGTTGATGTAGATATCGAGGATTGTAAGGCGTTTTTTAAGATGGTACTCAATCATAAAAGAGTGTCTGATCAATATTGATCTAGGAGGGAGAGGCATGAATCACGAATTTATTGTAAGTGCTGTTAGTGGGAAGGTAGAAGAAGTAGCGATTGAGGTTCATTCAAAAATTTATGAATGGGAAAAATTATTTACGATTCGAACGGAAAATGGACATCTGGAAACAGTGAGCGTAGGTCTTAGTGGAGAAGTCATTTCAATAGAAGTAAAAACAGGTGACTGTATTATACCTGGCATGGTCCTTGCCTTTATTAAAGATGATTTGATCCCAACAGGCAGTGACTGAGGTGTTTGGGGATGGCTGATCCACCTCCTTTTTCTTGCTTGTCTGAAAATTTGAAAATTAATATTTTTGCAGTATATAATTGAAAGAAAAGGATAGAAGGAGGGGGACGTTTGTTTACTTTAGAAAAAGAGAAGATAAGGCCCATCATCTCCATTGATTTGAATGAACATGAAGAACAATGGGCAGCATGTCTTAAACAGCACAATGAGCCCATTCTTTTTCTTAAAAAGGATGAGGAGATATTCTCCTATATTCAAATGAAAGATGTACCTCTTAGCGAAACTAGCAGTCTATCAAACATTTTTCAAGAAAAAGCAGTTCCCATGACCAACGTGTCCAAGTTAAATAATACGATTTCTGTTCCTGTTCTTTTTCAAATTATCGGCGAACCATTTGCTCTTGTAATCGATGATCAAGGGGAGCCATCGGGTTATATCAAACGGGAGGATGTGCTTGCGTTATTATTCAAGCAAGAGCCTCATGGAAGTGTCGATTTACTAAAGGTGATACTAACCTCAATTCCAATGGGAATATTCGTTGTTGACCGTGAAAAGAAGATTATTAATTTTAATGAGTCAGGCCTACGAATGACGAAGCTAACTTCAGAGGATGTTTCCGGAAAGCCAGCTGATTCCATTTTCCACGGGGAACATATTCACCAAGTGTTTGCATCTGGTCAAACGATATTAAATCAAATTCAGATAACTGATACAATGGGTGTTCTCGTGGATTATAGTCCGATTTTCGACTTTCATAATGAAGTAGAAGGAATTATTATTATCGTTCAAGATTTGCCGATGGTTGAGGATATGGCCATGGAAATTGAGCATATCAAGAATTTAAATAAAGACTTAAATGCCATTTTATCAACGATTTATGACGAAATTTTAGTAGTGAACCATAAAGGAGAGCTGCTCCGATATAGCGAAACGTTTCTTTCTGATTTTTGGGGAGTGGAGTTAAAGGAACTAACCGGGAAGAACCTTTTGGAACTTGAAGGTGAAGGTCTATTCACACCCTCTGTTACCCGGCTAGTATTGGAACAGAAGAAAAAGGTATCAGTCGTTCAGGAAACAAAGAGAAATAAGCGAATTCTAGCGGTAGGTAACCCGATCTTTGATGAAAATGGCAATATTGACCGAATCATTATTGCTTCAAGGGATATTACAGAAACAACAAAGTTGAAATCTGAATTACGTGAAGTGAAGAAGCGATCGGACCAATATAAGCAGGAACTTGAAAGGATTAAAAATAAAGATCGCTTCTTTAACCGACTCATTTACTGTAGTCCAAAAATGGAACAAATTATGGAGCATGTGACGAAGATTTCTCATTTTTCCTCTACTGTTCTAATTACGGGGGAATCAGGTGTAGGAAAGGAATTGATTGCTCAGGCCATTCATCAGAGTGGAAGCCGCGCAAACCAACCGTTTCTAAAGCTTAATTGTGGGGCGATTCCTGAGAATCTATTAGAAAGCGAGTTGTTTGGGTACAGCAAAGGGTCGTTTACAGGTGCTGATAAAAATGGGAAAGAGGGTTACTTTCAAAAAGCTGACAAAGGAATTTTATTTTTAGATGAAATTGGCGAAATGCCTGTTAGCCTTCAAGTGAAATTGTTACGTGTTCTGCAGGAACAAGAAGTCGTTCCAATTGGAAGTACGACTCCAATACCGATCAATGTACAAATTGTTGCAGCGACAAACAAAAAGCTAGAGAAAATGGTTCAAGAAGGAACCTTTCGTGAGGACTTATATTATCGTTTGAATGTGATTCCTATTCATGTCCCACCTTTACGAGAACGTCCAAAAGATATACCTCTGTTGGCGTATCATTTTCTTCAAAGATTAAATGAAAAATACAATAAAAACTATCATTTTACACCAGATGCATTGAATTTACTTGAAGTGTATTCATGGCCAGGAAATATTCGTGAGCTTCAAAATATGATCGAACGATTAGCAGTGTCAGCTGATCACCCAGCTCTGGATGCTGATTTTGTAAAACAATTTTTATCTTTTACTAGTAATTTTAATAAAGAGAAACCAGTATTCAAGAATGTCATGCCGCTTCAGGAAGCACAAGACTATATTGAGGAGCAATTAATACTATTGGCGATGAAGCAATATAAAACCACGACAAAAGCAGCAAAAGCCCTCGGTATAAGCCAGTCATCCGTTAGTAGAAAGTATCAAAAAATCGTGAATGATAGACAAGCCAAGTATGGCGAAGTCTCCTTTTAAATAGAGTGGTACAGACAAAAGTCTGTGCCATTTTTTATGTAGAAAAGGAAGTTATGCAAAATTAACTAGGGTTATGCAAAACTGCATAACTTTTTTTATTCGTTCCTTGCAAACAAAGAGTTAAGTGTTGGCACAGTTCTTGCATTACTTATAAAAAAGGAGGATTGATTAACATGCATGCTTTAAGGATGTATATCAATGGCGAATGGAGAGAATCACAAAATAAAGAAACACGTGACATTTTTAATCCAGCAACTGGTGAAGTAATTGCACAAGCAACCGAAGGAACAATCGAGGATGTAAAAGAAGCCATTCGGATTGCAAAGTCCAACTTTGAAAGCGGGATTTGGTCACAAATTCCTCCGGCTGAACGATCGGCTTACTTATTTAAAATTGCAGAAAAAATCGAGGAGCGAGCAGAGGAGTTAGCCGAACTAGAAACATTAGACAATGGAAAACCATTAAGGGAAGCTAGCTTTGATGTGGCGGATGCCGCTGCATGCTTCCGTTATTATGCGGGCTTAATTACAAAGCCTAATGGTGAGACGTACCCGGTCTCCGATCCGGTTCAAGGGATCGTCGTCCGTGAACCAGTCGGGGTTTGTGGGTTAATAGTTCCGTGGAATTATCCTTTATTATTAAGTGTTTGGAAACTAGCGCCTGCACTTGCCGCAGGAAATTCGGTGGTTTATAAACCGTCCGAAGTGACTCCAGTAACACCAACAAGATTATTTGAAATTTTTGAAGAGGTAGGTTTGCCAAAAGGCGTCGCCAATATGGTGATGGGATCTGGTGATGTGGTTGGGAATGAAATAGCAGAGAACAAAGACGTTGACCTTGTCTCTTTTACAGGTGGTACAAAGACAGGGAAACAAATTATGAAGGTAGCAGCAGACAGTCTTAAGAAATTATCGTTGGAGCTTGGAGGAAAATCACCAAATATTGTGTTTGCTGATGCTGACTTTGAAACAGCGGTAGATTACGCATTGTTTGGTATTTACGCAGGGGCAGGGCAAATATGTGCAGCAGGTTCTCGTATTTTAGTAGAAGAAGAGATTTATGAGAAATTTGTTACTCGATTTGTTGAACGTGCCAATCAAATCAAGGTGGGACCAGGGAATGATCCAGAGGTAGAAATGGGTCCTTTAGTAAGCAAAGAGCATTTGGAAAGAGTTCTCTCTTATACAGAGATTGGAAAGAACGAAGGAGCTCGGTTGGTGTGTGGGGGCCAGCGGATCGAAAAAGATGGTTTACAGGAAGGATACTTTGTAGAGCCAACTGTCTTTGTTGATGCAAGCTTGGACATGAGAATCGTTCAAGAAGAAATCTTCGGTCCAGTCGTTGTAATTGAAAAGTTTAAGAATGAGAAGGAAGCCATTGCGTTAGCAAATGGAACCCTTTACGGACTAGCTGGAGCTGTGTTTACGCAAGATGGAGCGAAGGCGCTTCGTGTTGTAAAACAAATACGAGCGGGAATTACCTGGATTAACACTTTCCATAATACGTACAACGAGGCCCCTTGGGGTGGATATAAGCAAAGCGGATTCGGGCGTGCTCTTGGAACGTTCGGTCTCGAAACCTATCAAGAAATAAAGCAGATTAATATCAATTTACAAGTCGAACCCATTGGTTGGTTTTCAAATTAAACGTGAATAGGAGAGATCACATGAGTACCAATATTGAGAGGAAACAAGAGGAAGTAAAGGAAAAGAACGTACATCAGTACATTAAACAGGTGTTAGAAATGATAGAAAAAGAGGAAATCACAGAGGCGGAGGCCAATTGGATTTCGAAGGAAACGATTCAGCATTTTCGTGACCATGTGAATCCTGGATTCCTTGATTACCGAAAAACCGTTACAGAGGGCGGACTATCGGCAGCGGTTGAATGGTCAGATAAAGATTCATGCTTTAAGGATGTGAATGGCAAGGAATATATCGACTGTCTTGGTGGATTTGGGATCTACAATGTCGGTCATCGGAATGAAAAAGTGGTGAAGGCTGTAACTGATCAGTTAAAGCGTCAAGCACTGCACAGCCAAGATTTATTAGATCCCCTCCGTGCAATGTTGGCGAAAATATTAGCAGATATTACTCCAGGAGATTTAAAGTATTCTTTCTTTACTAATAGTGGAACGGAAAGTGTAGAGGCTGCTTTGAAACTTGCCAAAATGTATAGCGATAGAACCACCTTTATTTCTACTACTCGTGCTTTCCATGGGAAAAGTCTCGGATCGCTTTCAGGTACAGCCAAAGGAGTGTTCCGTAAACCATTCTTACCTTTGATACCAGGCTTTCGACATGTCCCGTTTGGTGACATTGATATGATGAGAAAAACATTTGAAACCTGTGCACTTGTTGGTGAAGATGTTGCTGCGGTACTTTTAGAGCCGATTCAGGGGGAAGGTGGAATCATTCTTCCACCTGAAGGTTATCTAAAACAGGTTCGTGAGTTGTGCAACCAATACGATGCATTATTAATCTTTGATGAAGTACAAACAGGTATGGGGCGTACAGGGAAAATGTTCGCATCGGACTTGTATCAAGTGGTTCCTGATATTCTTTGTCTTGCCAAAGCCTTTGGTGGTGGTGTGATGCCAGCAGGTGCCATCGTCGCAAAAGAAAAGGTGTTTAAAAGCTGGTTTGATAATCCGTTCATGCATACAACTACATTTGGTGGAAACCCACTTGCATGTGCGGCTGCCATTGCAACGATTGACGTTCTGTTAGAAGAGAACTTACCAGCTCGTGCTGCAGAGGTAGGAGAATATTTCTTACAAGGATTAAAAGATGCTGCCGAAGGTCATGAAGATCTAGTAATGGAAATTCGAGGCCAGGGCTTGATGATCGGAATCGAATTTGAACGTGATGAAATTGGCTGGGAAGTCTCGAAAGGCATGTTTGAACGAGGAATTCTTGTTGCTGGAACTCTAGTAAACTCAAAAACCATTCGAATTGAACCTCCACTAACGATTAAATACGACGAAGTAAATACAGTTATACAAACCTTTAAAGAGGTTCTACAAACCATTCGCTAAAAAATATAGACGTGGAAAAGGAGGGGAGCCTCCTTTTTCCTTTAAGGAAGGTGTCGGATCAATGAAACAGTTTGTTCAAATCAAAACGTCCATCCCTGGACCACGATCAAAGGAGTTATTAGATAGAAGGGAAAAAGTCGTTCCACAAGGAATTAGTAATAATTGTACTGCATTTGTTCTTAAGGCAGAGGGAGCCTTGGTGGAGGATGTTGATGGCAATATATTTATCGACTTTGCTGGTGCTATAGGGACCCTCAATGTTGGCCATTCCCACCCGAAGGTTGTTCAGGCTATAAAGGATCAAGCGGATCAGTTTGTTCATACCGGATTTAATGTCATGATGTACGAATCTTATATCAAGTTGGCGGAAAAATTAACTAAGCTCGCTCCAGGTATTTTTCCAAAACAGGCTGCATTTTTTAACAGTGGTGCAGAAGCTGTTGAAAATGCAGTGAAGATTGCTAGAAAATATACGAAAAGACAAGGAATTGTGTCGTTTACGAGAGGTTTTCATGGACGAACGTTAATGACGATGACGATGACAAGCAAAGTGAAGCCATATAAATATGGATTTGGACCATTTGCTCCTGAGGTATATAAAGCTCCATATCCATATGAATATCGGAAGCCAAATGGAATGAATGAAGAGCAGTATACTGAATACATGATTCAGCAGTTTGAGCAATTTCTTCTTGCAGAGGTCGCTCCAGAAACGATTGCGGCAGTAGTTATGGAGCCGGTGCAAGGAGAAGGAGGCTTTATTGTTCCTAATCGGGAATTTGTGCAATGTGTTTATACTATTTGTAAAGAACACGGAATATTATTTATTGCAGATGAAATTCAAACCGGCTTTGGGCGAACGGGCCGTTACTTTGCGATTGAGCATTTTGGCGTAGAGCCAGATCTTTTAACGATCTCAAAGTCTATGGCAGCTGGTGTTCCAATTAGTGGAGTGATTGGCCGAGAAGAGATTATGAATGTAAGCCAGCCAGGAGAAATTGGTGGAACATATGCGGGGAGTCCGCTAGGGTGTCAAGCTGCTCTCGCTGTCCTAGATATAATAGAAGAAGAACAATTGAATGCAAGAGCGGAACGGATTGGTAGATTAGTAATGAACAAGTTTCAACAATGGTCCGATCGATTTGAGCAAGTGGATGGCATCCGTGGGTTAGGAGCGATGTGTGCGTTTGAAATTGTAAAGGATAAGACTTCTAAACAGCCAGATAAAGAACTAGTTGGTAGTATTATTCGAGAGGCCAACAATAGAGGGTTGCTGTTACTTAGCGCAGGGATATTTGGGAATGTGATTCGACTATTAATGCCTTTAACGATTTCAGATGATCAGCTTCAAGAAGGATTGTTGATCTTAGAAGAATCCTTAGAAGCTGTATTATCTCCCCAATATATATAAAGAGAGGTCAGCCAATGAGTTCGAATATCGCTTTTCAAAAAAAGCAGTTATACAAAATGTATATTAATGGTCAATGGATCGGTGACGAGTGCGAGGCTTTCATCAATGTTATGAACCCTGCAACCAATGAAGTGATTGGGATGATTCCGAATGGCGGCACGCTAGAAGCAAAGGCAGCGGTAGATGCCGCGCATATGGCTTTTAAAACTTGGTCCAAAAAAACGGCAGACGAACGCGGTCAGTTGCTTATGAAATGGTTCCACCTTATTGATCAGCATAAAGTGGAAATTGGTACAGTGATGACATTGGAGCAAGGAAAGCCCGTAAGTGAGGCAATCGGTGAAGTGAATTATGCCAATAGTTTTCTCTCTTGGTATGCGGAAGAAGGAAAGAGAATCTATGGAGAAACGATTCCGGCTACACATCCAAATAAGCGTATTTTAATTAGAAAAGAACCGGTTGGGGTTGTTGCAGCGATTACTCCATGGAATTTTCCAGCTGCCATGATTACGAGAAAGGTAGCCCCTGCTCTTGCTGCTGGCTGTACGGTGGTGGTGAAACCAGCTCAGCAAACGCCTCTAACTGCTCTGAAACTAGCAGAGTTAGCAGAAAAAGCAGGCATTCCAGCTGGTGTGTTTAACGTAGTAACCGGAAAATCAAAAGAAATTGGTGATGCTTGGTTAAAGGATTCACGCGTTCGTAAGCTTACCTTTACGGGTTCCACTGAAGTTGGGAAGGTACTCATGAGAGGTGCTGCTGATACGGTGAAGAAGATTTCGCTAGAATTAGGCGGAAATGCACCTTTTATCGTCATGGACGATGCAGACTTAGAGAAAGCAGCCAAGGGACTATTGGCCTCGAAGTTTCGTAATGCCGGACAAACATGTATTTGTACGAACCGTATCTACGTCCAAGAAAGAATCCTCGAGCCATTTGTTGAGCTTTTTAAAAATGAACTAAGCAAGCTCAAAATCGGTAACGGTATGGAAGAAGGAATTGATATTGGACCGCTAATTGACCAACCAGCTGTAAATAAAGTAAATGAAATCCTTGACGATGCGATTCATAAAGGTGGAAAGATCGTGTATCAAGGAGATAAGAAAGATGGGGAAGAAGGATTTTTCTTTCCACCTACGATTCTTACAAATGTAAATGATCAAATGATGTGCGTGGATGAAGAAATATTTGGCCCTTTAGCCGCAATTGCTACTTTTCAAACAGAAGAAGAAGTGATTGCGAGAGCCAATAATACCGTTTACGGCTTAGCTGCTTATGTGTTTACTGAAAATTTAAGTCGTGCCTTCCGAATAAGTGAGGAACTTGAATACGGAATTATCGGCTTAAATGATGGACTTCCATCAACGGCACAAGCTCCCTTTGGAGGATATAAAGAAAGTGGTTTAGGTCGAGAAGGCGGTCATCACGGACTAGAAGAGTTTTTAGAAGTAAAATATATTTCGATTGGACTAAATATATAAAGCATGATCAAAAACCTGGTTCTATCTGGAACCAGGTTTTTTCATGTTAAAAAGTAAATTATGCAAAATTGAATGGATTATGCAGAACTGATTTCTTATTAGGCAGGAAAAAATGATTATATTACAGAAAATTAAGAATATTACATCTGGCACGAAAATTGCAATAAGAAAAATAGGAATCTATTTTTTATTGAAAGAGGGATGATAATGAAAGAAAAGAAACAGCCTTCACTAGCAGTTGCCTTGATCCCGATCGGAGCCATGATTGTATTTTTATTTACAGGAATTTTCATGTTTGAAGCGGATCCGCATATTCCGCTCTTGCTCAGCGCCACAGTGGCATCACTAGTATCTATATATTTAGGATATACTTGGCGAGAGCTTGAACAAGGTATTATCAAAGCCGTCTCTCTGGCACTTCAAGCGTTACTTATTTTAATGATAATTGGAACCATTATTGGAACATGGTTAGCTGGTGGAATTGTTCCGACCATGATTTATTATGGATTAGATATTTTATCGCCCACCTATTTTCTTCCTGCTGCTGCCATCATTTGTAGCGTAGTAGCGATTGCTTCGGGGAATGCATGGACAGCAGCTGGTACGATAGGGATTGCCATTATGGGTGTGGGAATTGGATTAGGCATAAATCCTGCTATGGTGGCAGGGGCTGTCATTTCTGGATGCTACTTTGGAGATAAAATCTCTCCTCTGTCAGAAACAACGAATATGGCACCTGGAATCACAGGTGTTCAACTATTTGACCATATTCGTCATATGCTCTATACGACGATACCAGCACTTGTTCTGTCAGTTGTCATTTATTTTTTTATCGGCCTTACGTTCAAAGGTAAAGGATCTGGTGTGAGTGACATTGCTACACTTCAACAAGAGTTAGCGGATATTTTCATTATCAGTCCGTGGTTACTTCTTATTCCAGTTATTGTTCTTGGGATCATTGCTATGAAAACACCGGCAATTCCCGGACTTGTCATAGGGTCGATTCTAGGTGGGGGCGTAGCCATCGTAGTTCAGGGAGAAACAATCGGCAGTGTTTTATCCATTATGGTATACGGCTTTGAAATGGAGACTGGAAATGAAGTATTAGATAATTTGCTTAACAATGGTGGAACGGAAGCGATGATGTACACCGTATCACTTGTTATGATTGCGATGAGTTTCGGGGGAATTTTAGAAACGAGTGGAATCATGAATACGATTGTGACAAGCTTATTAAAAATGGCGAAATCAACAGGCAGTTTAATAACAACAACGGTAGCAACCTGTATCACTGCTAACATTGTCGCCTGTGATCAGTACTTATCAATTTTACTGCCTGGAAGAATGTACTTAACAGCTTACCGTAAGCGCGAACTCCATCCAAAGAACTTATCTCGAACGCTAGAAGATGCGGGGACAATGACCTCTCCACTTGTTCCTTGGAATACATGTGGTGCATTTATGACCGCCACTCTTGGAGTATCTACCTTTCAATATGCACCGTATGCATTGCTTTGTATTATCAGCCCCATTGTAGCGATTATTTACGCGTATACAGGATTTAAAATTGAAAAGCTTCCCAAAGATAATAAAATGGAAGAGCAGGTTCCAGAAAATAATGAACTAAGTGTAATGTTATAATGGTGAAAACTGTAGATGGCTGTCTACAGTTTTTTCTCTGTTTGTGCATACGAATACAGTGGATAAAAAGGTGCGCTTAGATAAAACTATTATCCGGAAGCGTTTAACTTTTCATTTAAGGCTATCTTTATTAAAATTAACAAGGAAAACAATTTCTTCCAAGGTTATCAAGTAAATCTTTCGAAAAAGGAGAATGAATATGAACTTTGTAACGTTGAACAACGGAGTAGAAATGCCACAGCTTGGTTTCGGCGTCTGGCAAGTAAAAGATGACGAGGCGACAGCTGCAGTAACTGCGGCAATTGAAGCGGGTTACCGTTCCATCGATACAGCTATGATCTATGGAAACGAAGAGGGTGTAGGAAAAGCGATTAAAGAATCCAACGTACCTCGCGAAGATTTATTCATTACAACGAAGGTTTGGAATAGTGACCAAGGTTACGAAAGCACAATACAAGCTTTTGAATTAAGTCTAAAAAAGTTAGGTCTTGATTATATCGATTTATACTTAATTCACTGGCCAACACCAGAGTACGATACATATGTTGAAACGTTTAAGGCGATGGAAAAGCTATATCACGATGGCAAAGTAAAAGCCATTGGTGTATGTAACTTTGAAATTGAGCATTTAGAGAGACTTCTTAACGAATGTGAAGTTAAGCCGGTCTTAAATCAAATCGAATGTCATCCATATTTAGCACAAAACGAATTGAAAGAATTTTGCGCTAAGCATGATATTTTTGTAGAAGCGTGGAGTCCCCTTGATCAAGGTGGAGAAGTTCTAAAAGATGATGTGATTATCAAACTAGCTGAATCACATAGTAAGACGCCTGCTCAAGTTGTTTTAAGATGGCATTTACAAAATAATTCAATCGTTATACCTAAGTCTGTAACACCATCTAGAATTCAAGAAAACATTGATGTATTTGATTTTGAGCTTTCCGCACAGGAAATGGACCAAATCAATGGAATCAATCGTAACCGACGCAAAGGTCCAAATCCAAACGAGTTTAACAAGAGATAATACCGGGTAACGACTGTACTAAAGGATAAAGGGTTCCGTTTTCGGGTACTTTCTTATTAAATACACAAGAAAAGACGTATGAATTGGCATACGTCTTTTCTTTATTTGTTAACGTTTCTACGAAATCCCACTTGGCCCGCACACTTAACGGTTGGCCGGATCAGGTTAACACCCGAGCTAATAAATAGACGGAAAAATTCCGCTTAATTAGTAATGATGATGAAAAAAAGCTTAAATAAACGGAGAGATTCCGACTATTGGCTCGAAAACATCGAAAATAGGAGATTTTGCTTAGCATAAGCGGAAAACCTCCCCTTATTTACCCCGAAACGAACTCCATTCGGCATCTAACCGGAAATTCTCCGCTTATTTTGATAGTTACTTGATTAAGAACAAGACATCTTATTTATAAAGGAGTGATTTTTATCTCAAAAATCCAAGAAAACCTCATTTTGATACATTACGGTGAACCATATCACAGGTAAGTGAGGTCTTATATAAATAACGTTTTTATATACCAATAACGATGTCAATACGACTGTCATTTCGGCACGTATTTTAAGAAAAGCACTTCAAAACGGAACCCTTTATCTAAAGGAGCAGTCGTTTTTTATTAATAAAACTATTGCATTATTTATATGTATTTTGTAAAATGAGAATCCGTCCTTATTAAGAGTTTATTAGTTAATGAGGAAATATAAAAATTAATTCGAAAACAGAAGTTGACTTCTACGAATTAAGGTGATATAGTAATACATGTAGCCGACAACAACGACTTGAAAATAACGTTCAAAAAAGTTTTTCGTAGAAGTTGACAACGGTGAAAAGATACAGTATGATAATCAAGTGCTTAATTGAACCTTGAAAACTGAACAAGACAACAAACGTCAACGTTAATTCAAAGTTTTAACTTTTAAGAGCTAATCTTACTCTTTATTGGAGAGTTTGATCCTGGCTCAGGACGAACGCTGGCGGCGTGCCTAATACATGCAAGTCGAGCGGACTTGGAGGAAGCTTGCTTCCTCCTTGTTAGCGGCGGACGGGTGAGTAACACGTGGGCAACCTGCCTATGAGACTGGGATAACTCCGGGAAACCGGGGCTAATACCGGATAATTCTTTTCTACACATGTAGAAAAGCTGAAAGATGGTTTCGGCTATCACTCATAGATGGGCCCGCGGCGCATTAGCTAGTTGGTGAGGTAACGGCTCACCAAGGCGACGATGCGTAGCCGACCTGAGAGGGTGATCGGCCACACTGGGACTGAGACACGGCCCAGACTCCTACGGGAGGCAGCAGTAGGGAATCTTCCGCAATGGACGAAAGTCTGACGGAGCAACGCCGCGTGAGTGATGAAGGTTTTCGGATCGTAAAACTCTGTTGTTAGGGAAGAACAAGTACCGGAGTAACTGCCGGTACCTTGACGGTACCTAACCAGAAAGCCACGGCTAACTACGTGCCAGCAGCCGCGGTAATACGTAGGTGGCAAGCGTTGTCCGGAATTATTGGGCGTAAAGCGCGCGCAGGTGGTCTCTTAAGTCTGATGTGAAAGCCCCCGGCTCAACCGGGGAGGGTCATTGGAAACTGGGAGACTTGAGTGCAGGAGAGAAGAGTGGAATTCCACGTGTAGCGGTGAAATGCGTAGAGATGTGGAGGAACACCAGTGGCGAAGGCGACTCTTTGGCCTGTAACTGACACTGAGGCGCGAAAGCGTGGGGAGCAAACAGGATTAGATACCCTGGTAGTCCACGCCGTAAACGATGAGTGCTAAGTGTTAGAGGGTTTCCGCCCTTTAGTGCTGCAGCAAACGCATTAAGCACTCCGCCTGGGGAGTACGGCCGCAAGGCTGAAACTCAAAGGAATTGACGGGGGCCCGCACAAGCGGTGGAGCATGTGGTTTAATTCGAAGCAACGCGAAGAACCTTACCAGGTCTTGACATCCTTTTGCCTTCCCTAGAGATAGGGCGTTCCCCTTCGGGGGACAAAAGTGACAGGTGGTGCATGGTTGTCGTCAGCTCGTGTCGTGAGATGTTGGGTTAAGTCCCGCAACGAGCGCAACCCTTGATCTTAGTTGCCAGCATTCAGTTGGGCACTCTAAGGTGACTGCCGGTGACAAACCGGAGGAAGGTGGGGATGACGTCAAATCATCATGCCCCTTATGACCTGGGCTACACACGTGCTACAATGGGTGGTACAAAGGGCAGCAAAACCGCGAGGTCGAGCCAATCCCATAAAACCACTCTCAGTTCGGATTGTAGGCTGCAACTCGCCTACATGAAGCTGGAATCGCTAGTAATCGCGGATCAGCATGCCGCGGTGAATACGTTCCCGGGCCTTGTACACACCGCCCGTCACACCACGAGAGTTTGTAACACCCGAAGTCGGTGGGGTAACCGTAAGGAGCCAGCCGCCTAAGGTGGGACAGATGATTGGGGTGAAGTCGTAACAAGGTAGCCGTATCGGAAGGTGCGGCTGGATCACCTCCTTTCTAAGGAAATATGCTTGCCGAGGCAATAGCTGAAGCATGCCATAAATACAGACGTGACGATTTGTTCTTGTTCAGTTTTGATGGTTTAATAAGGTTTTTTTGCGAAAGCAAAAATAACCTTCCTTAATTTGCGACAGCAAAGTAACCCTCCATCAAGTTGTTCTTTGAAAACTAGATAAAGTATAAAAGTCAAGAAAGAAACTGAGTATCGCCATTTTAGGTTTTCTCTCTTATATGAGAAGAAACATTATTAACCGTAGGTTAAGTTAGAAAGGGCGCACGGTGGATGCCTTGGCACTAGGAGCCGATGAAGGACGGGACTAACACCGATATGCTTCGGGGAGCTGTAAGTAAGCTTTGATCCGGAGATTTCCGAATGGGGAAACCCTCTATCTGTAATGGGATAGAATCTTTACCTGAATACATAGGGTATTGAAGGCAGACCCGGGGAACTGAAACATCTAAGTACCCGGAGGAAGAGAAAGCAAACGCGATTCCCTGAGTAGCGGCGAGCGAAACGGGATTAGCCCAAACCAAGAGGCTTGCCTCTTGGGGTTGTAGGACACTCTATACGGAGTTACAAAGGAATGAAGTAGACGAATCGATCTGGAAAGGTCAGTCATAGAAGGTAACAACCCTGTAGTTGAAACTTCGTTCCCTCTTGAGTGGATCCTGAGTACGGCGGAACACGTGAAATTCCGTCGGAAGCAGGGAGGACCATCTCCCAAGGCTAAATACTCCCTAGTGACCGATAGTGAACCAGTACCGTGAGGGAAAGGTGAAAAGCACCCCGGAAGGGGAGTGAAAGAGATCCTGAAACCGTGTGCCTACAAGTAGTTAGAGCCCGTTAATGGGTGATAGCGTGCCTTTTGTAGAATGAACCGGCGAGTTACGATTACATGCGAGGTTAAGTTGTGAAGACGGAGCCGTAGCGAAAGCGAGTCTGAATAGGGCGCTTTAGTATGTGGTCGTAGACCCGAAACCAGGTGATCTACCCATGTCCAGGGTGAAGTCCAGGTAACACTGGATGGAGGCCCGAACCCACGCACGTTGAAAAGTGCGGGGATGAGGTGTGGGTAGCGGAGAAATTCCAATCGAACTTGGAGATAGCTGGTTCTCTCCGAAATAGCTTTAGGGCTAGCCTCATGTAGTAAGAGTCTTGGAGGTAGAGCACTGTTTGGACTAGGGGCCCTCATCGGGTTACCGAATTCAGACAAACTCCGAATGCCAAAGACTTATCCATGGGAGTCAGACTGCGAGTGATAAGATCCGTAGTCGAAAGGGAAACAGCCCAGACCACCAGCTAAGGTCCCAAAGTATACGTTAAGTGGCAAAGGATGTGGAGTTGCTTAGACAACCAGGATGTTGGCTTAGAAGCAGCCACC